>CAZSOR010000426.1:0-3705 GCA_964608395.1 uncultured Pirellulales bacterium
GGCCAAAGTGAAGACTCATTTTACCCTGTGCTAATGGAACTGCTATGCGCATTTTTTTGTCTCCTGTTTGTAAAGATTGTGTTGCGATTAATTCCTGAGCATTGGTATCAAGCTCAAGAATGGGATTCAATATTTTTTTGAAAGCCTTAGCCGTTTGACTTTGGTTGTAGTGATGTACAAATGGTCTCCCGGAATCACAGGCTTGTACGATTTGTGGATCTATGGGAATCCGGCCCAGGAAGCGTACGTGCATCTCGTTAGCCATAATTTCACCTCCCCCGGACTTAAATATGTCCGTCCGCTCACCGCACTTTGGGCAGACAAAACCGCTCATATTTTCCAATACGCCGAGAACAGGCAGTCTGAGATTGTGACAAAAGTTAATGCACTTACGAACGTCAGACAGTGCCACTTCTTGAGGGGTAGTAACTATAATTGCGCCATCGGCATTTTCCAAAAGCTGGACAACCGAAAGTGGCTCATCTCCTGTACCGGGAGGCGAATCGACAATCAGAAAGTCCAAATTGCCCCAATCTACATCTTTTAAGAATTGCTTTATCATCTGATATTTCATCGGGCCTCTCCATATTACAGCGTCGTCACTTCCTCGCAGCAGGAATCCTATGGACATGACCTTCAAATTTTCCATCATATCTACCGGCAAAATTGTATTTCCTAATGCCTGAATGGTTTCGGCTTCGAGATTTAAGATCTTGGGTATACTTGGGCCGTGTATATCGATGTCGAGCAGCCCGACCCTTTTGCCGGAAAGAGCGAGCGAGACTGCCAGGTTTACCGCCACCGTACTTTTACCCACACCTCCTTTGCCGCTGAAGACAAGTATCTGGTGCTTTATTTGTTTTATCCTTTGCCGGATTTGCTCCTGTTCGGCCTGCATTTGTTTACGCTTGTTTTCGTCAATTTGAGAAACGTTATTTTCTTTCGCCATAATTAATTTTCCATTCTTCAAAGAACTTATTTATTGTCCCTAATTTCGGGGCATGCGTTAGAAATTTTTGCAGCTACTACCACCTTATATTCTTTGGCGAGCCTTTCAAAAGCCTTTCTGAGGTTTTCGAAAACTGCTTGGCTGTCTCCTGTTATGAGGGTGCTCATTGGCCCGATTTCGACCTTTAGGCTATCACCCTTCAACAGCTCAGCAAATTGCTGAATTGGCTCGGTCAGGTTGTCGCAGCGTAATGGATATAGACTGATTTCCGCTTGTACTTTCATAATTTCAGCACCGCCGCTATAAAAGCTCCTTTTTGATTTCCAAACATTCGAGCAATACTATCAATCCAGGGAGCCAAAAAGATCAGCCAACTCTTTGTAGGAACAAAACCTCCAACAGTCATCTCAACTTGGCCGTGCGGCTCCAACAATTCTTTAAGTTCAACGGGTGAGAACAGTCGGGCGGAAGCATATGGATTTTCAGGGTGGTTCTGCCTCTGCCTTTGCCGATTCACTGTAGATAACACATTTAGCATACCAAGCACTATTCTGCCCGGCTTGCGAGTGCATCGTATCATCTCTTGTAATACGACTTCGGCATCACGAACAAACTCAAGCGTTGTAATCGCCGCCGTCAGGTCGAAAGTGCTATCTTGGAACGGCAATAAATGCCCATCAGCCACATAAAATGAAACGTTTGGAATGCTCTTTTGCTGTGCTGTATTTACCATACGCTCAGAGATGTCGAGACCTGTAACCTCAAAACCGCATTGACTGAAGAACCTGCTCCAGTGGCCTGTTCCGCAACCTATTTCCAGCAGTCTTTTCCCTTCGGTCTCAGTTGGCAGGAAATTGGCGATTAACTTCTTTTCCAAGCGATCATACATTGCGCCCCGCCTGTCGGCGTACCAGCTATCATAGGAACCAGTAATCCGATCGAAATCAAATCTCGATGCCTTAGATTCGTATGCTTGCAGCTTCCGTTCAGCCGAGGGCATAAGTCACCTGTCTCCATAATGCCTTTACCTGTTCTGTTATCGCACCTCCTGTATATTCGACCACACTTGCCTTAATAATCTGCGCCTTGGTGAAAGCCTCATCATAAGCGATTTTTCCTATCACCTTTAATCCTCGCTTTTTAGCATCTTCGCTTATTTGATCTGTTATTTGCGGGTTTACATCTGCCTTGTTGACACAAACCATTGTCTTGATGCCAAAGCTTGCCGTAAGCTGGGCCACTCTTTCCAAATCATGTTTGCCGGAAAGGGTGGGTTCTGTAACGACCAGCACCAGATCCGATGCTGTAATTGATGCAATTACAGGACACCCTATTCCCGGCGAGCCATCGACGATGAGCAAATCCTTCTTTTGCTCTTGTGCTATTTTCTTCGCTTCTTTGCGAATAACAGTCACCAGTTTGCCACTGTTTTCCTCAGCTATGCCTAATTTGGCGTGTACCATAGGCCCAAACCGTGTATCTGATACAAACCACTGCCCGTTTATATGCTCGTTAAACTCAATCGCATCCGCCGGACAAAACTCCACACATACCTTGCAGCCTTCACATGAAACCGGATCAATCGTAAATGTCCTGTCAACTACATCGTTTCCCGGCCCATTGAAATTTATCGCATCAAACCTGCACATATCCTGGCATTTACCACAGCCAATACATTTTTCAGTGATGATAGAGGCCTGTTTGCCTCCGGAAAAATCGTTGGTTTGTTTTATTGTCGGCTCTAAAACCAAATGCAAATCCGCCGCATCTACATCGCAATCAGCCAGGACCGCATTCTTCGCAAGGGCCGCAAAGGCGGCTACGATACTTGTCTTGCCGGTTCCGCCCTTGCCACTTATGACAACCAATTCCTTCATGAATGTACCTTTCATTAAAAGCTGAACTAAATGGTCTTAAACGTCATTTTCCGAGGATATCGGTTTTTCAGCCGTTGCCGAGATTAGCCTTTATCGCAGTTAATTGATCTATAGTAAGGCCTGCCACCTTTTGTTCCTTCTTAAAATACCGAATCATACGTTCAAGGAACGACTGCTGTTGGTCGGGAGTTTCAAAATGTTTCAAAAGCTCCTTGGTTTTCTTTATGTTTGCCTCAACTTCCTGCGGAATCCTTTCACTATCGTGCCGAACAGCTTCCTGTGGGCAAACATCATGACATCGACCGCACCTGATACATTCATCTTCATTGATGATTGCTTTTTGGTCATCTTTTAATGTAATTGCTCCCACCGGACAATCATCAACACATACGCTGCAACCCACACACAAATCCTCATTTACCCAGGGCATATACTTTATCTCCTTTTCTATTTGCACAAAATTCAAACCTTACCATTATGGTCATTTTCCTATTGTCTTAACTTCCAATTCATAACGAACAGTACAAGCTAATGACCGGGAAACAAGACAGTATTTTTCAGCCAGCTTTCCCAGTTCACGAGCTTTTTCAGCAATGTCCGGTTGTTGCAATGTAATTTTTGCCCTGACTTCGACGTTGGTGAATCTGAAACCGTCTTTTTGTTTTTCAACCCGCCCTTCGGCGTCTGAATAATACGATAAAACTTCGATATTTGACTTTCGCACAAAGTAGAAAAACGTTGTCATTATACAGCTATTAACTGCCGCGACAAACATTTCCTCCGGATTTAACGTCTCCGGACTTCCTCCAAATTCAGGAGCCGGGCCAACTTCCAACTCCCCCGGGCCACTGAAAACAGTCTTCGCCGATTCATCACCTT
>CAZSOR010000427.1:0-1777 GCA_964608395.1 uncultured Pirellulales bacterium
ACGTCCCGGCGATAACTTTGCCGTACTCGCCGGAGTCGATTATTTCTTTGGCTTTGGCGTATTCGGGCCAGAACCGAACGCAGTGCCCGATCTGCAGGACTTTACCGCTGCGTTCGGCCTCGGTTATCATCCGGGCGCACTCTTTGGAGTTCAGCGCCATCGGTTTTTCGCACATGACGTTTACTCCGGCCGACAGTGCCTTTATCGAATTGTCCGGATGCAGAAACGTCGGCAGTGTTATCGAGACCGCGTCGAGCTTCTCTTTGGCCAGCATCTCGTCGAAATCGGTATATACCTTCAGACTGCCGAAATCAACTTGCTCGCTGGTATCCCCGATGTTCCCGACCGCTTTTTTCGTGTCCTCTTCTATGTTCGGATTCACATCGCATATCGCTACGATTTTCGCGCCTTCGACCTTCTTCCAGCGCTGATAATGTGTCCGCCCCATGAATCCGAAGCCTACGATACCTACTTTTAACATAGTTATAATCCTCCCGTTTTTTCGTTCTGCGCGTAGGGGCAATCCCATGTGATTGCCCAGGGCAGGTACACATGCCTGCCCCTACGGGACGCAGAACTCAGTACTCAACACTATTTCAATAGGAGCATTTTATCAGAGCCGGGACTATTCGCAAACTCATTTATCTAAAAAATTTATGAAGGATATATCTCGGAGATTGGGCGGGATGCCGGTATTATCCCCGTCCCGGTGAACCATCGGTGTGGGCACTTGGGCGCCACGAATCTCTTTGGTCCCAACTGTCTAAGTCAGGATCGGTCGGATCTATTATGGTCAGAGAAAAACCTTGTCCATCGGTAGCCGTATACCAGTCATCGTCATAGCTGAACTCCAGAATCGTGCTGTTGGCCCGGTCTTCCAACTTGATTCTCTCGCCGGCATTACTCAGACTGCCGGTATAGGCGCCCGGAGCAATGTTTATGCCATTGGTTTGGTAGCGCCAGGCAAAAGCGGCTCTGTTCTTGACGAGCACAATATAATCACCCGGAGCCAGATACAAATTGCCGCCGGATACGAACTGGTAATAAATCCCATTAGTAAGCTTGACCTCATCGAGCAGTACGGATCTCGTACCGATGTTCTGTAATTCGATGAATTCGTATTCCTCTTCGTTATAGCTGCCTTCCTGTGACGGATGGTACATGAGTTCTGTTATCCGAAGATATCGCTGCTGATCGCTGGGATTACCGGCGTAAGTCATCGTGTCGATCGGATAATCTTTTTCTGTGAAAAGATTGACCGTCTCGCCCCAATTGGATAGGTGTCTTTTGTAATTGCCCTGGACAAATAGTCCCCGGCCTCCGGTGGGATTAGTGGCCCGGGCACGGAAAGACGCTGCATTGGGACTGACGTAAAGACTTCCGCCGGCGACTATGACGGTTCCGGGCAGGAACGTATGCTCTACGCCGCCTGTGAGTTTCCAGCCGGAGATGTCCACCGCATAGGAGTTGGGATTGATAAGCTGGATATATTCCTCATCCTGGTTACCGGAAGCCGGATTATACTCGAAGCTTCCGAAGTTTATAGCCGGATTGGCAGGCTGGGCATTCGGAATGAGCGCCGAATAAGAGCCGGAAATATTGTATCTGCCGGCGTTATCTACATTGTGAGTCACAAACAAGTGTGTCCGCCGCACCGCCAGATAATCATTCTTAAGTACATTGATAGCATACTGGAAGGACTGGTTCCGTGGGTATCCGCCTTGCCCTCCCCATGACCAGGGATTCGCCCATTTGTTGTAATCAAGAGCAACGTCCG
>CAZSOR010000427.1:1877-3702 GCA_964608395.1 uncultured Pirellulales bacterium
GGCGTGTTTTCTTTTCGCCTGGACCGGTAAAGGTGCTATACATCTTGTACAAAGCACCATCAGGATCAAGGCCTTCACGTTCGAGCAGCTCTTCCTCCGGCTCTTCTATGAAAACCTGCACACCGTAGAATTGTCCGTTTCGTTGTGCTCTGACCGGAAACGATTCGCTGCCCGGACAGCCGCACCAGTCGTATGCTTCAAACGCAAGATTTTGCCGCAGATAAGCCTTGTCACTATATGTGCTGTTAAGGTTGAATTCATCGACTCGCGGTTTGTTGGGATCGTATGAAAATTTATAACCTCGATTAAAGTTGAACTTGAAATGTTTTTTCGGTGCTCCTGCCGTACTTCCACCTCTCCGATGGATAACTATATTATCATAAAATTCGCCTATATAGTAAACCGAACCTCGCGTGCCGCCGTCTGTTTCCGAGGCGCTGACGTTCTCCACGAACCACTCAATTACGGGAAGACTGGAATTTATGGAACTATCGACTACAACCGTTCCGAAATACTCGGGCGAATCGTTGGGGTAAGGGTACAACGGGAAGCGCGAGACGTTGCCCTTTGTGTCGTATGCTGTCACTTTCCAGCGGATCATATCGCCGGGATTATAGGTTGCCGAAGGAACACTTGCGGTGTAGATGCCGTCACCTGCCGTTGCGTCTGCTCCCGAACCGTCGTCCACCATCGGTAAACCTTCACCAGGCAGCCAGCGGCCTACATATTCGAAATTGACGTAGCAGAGCAGCCTTATCTGGTTGATCGGTTCGAAGGTTTCACTGACCTCGGCGGTGATAATCAGGTCTTCATTTTCATTCGGTCTCGGCGGGTTCTCCGTGACATTGCTAATAGCCGGCCCGAGGTTGGCGCTTATACTGCTGTTTTCTCTGCCGGGCGTGGGCTCGTAAAAGTATCCTTCAATTATTGACGGAAGGTCTATTGTATCGATCCTGGTGGCGATAAGTTTCGGCAGAATCAATAAATCCGAACTGCTTAGAGTAGTATTAAGCCCGTGTATTGCCAGTACATTATTGCCGGTTCGCAGCGCGCCGATGTGGTTGGTAATATCGAAATCCTCGAAGACCTCAGCATCGGAATCTTCACGAGTTGCGGTGGCGCCTTCGTTCCAAGACATGTTTTCCGAATCGTCGGCATTGAACCCGGCAACAGGAACGCCGTTGAGGTAGGCGACGAAGCCGTCTTCGAACTTCATTCGCAAAGTCAGCTCATCAATATCTATGATGTCACTAACTTCAAAAAGGATGCGGGTATATACTGTCTGATTGTTATTTCTCATAGCGCCGACGTCGAGACCGATAAGCCCGGAATAGTCGTAACCGACGCCGGTGACACCAGTGAGCCATGCAGAGTCGTTAAACGCCGGCGCTGTCCAGCTCAAACCGAGCGAACCATCGATTGGAATTAATGCCTTCGCGGCGGCAATCTCCGGGATTAATATTGTATCTATGCTTGTGCTGCCGGTGCCTCCGCTCAGTCCGTAGGAAATACCAGCAAATTGAGGGGGGTATTCGTCGTATGCCTGCAGAATTGTCCGACCATCGGGATGGACAAGGGCCAGAAATTCGCCGCCGGCCCGGAGCTGAAAGTTAGTATGTAGCTGTCCGTCCGCATCACGACGATTTTTCCCGGAGGCGAAAACAACCAGAAATCCACCACGAGCAATATCGACCGCCGGAAATTCCCACTTTTCCAAATCGTCGGCTTCATCGGTAAGAAACCAACTGTCCAGGTTGATTGCCTCTTCTGTTGGATTGTATATTTCGATCCAGTCGGAAGGATCGCCGTCTTCGTCCAGCAATTC
>CAZSOR010000428.1:0-3690 GCA_964608395.1 uncultured Pirellulales bacterium
GTTACTTGATTTAATTGTGTTATGGAATTGGCCGAAATAACTGGCAGTATGGCCAATAGTAGAAGTCAATCAAGTTAAGTCGCAGAGCGACTGATGATAAGGAGAAAGTATTATGAGAAATCAAGTAGTTTGGTTGGCAGCAGTTTTGTTGATAGGATTCATAGGAATCAATCCAAGCCAGGCACAAGACGAAAATTTGTTGGATAACGGTGGCTTCGAGAGCGGTGTCATGTCGCCGTGGAGCACATATGGCCCCGTTACCTCAGAAGTTGTTGATACATTAGTGGATGCAACGATTCCCGAAGATCCGATTGAGGGAGACTATTGTCTTCATATTGTGGTTCCCGAAGCAGGTGTAAATTCCTGGGATGCCGGCCTGCAGAACTCAAATCACGTTTTTGAAGCAGGCAAGTACTACACTCTTTCTGCCTTTGTCAAGAGTAAGGCAGGTGACCTGCAGATCCATTTCAAGCCGGAACAGGCTTTTGATCCATGGGCGGGATATGGTGACACAACCATGACCATGACTGAAGAATGGCAGGAATTTAGTGTAACAACTCCTGTTATGACTGAGAACGTGGATCCGGGGAGCATCACATTTCACATACAGTTTGCAGCGGGTGATTTCTGGATAGATGCCGTAAGATGGTACGAAGGTGACTATGTCGAACCTTCTTTCAGCAGTTTTAGAGCTCGCAATCCAATTCCTGAGGATAGCGCTACACATGCTGACACATGGATCAGCCTTTCGTGGGATGCGGGCAAAGCAGCAACCTCGCATGATGTGTACTTTGGCGACAATTATGACGATGTACTGGCGGGAACCGGAGACACCTTCCAGGGCAATCAGGGCCTGGGGCAGGCGTTCTTTGTCGTCGGTTTTCCCGGGTATCCCTATCCGGACGGCCTTGTATATGGCACGACATATTACTGGCGGATAGATGAGGTCAACGATCTTCATCCGGAAAGTCCGTGGGTAGGCGATGTCTGGAGCTTCCTGGTTCCGCCTAAAAAAGCCTATAATCCAGTCCCTGCTGACGGCGCCAAATTTTTAGAGCCGGATGTGGAACTTAGCTGGATGGCCGGTTTCGATACGAAACTGCATAATGTTTACTTCGGCGACAATTTTGACGATGTCGATGCCGGTACAGGCGATACCGCAAAAGGTCCCGCGGGCACGCCATCCTTCACTCTCGGAACTCTTGAGCAGGAAAAGACTTATTACTGGCGAATCGACGAATTTGACGGATTTGAGACATATAAGGGTGATGTATGGACCTTCACCACAGCAGGCACCGGAGGCGGCGTACGGGCGGATTATTACAAAGGAATAAATTTTGAGAATTTTATCCTGACACAAACAGATCCTCAGATCGACTTTGACTGGGGCGATCCCGGCGGACCCGATCCGTCGGTCGGCGACGACAACTTCTCAGTCCGGTGGACTGGTGAAGTAGAAGCGGCATTCACCGAAACCTATATTTTCTACCCCAGAACCGATGACGGCGTGCGTTTATTTGTGGATGGTCAACTGCTTGTTGACAACTGGGTTGACCGCTCAGCCACCGAAAACAGAGGAACGATCGACCTAATCGCCGGCAATACATACAGCCTGGTTATGGAGTATTATGAAGCTACTGGTGGTGCGGTCGCAGAGCTGCGCTGGGCGAGTCCCCGGACTCCAAAGCAGCTAATTCCGCAGGCGGCACTCGCGCTGCCTGTCAAAGCAAGCAGTCCTACTCCGCGCGGCGGTGCAGTCGATGTAAAGCAGACAACCGACCTTAGCTGGGGTCCGGGAGATGAAGCCGCTTCGCACGAGGTGTACTTCGGCACTGATGAAGAGGCCGTAAGAAACGCCACCACGGCTTCCCCGGAGTACAAGGGCACCAAGGCGCTGGGTAACGAGAGATACGATCCCGGCAAACTGGAATGGGATGCCACGTACTACTGGCGAGTCGATGAGATCAATACCGATAATCCGGACAGCCCGTGGGTAGGTAATCTTTGGAGCTTTACGACAGCCGATTTCCTTATCATTGACGATTTCGAGGGCTATAATGCCGGCGAAAACCAGATATGGTATAAATGGCATGATGGGCTTGGCTATGGCACAATGGGTGTAGAACCCTACTTCGCCGGTAACGGCACAGGTGCGGCTGTCGGCGACGAAACGACGCCTTCATTTACCGAGGAAACCATCGTTCATGGCGGCAGTCAATCGATGCCGATGACCTTTGACAACAACAAGCAGGGTTACTCGAAGTATTCAGAAACAGAGTTTACGCTGACGACCCCGCGTGACTGGACCGAAGGCGGTGTCAGTCAACTTTCGCTGTGGTTCCAGGGCTTCCCGGGATCTGTCGGCAGCTTCGTAGAGGGCCCGGTCGGCACATTTACGATGACCGCCGCCGGCTCCGACATCTGGGTGGTTGACGGCGTGGAAGCCGATGAGTTCCACTTTGCTTATAAGGTACTCACCGGTGCCGGCTCGATCGTTGCAAAGGTCGTGAGTCTGGATAACACAAACGACTGGGCCAAGACCGGCGTGATGATTCGCGAGACGCTTGATCCCGAGTCAGCGCATGCGCTTGCTGCTGTGACGCCTACTCAGGGCGTTTCCTTCCAGCGTCGTCCCAGCACGGGCGGTACAAGCACAAGCGATAACTCGGCGACACTCGCTGAAGTTGCTCCGCACTGGGTGAAGTTAGAGCGCTCCATATCCGGCAGCTTCACCATGTCCCATTCTACTAATGGCACTACATGGGAGACGCTGGGAATGTCCCAGAACATCCAGATGAGCGCAAACGTTTATATCGGTCTGGCGTTAACATCACATGACCCGGCTCTAACGTGCGAAGCTGTGCTCTCCAACGTCACAACTACCGGTTCGGTCAGTGGGCAATGGACGAACCAGGACATCGGCATCGCCAGCAATGCTGCTGAGCCGTTATATGTAGCTGTGTCCAACAGTGCCGGCCAGCCGGCAGTCGTGGTCAACGACAATCCCAACGCGGCCCAGGTCAACGCCTGGAGCAAATGGATAATTCCGCTGCAGGACCTGGCAGATCAGGGCATCAACCTGACAAATGTTGACAGGATTGCTATCGGCCTGGGCACCAGAGGCAATACGACGATTCCAGGCGGTTCCGGCAAGATGTTCTTCGATGACATCCGGCTCGAACGTACTGCTGCACCAGCCGTTAATCTACTGACAAACGGCGGCTTTGAAGATGGTGTCCCTGACCCGTGGTACATAGCCGACAATACTGCTGATGGTGGTGCTACCATAGAAGTGGTCGGAGATGATCCGGTCGAAGGCAGCTCTTGTCTGCATGTTGCGGTTCCAACAGCAGGCGCAAATTTCTGGGACATTCATATAAGCCAGGAGGGATATGTTTTTGAAGCAGGCAAGAGTTATACTCTTTCAGCCTTTTTCAAGTGCAATGAAGGCACGCTGGATGTCAATTTCAAGCCGGAACACGGAGCAGATCCATGGGAAGGTTATGGTGAACAGGTCATTACCATGACCGACCAGTGGGTGGAATACAGCATAACAACCCCTGTCTTTACTACAGATGTAAGTCCGGGAACAATTACGTTCCACACAGGTTTTGCTGCCGGTGAATTCTGGATGGACAATGTAAGATTCTACGAAGGCGACTATGTCCCGCCGGAATAAACAGATTGATA
>CAZSOR010000429.1:0-3670 GCA_964608395.1 uncultured Pirellulales bacterium
GAGCATCTGATGTATTTGACGCTGGAGGATGCTGCCGGCCAGAGCTTCAGGGTCGAGACATTCACCCATGCGTGTCAGTCTGATTCCTGGCGTCAGTGGATCATTGCCCTTGTGCAGTTCAGTGATGGCGGCGTAGATTTGACCTCTGTAAAGAAAATCACTATCGGCTTAGGTGACGGCACTGCTTCCGGCCAGAGTGGGGACGACAGAGACCACATATACATTGACCAGATTATTTTAAGCCCGGCTGGATTATAAAATATTGAGCAGTCGGATTTGCGGGGCGATATAAAAGTCGCTTGCAAGGTTGACTTCGAGGACTTTGCCATCATGGCCGAGTCAGCCTGTGGTTTTTAGATGATTTCGGGGTCTGTACCGATTGATTTGGTATAGGCCCCGATTGTTTCTCTGCTGCTACGACCTGGCCATTACTTCACTCATCGCCGCCAGCGCTAAGTCGATATCCTCGGCGCTTATGCCGTAGTGAGTCACCGCCCTGAGACGCCCCGGTCCCACCTGCAGCATTTTGACTCCCCGGCCGGCAAGTTGCTTCACAAGTGTCCCGGCATCGAATCGATCGTCTGCCATATCAAAATATACGATGTTCGTCTGTATCTTCTTCAAGTCAAGTGACAGACCCGGGATGCGGGCGATTCCTTCGGCCAGACGCCGGGCGTTTTCATGGTCCTCTGCCAATCGATCCACCATATGCTCTAAAGCTTCAATCCCTGCCGCAGCGATGATCCCGGATTGCCGCATGCCGCCTCCCAGCACCTTTCGGTTGCGACGAGCCTCGGCAATGAATTGGCTCGAACCGCATATAAGCGAACCCACCGGCGAAGAAAGCCCCTTGGAAAGGCAAAAGCTCAGCGAATCGGCGTGACGGGTCAGTTCCTTGACGTCCACCCCCAGGGCCACCGCGGCATTGAATACCCTGGCGCCGTCGAGATGTACGTGGAGGCCCCGTTCGCCGGCCAATTTTGCAACTGATTCGGTATATTGGGGCGTCAGAGCTGAGCCGTAACAGCGATTGTGTGTGTTTTCCAGGCAAATCAGCCGGCTCCGCGGAAAATGCAGGTTGTTGCCGCGAATCGCCGCCTCGATATCCTTCAGCCGCATTGTACCGTCAGGCTGATTGACGATTGTGTGCGGGTGGATGCCGCCCATAGCCGACATGCCGCCTGCTTCGTATAGGAACGTGTGCGATTGATCGCCCAGGATGACTTCTTCGCCGCGTCTGCAATGGGTCAGCACGCACACTAAGTTTCCCATTGTTCCGCTGGCGACCATTATTGCTTCTTCTTTACCCATACGCTCGGCGGCCATTTTCTCAAGCCGATTCGTTGTCGGGTCCTCGCCGAACACATCGTCGCCCAACTCGGCATGGTAAATCGCTTCCCGCATGGCTTGCGTCGGCAAAGTCACAGTATCGCTGCGTAGATCAATCGTTTTCACCTGCTATCTCCTATTTGCCAGGAATAATATCATTTCTTGTCCACATGCTCACAGTACCGATAATAATCGTCTCTGTCACTAAAGTATCAAATCTGCCTGACAAATAAAGCTGTTTTTGACATTTTTGGGCTGATTATGATGATAAAAATGGTTTCTTATGCTCTGAAAATTTGTATGAAAAATACGTAGTCACCACAATAGAAATGTTCAGATTTTATTTGTATACTAAAAATAGTGCATAATCAAGGAGGGGCTGCTGGCGCGGAGGCTTGCAGCCCTTCCTTAGTCTTTTTCCTCAGTCAAGCTCACAAAATGTCCCTTAGAGCAGTTCCACAGAAAATACTGAGCAGGTCGAAGTCTCTATCGTATTATTTATGTAGAACGTGTCTGCTTTTGTATTGAAACAGCCGGGGCCTATACCGAACTGATGGTATAGGCCCCGAAATCATTCAAGTACTGCTGTAATTTCCGCGAAAGCGGTTTTACTCTTCAGCAACTTCTCTCGGCTGGTACAGCCGGATGTCGTCAATGAACATCTTGCCCGAACCGCCGGGGATCGTCATGTTGCCCTGGGTTCCCAGGCCGATCGCTATCCTGTCAACGTTGGTCAGGACTATGCCCTGATCGGCAAAGGTTTGCAGCGGGATGACCCACTCGGTCCAGGTGTCTATCGTTGCCGCGGCCGGATCATCATGGATTACCACCGCTGGTGTGCCGGCGCTGTTGGAAACCGCCACATAAAGCGGCTCGGCATCATTGCTGGTTATGCCGATGTCCTGATGCGCCCACTGCCCGGTGACTGAGCCGGAAGTCGTGACGTTGGAGAATACGGCTTGGCATGTCAATGCAGCATCATGGCTTGTTAAGGCCAAGCCAACATAGACATTCGCGCTCATCGGAATGTTCTGCGGCGTAGCGTCCGTTACCGGCTGCCAGTTCGAACCGTTAGCTGAATGCGAAACCGTAAACAGGCCGGAAATACTACGCTCCAGTTTCACCCAATACGGTGCGGCAACTCCAGTTTGATTGGTGTTGACGCTTGTTCCGCCTGCTGACGGGCGTGCCTGTGCGGCAACTCCGCTGACGGGAGTGACACATGCGAAGGCATGTGCCGAGTCAGGATCCAGCGTCTCACGAATCATAACGCCGGCCTTGGCCCAGTCATTCGTGTTCTCGACGCTGTCTACTCTCGCGATAATCGAGCCGGCGCCGGTGAGTATCTTGTAGGCGAAGTGGAATTCATCGGCTTCCACGTTATTCACTAACCAGATATCCGCGCCGGAGGCGTTCATCGTGTAGGTGCCGGCCGGGCCCTCGACAAAACTACCGGTAGATGCCGGGTAGCCTCTGAACCAGATTGACAACTCCGTAACGCTTTCCTCGGTCCAGTCACGCGGGTCTGTCAACGTCAGCTCTGTCTCGGAATACCTGGAATAGCCCTGCTTATTGTTGTCATAGACTAAAGGCATTGACTTGCTGCCGGTGTGGACTATGGTTTCCTCGGTGTAGGATGCAGTCATTTCATCGCCGACTGCAGCGCCGGTGCCGTTGCCGGGATAGGCCGGTTCGTTGCCATGCGGGCCGTAACCAAGGCCGTCTTTCCATGCCCACCATATCTCATTGTTACCAACGTCGTAGTCCTCGAAATCATCTATGACGAAGAAATCACCCGTCGTAAAGCTCCAGACGTTACCTGCCCAGGGGCTATCGGTACTGGCGCCGTTGACTTCATCGATCCGCCAGTAGTACGCGGTATTAAATGTAAGCTTGCCGGGGTCGTAGCTCTCCTCGCCGAGGGCCTTGGCCCCCTTGTACTCAGGCGAGGCTGTCGTGGCATTCTTTACAGCGTCCGCTTCCGTGCCGAAATACACCTCGTGCGAAGCGGCGACGGCTCCAGCAACCCATTTCAGAATCACAGACGGTTTTACGTCCACGGTGCCATTGGCCGGATTAGGGCCAGTGACGGCACCCTCGGTTGTAAAGCTCCAGACTTCGCCTTTATGCATAGCCGGGCCCTCAAACTCATCGACACGCCAGTAGTAAGTTTTGGCCAACTTAAGCGTGCCGGGGTTATAATTCGCAGGACCGTTAGGAATACCCGTGGCAGCGTTGTTTACTTCGTCGAAATCTTCGCCGAAGACTATATAGTGCAATTTTGTGCCGAAACCTGCCGTCCAGCTAAGCACTACATTAAGATCGACGAATTCGGCACCAT
>CAZSOR010000430.1:0-3657 GCA_964608395.1 uncultured Pirellulales bacterium
AAAATATTATGGCCGAATGAACAGCTTTATAATAATGAGGATTTAAGTGACAACGACAAATCGCTGGTTTCACTAATCGAATTTGCCGGCGTAAAGATACTTTTATGCTCCGACATCGAAGAATTTGCACAAAAGGAGCTTCTATGGCTAAACCCCGATCTTAAAGCGGATGTCGTCGTTGTTCCACACCACGGCTCAGCTTCGACGCTGGACGTCGAGTTCCTGAAACATCTCGATGCCGATATTCTAATGTGCAGTTGCAGTCGAAGGCAGTATGAAAGAATGGGTCGTGACATAGAATCGGTGAGGTCCATCCCGACCGATGCCAGGTTACTCTATACATCTGAAGATGGGGCCATTACCGTTTTCATCGATAAAAATGGCATGACTAAAACCGATGTTTTTAAGAAATAGCCGGCACAGCCATAACTGGCGCGGATCCGGAGGCTTTTATCCTCTTATATTCACCACGATTTCGACTCTGCGGTTTTTAGCCTTGCCGGTGGCGTTTGCGTTCGAAGCGATAGGCCTGCTTTCTCCACAGCCCACCGCCCTGATCTTGTCTTCGGGCAATCCACGCTGTATCAGATATCTGGCCACGGTAAGAGCACGCTGAGCGGAAAGTTCCCAGTTATCTTTCCATTTCGACTTTTTGATAGGATCTGTATCGGTATGCCCAATCACATCTATCTGTTTTCCGTTGTATTTCTGCCGCAACACTGAGCGAATATGATCAAGCTCGACACTGGTTGCTTTCTTTAATATGGCTTGTCCTGAATCGAACAGTATTGAATTCTGAAGCGTTACCGTGATTGTCCCTGCAGCCGCATCAAAAGCTACATCATAACCCTCGCCGAAGCCTGTTGCATCAGCCGGCGTTTTGCTTTGCTGTTCGATCTGCCTTTGCAGTTCCTCGATTGTCTGCTGGCCCTGTGTAACCTGATCGGCAAGCATGCCCTTTTCCGACCTTTCGCGATCGAGCAGACCCTTCAGATTCTCATGTTCTACGCTCAGAGCTCCATATCTTTTCTCCCAGTTGACGCAGCCGGGCAGAAGAGTAATAAGTACGAAACAGGTTAGCAGAGCGATTGTTTTTTTGTTGGTAGCTCGCATTTGATATCTCCTTATAATACTGAAATAAAACCCTTTTTTTCAATGATAGAAAATAAAATCTATCCGGTTCAAAATCAAATCATGTAGAATCATAACAACAAATATACCCAAAGACAAGAAGGGGCCGTAGGGAATTTGTCGAATTTTTTTAAAAAACATTTGAAAGCCGGCCCATGCGAGGCCGAAAAACGGCGCGATGAAGAACGCTACAACAACAAGAATCGGTCCGATTACCGTCCCGGCGGCGCCCATCAGATGCACATCACCGAGCCCCATAGCCTCTTTACCGAAGGCAAATGTGCCAAAGATTCGGACGCCCCATACAATTCCACAGCCTATGAAGTAACCCCACAGACTGCCCAGAAATCCTGCTACGACAGGATGTTGTGCTGGAAAATTATTCTGTGACTCTATCGAGACCGTACTGCTGATAATCCAGTAGGCTGCCAGCGAGCAGACGATTATCGGCATTAAGAAGATGATTTCTCTGAACGCCTCCAGCCGATGGTTAAATTGCTGCTCCGGGATTTCCTCCACTGACCCGGCCGAATCGTCCTTTGCCGCATTATCTTTCTGCTTAACCTGGTTTCCTTCGGCGTGTTCATCTGTTTCATAGCTTCTCTTAAGCAGACCGCTCGCCAGCAGTCCCCATGATATGGCCAGCCCTATCGCTGCGCCGAGTGCCAGCGAGCCCGTGGTAGCAGAGGCGCTCGGTAGAAGTGAATGCTTGCGAATCATAGTAATATCAATGATATACGGCCCGACGGCCGAGCCGATGAGGCCGACGACGGTCACGAGCCAGCAGATTGACAGCGGAATGATCCAATGCTCCAGGTCAATGGCTGAGGCAGCGATAAAAGCCGATAACAAAATTATGTGCAGAAGATAAATAAGCCAGTACCGGCCCGGAAATGGCTGGAGCTCTTCTCGCAAATTAGTATTAAAATACAAAATAAACAGGCCGAGAAACACCACGGCTGTCAGCAGCTCGATGAGAAAATAGCGAGGTGAAATCGGCACTTTGCAATACCGGCACTTCCGGCCCAAAAGCAGCCACGAAAACAGCGGTACATTGTCATAAAAACGAATGTGTTTGCCGCACGAAGGACACGATGAAGGCGGAGTTACCAGAGACTTATCGCGTGGCATGCGATAAATGACTACGTTCAGAAAACTGCCTATGCAACAGCCAAACGCAAAAATAAAAACAAACCAAATCCAATCAGGTACTGCCACAACGCCTCCATTGCATAAGCAGTATATCATCGTTTATCTTCTTACGGTTTTAAGCCCTTCTGTTTTTTCTGGCGAAGGATGGCGGCGACTTTTGTCTGTAGGCCGAACAGGCGGATAAAGCCGGTCGCATCTGTCGGATCGTACTCTGCGCCCATCTTGAAACTTGCCAGGTCGGTCTGGTACAGGCTGTTCGGACTTTTTACGCCTGCCAGCGTGCATTGGCCTTTGAAAAGTTTCATCCTGACTTCGCCGGTCACGTTGCGCTGGGTCACGTCGACAAACGCGTCAAGGGCCTCGCGCAACGGCGAAAACCACAGGCCGTAATAAACCAGTTCAGCGTATTTCAGGGCGATCTGCTGCTTGTAATGCGAAGTCTCTCTATCCAGCGTCAAAGTCTCCAGGGCACTGTGAGCCGTCATGAGAATGGTGCCGCCCGGCGTCTCATAGACTCCCCGCGACTTTATGCCGACCAGCCGGTTTTCGACGAGGTCCGCCTGGCCGACGCCGTGTTTGCCGCCGAGTTCGTTCAGTGCTTCGATCATTTTAACGCCGCTGGTTAGCTTGCCGTTAAGCTTGGCGGGAATGCCTTCAAAAAAACCGACTGTCACATAGTCCGGCTTATCAGGCGTCTTCGAGACCGGCCGGGATATTACGAATAAGTCATCTTTCGGCTCATTCGCGGGGTCTTCCAGGTCGGCTCCTTCGTGGCTGATATGCCAGAGATTACGGTCGCGCGAGTAGATTTTTTTCTTGGTCTGATCGACGGGGATTTTATGCTTTTTGGCATAATCGACCGCCGCCTCGCGGGAAGTCAGCTTGAAGTTCGGGTCCTTCCAGGGAGCGACAATTTTCAGTGATGGATCCAGCGCCATAAAGGTCACTTCGAACCGCACCTGGTCGTTGCCTTTGCCCGTTGCGCCGTGAGCGACGGCTGTGGCGCCTTCGGCGTGGGCTACATCCACCTGGTGCTTAGCGATTAATGGCCGGGCGATGCTTGTCCCTAACAGATATTTGTCTTCGTAGACCGCACCCGCCTTGAGCATCGGCCAGACATAATCCTGGACAAATTCCCTGCGCAGGTCCTTGACTATGCACTTGGACGCCCCGCTTGCCAACGCCTTGCGTTTAATGCCGGCCAGTTCATCGCCCTGGCCTAATTCAGCCGCGAATGCAATCACTTCATATCCGTAGGTTTCCTTCAGCCACGGCAGAATCACGCTGGTATCCAGCCCGCCGCTGTATGCCAATACCACTTTTTCAGCTTTGCTTTTACTCTTAGCCATTTAAAATGTCCTAAATGAGGCCAAA
>CAZSOR010000431.1:0-3653 GCA_964608395.1 uncultured Pirellulales bacterium
CTAATCCCTTAAAATGGATTATGAGTCCACTGCTCTACCGCTGAGCTACGGGCCCCGTGAAATTCTCTTTCTGCGATTCACATAATCGCCTATCCGGCATTCTGAAAGAGCTTTTTTTCTGTGCTACAATTTACAGCATTCTCATCAATCTGTCTAATAAAATCCATAGAAGCCGATAGTTTTCTCACTTTGAAACGCCAATCATGCCGCCAAGTCATTCTCTTTGAAAGATTAGCATCATGTTAAGGCCGGAAGAAGTATTCCTTGCTAACAAGCATGGATTTTGATAAATTCCCAGGCAAGTTAAGTACCCTGATAAAAGTATAAAATGACTATGACCAGCAAACATGTAAAATCAACGCAGCGAAAAGCCGGTAAAGACCCGATTCGATACGACCCTGAGAAGTGCACATATTCCGTGCCCGATTCGGAGCAGCGACGGCTGCAGGGCAAATATCCGTACGACGACATCCAAGCGGCAATAATCCACGCCGGCAAGCACACAAAACGCTATTCCGTGAATGCCCGTCAGGCAATAAAGGCAAATCCGGGCCGTGCTCTCGAATTCGACCTGGAATGCTGGCTGTTCAATCCAAAGCCGGAACATCAGGCCCGAACACTCGCCGAGCTGGCTCAGCAGATAAGGCTCTGCCCCACATTCGTCCGCGAAGCTCTCACCGGCGAGATTGATGCGGAGCTGGCCAGCCGCGACCTGGCGAAATTCTATCCGGAGTACTACGAACTCGGCGGCACAGGTTTCGAGCCGACACATAACGCCGCCGTCGATCTGGTATGCCTGCTGGAATCGTGCGGCGGGGAAAAACGGCTGCCGAGATTGCAGGAGATTGACGTCAGGATTCTTAAGCACCTGAACACGGCCAAGTTCGCCAGGAAGTTGAGCGATTTGGAAGCCGAACTTAACGTACCGCGTGAAACAGTCGACAAAAGACTGAAAGTTCTGCGGGCGCTCGGTTTGACCCATCGGCCACAGGGTCAAAAGGGCGGCGATGCAATCTCCACACCAGGCAAGAATTTTCTCAAGAAGCTTTAATTGGCACTTGGAATATAAATATTATCGCTTATTAGATAAATTTACCCCTCCTGAAAATTGGCTTTGTTTGGCTTTGTTTTAGCCGTGCAAAACCGCCCAAAAATACTAAAATTTTCATAAGTTCTTACTATAACAAGCCTAATACCATTTTGCCCATCTTGACATTGGCTTTGTTTTTTCAAATCGTATCATTCTACAAACCGCCGGATTTACTATACCCGCTTTTGCGGACACAAGATTATAAATCATTTCACTATTAAGCCATACTCATCTGTTTTCTGCTATCCGACATACTACATGCGACATACGATATACGATATACGTACGTTATCTGTATACTATACGACAAAGCCAGCTTTAAGTCCAATGAATTCCGGAAAAATCTCCGTGAGAGGAAGCTTACTGTGCGTAGTTCATGTATTGGATCCTTATACGAGATGTAGCAACCGTTAACAAAATATATTTTTTCTTATTTATTCATTGTTGAATCGAAAAAGCTCTTTATTGTTATTCTGTAGGTTTCTTTAACAAATCCTTTGATGAAAATCCATATTCTCTGTCGTTTGGTAGCAGCTTTCAGTTCTGTTTTGCCCTTCTGCTGCGTTTTGGTTGACTTGCATACTAGGGAATCAACATATAGGTCAACTTCAACACTAATTCTCTCATTCACTTCACTTTTAGTTTTTTCAAGGTCTATATGCCACGCGTCCGGCTTCATGAAACTTAGCCGCTTAGCCATAAGTTCAGAGGCATCTTTCACTATCTTCTCGATATGATGACTCATCTCCTGTTTCAGGTCTGTCGCCAACGTCTCTGTAATGGGCGAGCCAAATGCTTTACGCGCCTTCTGCAAGCTGTCCCACGCAATATCAGATTTTGCGCGAACTTCTTGTTCGCAGGCATTGAGAACGGCCGTAACTTCAGGACCCGAATACGCCATTCCTTCGATCTGCATCTTGCGCAAAATACGGTTGATTTCCTCAGGTAGGATCTTGCGGCGCTCTGCAAACCGACTATCAATTAGTCGTCTGGATCGGTCCAGAATTTTGCCATTTCTTATGAAATCATTAGTCATTTCACCTATCCTTTTCGGGTCGGTTTGAACAACGGCAGGCTGGGCAGGTGAGCGAAAAACCTTACTGTTGCTCAAACCGCTTTACCGGTAGCTGGCCTGTCGTCTCGAATATTATGCAATTATCTTCGCTTCCGAATTATACGTCCATTTCCGTTGATAAGCAAGATTCCAGTTTTTATAGGTTGGGACTTCGCCCACCGATAGATCATGGTGAGGCGACCCTTTGACTGGGCACAGGTCAGGTTTCTTGGGAATGACTGTTTAGATTGCCGCGCGATTCTTCAAATCGCTCGTAATGACAGGGACACAAAATATGTCATTGCGAACGCAGTGAAGCAATCTTCTATGAATATAAATCCTTCCAATACGGATTAATGCTTTCTATTAACGCAATCTTTTTGGCCCTGGAGCCAGCTTTAATTTTTTTCTCCGCTGCTATCGCATCATAAACATTGCTGAACGATTCATAATAGACCAACATATCAATATTATACCTCTTCGTAAACGAACAGCCTTTTTTGTCTTTATGTTCCTGAACTCTTCTTTTTAGGTCATTAGTAACACCTGTATAGATGACCGTTTTATTACGATTAGTCATCATGTAAACCCAGTATTGTTTCATAATATTTTTACAGCTTTATTAAAAGAAGATTGCCGCGTCGGCCTTTCGGCCTCCTCGCAATAACATGAATCCTGAGAGTGTCATTGCGAGCGAAGCGAAGCAATCTTCAAATAATCTCGTAGTGTCTCTAATTTACAATCAGCATGGGCAAACATTCCCTTGGGGACAGGTTGCCCATCCTACTTTTTTATCTCGTTCACAACATGATCGAATTCCTTTAAAATGTTTTCGTCTTTTTGGCCGATGACAAGGTTTAGCAGGACAATTGTCAGACAATTTGCGGCGAAGCCGGGGACGATTTCATACATTTTTTCGCTCAGGCCGATTTGCTTCCACAATACCAGCACGACCGTTCCGGTGACCATTCCGGCCAGGGCGGACTGCCAGCTTGTTTTGCGAGAGAAAAGGGCGAAAAGAACCAAAGGCCCGAACGCTGCTCCGAAGCCGCCCCATGCGTAAGAGACGATGCCAAGAATCGTGTTGTCACGATCCAGCGCCATGACCAATGCGATGATGGAGATGATAATAACACAGATTCTGCCGACCAGAACTATCTCCTTTTGCGATGCCTGTTTCTTGATTGCCTTACAGTAAAAATCCTCGGACAACGCAGAGGATGAGACCAGTAGTTGTGAATCTATCGTTGACATAATCGCCGAGAATATCGCCGCCAGCAGGATTCCTCCGAACCACGGATTGAACAAATCGCGTATCATGTAGATGAAAACTTTCTCCTGCTGTCCGCCGCTCAGATTATCATACATCGCGATTCCGATGAAGCCGACAAAGACTGCCCCGCTTAGCGACAGCAGAACCCAGACTATCGCGATGGTCATCGATTTTCCAAGCTTGTCCACCGATTTGATGCTCATGAACCGTACCAGGATGTGCGGCTGGCCGAAGTA
>CAZSOR010000432.1:0-3649 GCA_964608395.1 uncultured Pirellulales bacterium
ACTCGTAAGACATTGGCGACGGGCGAAAAACGCAGCCCCTGGTTCCAGCGGCAGTCCGCCGAATCGGGATCGCCCACTTCCACAACCAAGTTGCCGCTCTGAAGGATTCGCGTTCCCGCATGGACATGCTGCGGATTATCCGCAGGCCGCGCGGTCCGGCAAAGAATCGCTATAACGGCTGCTGATAATAGAAAAAACGATGTCTTTTTCATGTGCCTCCACCTCAATTCCACACTGACAGCAATAGCCTGTATTCAAAAAACCGTCTCTTTTATTATCATAGCACAAATAAAGACAGAAAACAAATCATCTTCGGCTATTTGTACTTATTTCTCTATAAATGCTCCGTTTTCAGACCTCCTTCCACTGCCCGGGGATCGGGAATGGGAACTGGCCGTTTTTGTCGGCTTTGACGGGAGCCGGGCTGTCATAATTCAGCTCGTCGAGATAGTCGCAGAACTGGAAGTTTGACTGCATTATCTGGTCCCAGGTCACCATCTGACCGGTATGACAGGCGGCTCGGCCCATCAGTGACGTTAAGTCCGAGTAAATCGCGCGCTTAATTTCATTATGCGGCCGATCCTTGCGGATACTCTCAATCAGTTCGTTCCACTCATATTGCCATGGACTATAGGCATCCTTTGTCGGCGTCCATGAGATGTTGCTCTTCTCGATCCTCTGGTCTTTGAACATGTGGACGGTCGCAGCGTGTGTCCTGCCGGAGAATTGTGCCGCACATTTGGTGCCGTGGATGAAGGTCGCGAATTCCGAGCGCGTTTTATTGGCCCGTCGAAAACCGCAGAACGCCCTGGTGCCGTCGGGGTACGTGTACTCCATTGCGTACACATCGATGTTCTGTCCGTGGTCCGTGCTATGGGGCTCGCGCCCGCCCATACCGACCACCGAAACCGGCCATGCATCCTTGATCCAGCAGCACTCGTCGATCTGGTGAATCAGATTGTCTACCATGTGGCCGGAGCCGACCCACAAGAGATGGATTCTACCGAACTGCAACTGATTCATCAGGATGTTGGAATTGTCACCCTGACTCCTGAGCCATCCGCTGCCCCCGAGGCGATTGGCGCGGATAAGCGGTATCTCGCCCATCTCGCCGTTGCGGATTTTCTCAATTAGTGCCTGTCGCGCGGGCGAGTGACGGCACTGGAGCCCCGCGGCGACCTTGAGGTTCTTGCTCTTGGCCACAGCATCAGACCGAAGAATCCGTCGCAGACCGCCCGGATCGGACGCAAACGGTTTTTCCATAAAGACATTAATGCCCTTGCTGATAGCGTATTCAACGTGCAACGGGCGGATATAGGCCCGCGTTGTGCACATGGCGACGTCGCCGGGCCTGAGAATATCGATGGCCCGGCGGTATGCCTTAAAACCGACAAACTTGCGATCCTCGGTGACATCAACTTTGTCCGGGAACCTTTTCTGGAGCGCTTTGTGCGACGAATCCATCTTGGCTTTCACGATATCGGCCATCGCATACAGTTTGACCGGCCCCTTACCGACAACAGACAATGCGTCGCCCACGGCGCCGTTACCGCGTCCGCCGCAGCCGATCAGCGCCAGGCGAATCGTGTTATCTTCGCCGGCAAAGGCCGATGGTGACAGACTGCCGAGCACGGCCGCCCCCGCAGCGAGCGAACCGCCCTGCTTTAAGAATTGGCGACGGCTGATATTAGACTTGTTTGCAGATTGAGTCATGTTTACCTCCTATATTGATGATGAAATTGATAGGAATTTACTTTCTTAAGACACGTGTATGGCAAAACGTCTAAAGCCATGAAAAGCAACTTTCATATTCTGTTAGATATCGTAAATTGTGCTGCTGCACTTTCAAGCCGTATCATACAGGTTACTGCATCAGATATCAAATGCTCTTTTATTCATTGTGTTGTTTCAGAAGCCATCCATAGAGTTCCCTGTACTCAATTTTAAAGAATAGCTAAACCGCCGATTTACCCTATGAGATAAAGGCTTTGCTTATTTCACGGGGTGAACGAAGAAAAAAATAATCAATGACAAAGGCTTTTTACTTGTTTTACCCGTTCGTGGCTGTCCCTGTTTTTTCTAAAAATATTAAGTTGTAAAGAAAAAAGTAAGTTTTTTACATTCCCCTATCAAATTTCATGGAAGTGAGTTCAGTCATTGCCTTTTCTTTTGTTACAAATTCAACGTCGAAGCCTTTGCTCCTTATATAATATGATTCATTTACTTTAGCATTAAATTTACTGGGATTATTAGCCATAGCTTCAACGAGTCCACCTGCGAGGCTTGGGGGTGTGTCGCCAATTGTAATGGTGTGCTCACCTGGAGAAACATGAAGTGACATATAAGCACCTTGCTTTAGAAGCCCGACGACTTTTTTATCGAGATAGACGTTCCAATATGCAATACCGCCAACCATACTCTTAAGTCGATATACATATATGATTGCTTCGTGATCACTTTCCATTTTTTCTTCAAAGAATGAGATTTTGCTCTGTGTGTTTGCACATCCTATAAGAAATAGGACCCCAACAAGAGATATTGATAATACAGAGTAATTAACCTTCATAATAATTCCTTTCGTAATAGTTGATATAATTCATAGATACATGGCACTATGTGCGTTTGTCAAGCACATGCACATCATATTTAATTCCAGCCGATATCTGCGTCCCAAAGCTCCGCAGTAATTCAGCCCAGCCGCTGTCCGCTATTAAAACGTATCATTATTAAGCACAACTTATCGAAAAAAGTACCCCCTATGGGGCAGGCGGACACGTTTAATTCCACCTTCATGCCGTATCATACAGGTTACTGCATCAGATATCAAATACTCTTTTAATGGGCGGGATTGTATCCGCGGCGCATGTATTCAAGGTCGTCGATGCCGTCGGTGACGGGCCATCGTATGCAGTCGGGATAGGGCACGAACGTCATTTCCAGGGTGCTCTTCTGCTTCCACTTGTGCTTAATCGCATGGCCGTCGGAGAAGCCCAGCACGCTGAGCTGCCCGTGCCGCACTACAATCGGGTCCCACCATCGATCACCCTGCTTTTCCAGATTCCACGATCCCCAGTTGTAGCCGCCCACGTCGGTTTTTTCTTCAAGGAATACATACTTTATGCCGGGATTCTTGATCTGCATGAGCTTCTTGTAGGAAGGATATCCCCACTGCTGCATGAGCCAGCTCGAGGCACCGGTGCCGACATCGCCGTTCATGCCGCCCGGAACGCCGTAGCTTCGATGTGTCATTTCGGTCCGGTGTCTCCTGTCGCCCGGGCAGTGATATAGATCGACGTCCTGCACGTATGGAAACAGTGCCCCGCGCTGGCAGCCGCGTTTCTTATCTTCGATGGTAGCTGCGGCTCCCGCGACCACAGTGCCGTCCTCCTGCTGTGGCAGCTTGACCCAGTCATAATCTGCGCTGGGCGAGGATTCATGCCCATCGTGCCCCCCTACCAGCTTGTCGTCATTTTCCTGGGCGTACATAATCCAGGCCAGAACCAGTTGATGCTGATTTGAAAGGCACACGCTGCCCGCCGCCTGCTTCCTTACACTTCTCAAGGCCGGCATAAGAATCCCCATCAAAATGGCAATGATCGCGATGACCACCAACAGCTCTATGAGTGTGAAACCGTATCTTCTTTTCATA
>CAZSOR010000433.1:0-2455 GCA_964608395.1 uncultured Pirellulales bacterium
ATAAGTGCAACTAACTACCGTGACCGCATCATGATAAGTCCCTGTAAAAAGTAACATATAGCGTTAAACGCCGTTTCTTAGCGAATCTCCATGTTTCATTTTTTCGCTCAAAAACGGCCGGTTCAAGCAAATTCATAAAACCGGATTCGGCGACAACTTCCGCGCAATTGGGTCGTTTCGCCCTTAAGGCTGCTTGTGTCATAAGAATCTAAGCCGAACATCCGGCAGGCAGGTCGAAGATATGAAACAAAAACGAAAATGATAACAACTTAAAATTATGATAAGTTTTTCAAACCTGCCTATTTGTTTTGTCTTCCATAAGGGCGCAAATCTTGTGCGCAAAACTGTCCTCGACTCATAAGGTTTAAGCCAGAATGAAAAAGAACCTTCACTTTGGCAGGCGGGTTCAGGATATGATATAACAAACAAATATGATTATGATAACGACTCAAAATATAATAAATTCAAGCCTGCCTGTATCTATATACGATTATAGCACAAATAAGTTTTCTCTATCCAGTAAATATCGTCAAATTCCGCAGATTTTCTTGAAAACTTTGCTCAATCCGGCTGACTACCTCTATATCGGGCCGTAATCGCATAAACAGGTTGTATTGATGCCGTTTATGCATGGCCGGATTATCCGGCGATGTTTTGTAAATCGTTTGATTATTTTGCGGATATTCTTATGATAGCAGGCGAAATGGAAGAAAACCAAAACATATATCGAGAATCAGCCCGGGCCTTTGCCGAGGCCCGCCGGGTTCTGCCGGGCGGCGTTAATTCGCCTGTGCGGGCCTTTGGCGGCGTGGATATGGGTCCGGTTTTTGTCGCCGGTGCAAAAGGCTCCAAAATCTTTGACATCGACGGCAATGAATACATCGACTATGTCGGCTCGTGGGGTCCTATGATCCTGGGCCATGCCCATCCGAGCGTGATTGGAGCGGTCGAGGCCGCAGCCCGGAAGGGCACTTCGTTCGGAGCGCCGACGCTGGCCGAAACGGCGCTGGCGCAGAAAATCATCGCCGCCTTCGACTCGATCGAGAAGGTTCGTCTTCTCAGTAGCGGTACCGAGGCGGTCATGACGGCTATCCGTTTGGCCCGCGGATATACCAAAAAGGACATCATCATAAAAATGGCCGGCTGCTATCACGGGCACAGCGATTCTTTGCTGGTCGCTGCGGGTTCAGGCCTGGCCGAGAGCGCCATCGCCTCAAGCGCCGGCGTTCCGGATGCGGTCGCGAAATTGACCGTTGTGGTTCCTTATAACGATATAGAAGCGGTCAAGGCGGCGCTTGCCAGGCACAAAGGCAAAATCGCAGCGGTTCTGGTTGAGCCTGTGGGCGCGAATATGGGAGTGGTGCCCCCGGTGGCAGGTTATCTGGAGACGATTCGGGAATTATGCGACGCCGGTGAGGTGCTTTTGATTTTTGACGAGGTAATCACGGGTTTTCGGCTCGCGCTCGGCGGCGCCCAGGAGCGTTTCGGCATCAAAGCGGATATAACGTGCCTCGGCAAGATCATCGGGGGAGGCCTGCCCGCGGCGGCTGTTGGCGGCAGGGCCGATATTATGGACATACTGGCCCCGACCGGGCCGGTCTATCAGGCGGGGACCCTGTCAGGTAATCCGATTGCAACCGCAGCGGCGAACACGACACTCGATATTTTAGCCGAAGAAGGTTGCTACGAGAAACTCGAATCTTCGGCGGCCATGCTTGAAGCCGGCCTGATGGAAGCGGCTAAAGAGGCCGGCGTTGCCGTGACAATCAATCGGGTAGGCTCGATTCAGAGTTGTTTCTTCACCGACCGGCCAGTGCGGACTTTCGCCGATGTGCAATCTACCGATATCCAACGGTTCAAAAAATTCTTTGCCGGGATGCTCGGGCGGGGGATTTATCTTGCTCCAAGTGCTTATGAGGCGATGTTTGTCTCGTTAGCTCACAACACGGACGACATCGAAAGGACAATTGGAGCCGCCAGGGCCAGTTTCCACGAAATCGGAGAATAAAAAGGATGCCCGTCAAAAGACAAAGGCGATATCTTTGTTTATTTGTCCTCGTAGCTACTGTTCTCGATAGGGCGATCGAGCTGATCGGCTCAAAAAATATTTCTTTGCATTTATGACCGAGATAAATTATAATTGGTGGATTGATCATGAAGCTCGCATCAAACAAATGCGAGTCTGAGCTTGTATGATGTGCGGCGACAATTTTGTACGTTAAATGCTGAATACTGAATTAGGGAGATATAAAAATGAACGAGAGCCAAGCCAGTCCTAACAATTTGCTTGATACTACCGATTGTCTTGAGGCTGTTGGAGTTTTCAAGGGATGGAAGAATTTTCTCTTCGTTATCGTCCTTTTGTGCCTTCTGCTGTTGCAGACGTCCTTTTTACTTGTGGATACCGGTTACATCAAAATTGAGGACCAGGCCGGCGGCAGCGAACCAGCCGTTA
>CAZSOR010000433.1:2555-3636 GCA_964608395.1 uncultured Pirellulales bacterium
GAGATTACCAAAGCGGCGGGGCATAATCTGCAGCGTGCCATTGCGTGGCCCCCGGCGGAGTTCTTGTCCGGTCTGACGTTCGAGTATTTGAGCTGGGTAATTCGGATTGTTAATGCCGTGCTTATACTCACGGCTTCGCTTTATTGTTTGTCGATGCTCTTTAGCCTGAAAGTCTCGATGCTCGGCAGACTCGGCGGAATCAACCATATCAGCAGGGCGTTTTTCCTGTCACTGCTTATGCTTGTTCTGTTATTACCGTGGCAAAGAATCTTTGCCGGCATAGTTCCGGGAGCGATATTTACTCCCGAAGAACTGGTGAAGTGGTCTTCTGCCAAGGGCGGCGACATATTCGATGTCGTCATTTACTATTTGCGTTTCAGCGGCTATTGGCTGTTGGTGTTTTTATTGCTTATACTCTCGCAGATCCGCAGCATTCGCTGGGGAAAGGCTATTCTTCGCCGACTCGAGATTATTTAAAAGGTTCCCACCGCTGCTTGAGAAATGAAAATGGCGGAAATCGAACGTATCGGGGTGTCACTCGATAAAGAGCTGCTTTCGATGTTTGACAAGCTCATTGCCGGGCAGGGTTATAAGAGCCGGTCCGAGGCGATACGCGATCTTGTTCGGCGGCAGCTTAGTGAAGAGCGGCTTGGCAATCCGAAAGCCAAAGCGGTAGCCGCCGTGTTTCTGGTTTACAACCATCACTCAACAAAACTGACCGAGTCGCTCATAGAGCTCCAGCATACGCATACTTTGGATTCGTCCCAGCAGGTGATATCTTCTCTGCACGTTCACCTTGACGAGCACGATTGTCTGGAAGTAATAATAATGCGGGGCCGTGTCGGCGAAATAAATAAGATGGCGGAAACAATATTAAGCATGAAGGGCGTTAAACTCGGACGCGTCAACATTGTCGCAACTTAATTTTAGTTGACGATTTACAAGTTGCCGGCTATAATTAATTTTCCTCTGATTCGATTAGGGACAAAAGTCAAAAAACGACAGGGCGATTAGCTCAGTTGGCTAGAGCGCACGGATCACACCCGTGAGGTCACAGGTTCGAGTCCTGTATCGCCCATTT
>CAZSOR010000434.1:0-3634 GCA_964608395.1 uncultured Pirellulales bacterium
CATTACGGGCAGGGGATTTTAAGTCCCCAGCGTCTGCCATTCCGCCACTCGGCCGAACGCAATAGACTAACGTATTTGGCGCGAATTTGCAAATAAAGATCGGTGTGAAAAATTAGAGAATTGAATTCTGGTGGTAAAATACGGACCTGAATCGGGAGATAGAATCCATTATTCGCCGCTTTATACGGACCAGAATGATGGTATTTTGAAGCCTTTTCAACTGCGGATCGCTGCCGTCCAGAGCCCTTGCTTGGCTGATTTTCTCCGTAGCATCGGTCAATTTACCCATTGCCAGGTAAACAGAAGCCGAATCGCGCAAAGTCGGAATGTGCTCGCTTTTAATATCGAGCGTATGGGCGAAAAGCTCCGCCGCATCCTCGAACTGGCCCTTTATAGCACTGATTACTCCAAGATAATAATAAGCTTCCGCATTGGCACAGTCTATATCAACGGCCCGCAGCAGGCAATGCGTCGCATAGTCGAGATCCTCGATTGCCAAAAACATCGATCCCATAGAGACCAACGTATCCACGTCCTCCAAAGCCAGCTTTAACTCGGAAACCAGATAAGCCCTGGCCTCCGTCTTTTTGTCTTTCATCAACGCGTGCTGGGCCAGCCTGTAGCACGGCCCCTGAAGTGCACTGTCTTTCTGAAACGCCCGATTGTACAGTCCCACCGACCGCTCGCAATCGTTGCTGTTAAAAGCAATTTCTCCGAGATAAAAGAAAGCAGCGGCAAAATCCGGATCCATCTCGAGAATCCTGTTGAACTTCTCCTTTGCCGCTTCGATATCGCCGGCCTCAAGCAGAAACATGCCAAAATCGAAAATAACGTCTATATCGCCGGGATTGATACGAAGCTCGGCCAGGAAATGCTCCCGGCCTTGTTCGGTTTTGCCGTCCGACCAGTAAGCCTGGGCAATCCGGTAGTTGATCTGCGGGTGCGTCGGCTCAAGCTCAGCCGTACGCAGCCAGCAGCGAATCGCCCGTTTATACTCGCCTCGTGCGAAAAGACTATTGCCGATATTATAATAGCACAGAGCACAATCCGGTTTTATCTGCTGGGCAAGATAGAACATCTGCTCGGCCAGATCGTGCAGGCCCATCTCGGTATAGGTAATAATCCGGTTACAGTAACTTGGCTCGAACTCCGAATCCAGATCCTGAATACGCTCGAAAGTATCGATGGCCAGATCGTATTGGCCGGTTCGAGTATAATCGACCGCCAGCGAATTCAATATCTCCAGGTCATTGGGATTCAGTTCAAGAGCGGTTTCGTATTCGCTAATCGCATCGTCAAACCGGCTTATCGAATCCAGAGTAAGCGCCTTGTTGAAATGCCACGAACTATTGGCGGGATTTATCTCGATAGCAGTCTCCAGTTCGTCGAGAGCCTGAGTCATATTTCCGTCTTCGTAAAGTTCAAAAGCCTTGTGAGCCTTCTGCTCAGCTTTATCATAAGAGCCGAATTCCATATCATCGAAAATCATAAATAATCCTTTACTTTATTTTTAGCCCAATAAGTAAAATATTACCAACGGACTTATCGCCAACAAAACACCACCGCCTTAGTAGTTTCCCGGCAATTCGAAAGCTTTTTGTTCGAAGTAAAATTTTGTTGCAACATTGGCTTATAAACTCTTATAATTGCAAAAGTTAGCTTTTATTGCTAAAAGATCATGTGCCGGAGTTAATTCGGTACTGATCTGTATTTTCTGGAAAGTTGCCGCTGATAGTCTTATAATGTGTGAGCTGAAAATAGCGGATAATGATTAAAAAATGAACGCTATAAGCAGAAGTTACTTGGAGAATCGAAGCTATGGTTAAAGAGATAAAAGGCCAGATAACAGCGGGCAAAGGCAGTTACGCTATTGTCGTGAGCAGATTCAACGAATTCATAACGTCAAAGCTGCTGGGCGGTGCGATAGATTGTCTCCAGCGTCATGGTGCCGCTGACGAGCAAATATCCGTGGTATGGGTGCCGGGCGCCTGTGAAATTACGCAGGCCGGTAAGACACTGGCCGGCAGCGGCAAATACGTCGCAGTACTCTGCCTCGGGGCGGTAATACGAGGCCAAACCGCCCATTATGATTATGTCTGTCAGCAGGTAGTCCGTGGTATCGGGCAAATCAATTATGATTCATCGACCCCGGCGGTATTCGGCGTGCTGACCTGCGAGACGATCGAACAGGCCGTAGAAAGGGCCGGCACGAAAATGGGCAACGCCGGCGCCGACGCTGCTTTGACAGCTATGGAAATGGCCAACGTTATACAACAGATTAGCAGTTTGTAGTTACTGGATCGTAGCACGTTGACTACGAACTATGCACATGGATAAAAGAACAAGGGCCAGAGAGCTGACAATGCAGGCATTATACCAACTCGATGTGCAGGGCCCGGTTGTGTTCGAGCATTTAGGGCCGTTCTTTCGAGAAGCAGATCCGGATGATTTCGTCCGAAATCTCGCCTCGGACTGGTCAAAAGGGACCTGGGAAAATCTTCAGCAGTGTGACAAATTGATAACCAGCTCGACAATAAAGTGGCAATTCACAAGACTCTCACCCGTCGATAAAAGCATTCTGAGACTGTCGGTCTATCAGTTGAAATTCTGCACTGACATCCCGCCCAAAGTTGTTATAAACGAGGCTATCGAGCTTGCCAAGAAGTACAGCACCGATAAGTCACCGGGGTTTGTTAACGGTGTGCTCGATGCAGTGCTGAAAAAAATCGAGCACCGTGACTGACGGCTCGAATGATTCGCCGCGAGCCGTGGGCGGCAAGAAAAATATTATGAGAACGATCGCAGTACTAAACCAAAAAGGAGGAGTGGGTAAGACCACAACCGTGGCCAACATGGCAGCGGCCCTTGCCACGGCCGGCTCGCGGGTCGTCGCAATCGATCTCGACCCGCAGGCCCACCTGACAATACACCTCGGCCTGGAGCCGCAAATCGTCGAGGCCGGCTCGTACAAAATCCTGACCCAGTCGGCCAAATTCGAAGAGCAAATTATGCTCGTGCGTCCCAATCTATGGCTGCTGCCGGCGAACATCAACCTGGTCGGCGCCGAAAGCGAGCTGGTAAGTGTGGTCGGCAGGGAAACTATTCTGCGAGAGGCAATCGAATCGAGCAAAGATAAGTTCGATTATTGTATCATCGACTGCGCCCCTTCTCTGGGGCTGCTGACACTCAACGCCCTGGCTGCCGCCGATGAGGTTTTAATTCCGCTGCAGCCACATTTCCTCGCCCTGCAGGGATTCGGACAACTGCTCCAAACCGTCGATCTGGTCAACAAGAGAATCAATCCGAACCTTAAGGTAAAGGGGATTTTGCTTTGCATGTTCGACAGCAGAGCGTCACTACCCAACGAGGTCAGGGCCGACATCGAACAGTTCCTCGAAAACGCGAGGGGAACCAACAGCGCCTGGGCCGATGCCCGGATTCTGCCCACGTTTATCCGGAGAAATATCAAGCTCGCCGAGGCACCCAGCTACGGCCAGACAATTTTCGAGTACGAGCAAAACTGTCACGGCGCCGAGGACTATAAAAAAGTAGCCCAATTCGTACACGCGCAATTCCAACCGCCGGCACAAACCGAACTGCAGCAGCCGGTTACCGCCGGTGAGATTCAGGATGA
>CAZSOR010000435.1:0-3610 GCA_964608395.1 uncultured Pirellulales bacterium
GAATTGAAATCAGCAAGAGCCAGGGTGATAGAATTATGGACCAGCGGCTGGCAGTATTCCCAACAATACACGGTCAGCGGGCAGTCGTGCGTTTGTTCTACAACAACGCCGAGCTTATGGAACTGGATCAATTAGGATTTTCAAAACCTTTATACACAGGGCTTAAGAACATTGCCGCCAGGAACCAGGGTGTTTTGCTGCTAACCGGCCCGGCAGGCAGCGGCAAAAGCACCACACTTGCCGCCCTATTGCGTCATATTCTAAAATCCTATGCCGGCAAGAGTGTCGTGACCCTCGAAGATCCTGTTGAAATCAGGATCGATGGCGCCACGCAGGTCCAGATTACGCCGCACGGCCAGATGACTTTTCCGACCGCTTTGCGATCGCTGCTCAGACAGGACCCGCAGGTTCTGATGATCGGAGAGATTCGGGACGCTGAGACTGCCAAAATCGCTATCGAAGCAGGATTGACGGGACATTTGCTGATGAGCACGATGCACAGCGGTTCGCCCGCAGGGGCCCTGCTCCGGCTGCTGGAGATGGGAATCGAGCCTTACCAGGTCACTTCCAGCGTCTCGGCGGTTTTGAACCAGAGGCTGGTCAGAAAGCTTTGCTACAAATGCAAACAGAAAATCGGGGAGACCGGCTCATTCAAGGCCACAGGGTGCGACGATTGTCTCAACACCGGCTACAAAGGCCGCTTCCTTATCGCAGAAATGGTTCAATTAGACAGTCAATTACGAAAAGCTGTCTTAGCAAAAGCCGACTTGGACGAGCTTGAGAGTATCCTCAAAGACAGAGGCCATACGACGATGCTCGCCGACGGCCGACGTCTGGTCAACGAGGGCATAACAACGGAGGATGAGTTGAGTCAAGTTTGTGGAATAGTATCTGAGGGCTCTTCAGATACGGGAGATGTTTGATGAAACACATTTGTATCTGTTTTATTCTACTACTGACTGTGGCTTCTGTGAGCGCACGCTCTATCGACCTTAACAGCCAGGCGTCGCAGGACATAAACCGGACATATGAGGTGACCATTCCCAACGAATGGAAACTATATATATCAGTTGGAAAGCTGACGATCGTCGGTTCGCCGTTTTATGGTGTGACAAGGACACACCGTTCGATAACGCCGATGGTAAGGATAAACTGGTCGGTAAAAAATCTCACGACAGAACCTCTTGAGCTCAGAGTAAACTACGGTTCAGCAATGACAACTATGCGGTGGAAGACAGGATTCGGTGTATTGTACAAACTCGGACCGAACGAGCAACGCATGATTGATAACATTTATCCTGTCAGCTCTGTGATAAAGCCCGTGAGATTCCGCATTCGTATGCAAAATCTGCAAACAGCGAACGGAGTTGAATTTGATACTCGTTACGATAGTGTCTGGACGGATGTGCTACCAGTCAGTTTTCCAACCAATAACAGTCTTATAATACGCAAACAGGATAATCCGAACTTCGTGTATGAAAACCACAAGCTAAGATACTCTAAGGATAGGGGCAATGTCTTCGTCGTAAAGGTAACAAATATAACCGGGCAGAAACGGCCTGTAGTATTGTACGTTGGGGTGGGCGATCCGAACCGTTTCGATGTCGGCTTGACGGATTCAATGGGACATGACGTGGGACCCGTCGCAGAGTCACTCACATATGCCTCGGCAAATAAGACAACTGAAATCGAGTTGGCCTATTGCATCCCGCAAGGTGCGCTGAAGCCGCTATTGGCATTCACACTATTTGAGCCAAGTGAGAAATGGCTTGCGGCAAACGAAGATGATGAAATTCGCAGAACGATCGAGCCAATCTGCTGGGGCTGGTGTGATCTCGGGGCAGCCTCTGAAAAAGGATTACTAAAGCTTCCTGTTCAAATCCCGGTGGAAGAGCGTGCGAACCTCATTGCTCAGACTAAGACTAAGCACTTTCTTCTGAGGTACCGGCCGGGCTCGTATGCTGAGCAAAACATCGAGAGAATCGCCAAGGAACGGGAAGAAGCCTACATGAAACTGAGCAGCGTATTGCAGATGGAGTTGCCCGTAACGGTCACAATTGATTTGTACCCGGATATGGAGGCTAAAGGCCTCGGCAGCGGCACAACATGGACGCCGGCCAATACCAGGTCAAATAAACATATCTGTGAGGTGTACAATAAGCGATATCAATGTGATCCGTATCACGAATTAGCACATATTTTCTCGTATCACTTTCCAGGTTACGACTCCAGTCACGGAGGGATTGTCGAAGCCTTCGCAGCCTACTTCGAACCGTACAATATGCCGGTCGGTACGACCAAACAAAGGCTTAAAAGCGAGCTGAACCAGGGCAAATTGAACTCGTTGGATACAGTTCTGCTGTCGGATACTAGCAGTCATGAACTTGTGATACTGATTGACTTTCTACTTAAAAAAGATGTTGAGAAATTCATGGAATTTTTCGTTCGCGTCACTCGGGCGGAACAAAGAGAAGATTTTGAGCAAGCTTCCCGGCAAATATACGGAATTGACTTGAAAGGCCTGGAGAAACAGTGGCACGAGTTTATTAATCGGGATAACAAAATCTAATTATGTCCAAGAGATATGTTATGAAGTACATTATCATCTGTCTTATCATATTGCTGGCCGTGGTTCCCGTGGTGGCTCGCACAGTTGAACTATCGCTCCACCCGGCTAAATCACTGAAACCGGAGCAGAAATATCGGCTTCTTGTGGAAGCTGACGAGCAAAGCGACGCGGATGCGGCACCGCTATATGAAAAGGCCATCCAATCATTGCCGAGCGGTCTGAAGATGGATGAAATTGAACAGTGGTTAAAAACACCGCCAGATGAACTATCCCTAAAAAAAGTGCAATCAACTCTACAACTGCTTGAGCCCGCACTGGAATTGCTTGAACAAGCCGCCAAGTGTAAGCGATGCGAATGGCCCTACTTGTACGATGATGAATTATTGGAGAATCTACGCGAACATCGCAGGCTCCTGTTCATTCATGCCTTAAAGGTGCGATTCCTGATAGCCCATAGCCGCTACGATGATGCGATAGGAACTATGCAGACTGGATTTGCGATGGCCAGGCACTTAGGTGATGATTCCACTCTTGTCCGCGGCATGGTCGGAGTCGGCATCGCTGCGTATATATGTGGTCAACTCGAACAATTCGTACAGAGACCTGATGCGCCTGTCCTCTACGAAGCTTTGCGGGACCTGCCACAGCCAGTAATCGACCTGAGCGAGCAGGCGGAATTTGAAGATCCGGACATCCGAGAAAAGGTACATCTGCTGATGAACAGGTTAGATCGTCACGTAACGATCCTGCAATGTATCGAAGCGATGCGTCTCTATGCAGCAGCCCACGATGGGCAGCTTCCCGAGACGCTAAGCGATATAAGCACGATGGAGATACCGAAGGACGTGATGAGCGGAAATGCGTTTGAGTATCGCCGCACTTCTACCGGGGCAGTATTGAAGTCGGTCATGCCGGAAGGCGGCGGGCCAAAAGATATGGTTCACTATGTAATTGTATTGAAAAAGTAGTTTGATATACGAGGATCAAAAATGGCTACATTCGAATACAACGCACTGACGTCGGCCGGCAGGCTGATGAAAG
>CAZSOR010000436.1:0-2127 GCA_964608395.1 uncultured Pirellulales bacterium
AGAGATACGGCGTCTGCTGCATGCCGTAGGACAGGCCCACATAATCCTCGCTCCCAGTGCCGCAGATGGTGGGAAATTCAGTATCGCCATCCATATAAACTTTTATCTCGCCTTCACCCCACCATTGTCCGGGCGTAAGGTTGCGGATGCCGATAACGGCGCCTATAAAGCGGCCTTTATTTTTTCGCTGCGGCAGCATGACAAAGTCGCTTTTGGTTGTCGTGGGATTCTCCCTGCGGAACAGTACGTGCAGCCGGCCAACACCAGCCGGGTGCTTGTCATTAATTGTATAGTCGATCTGATAGAACAACGGCACGTTTTTTTCACCTTCGTTGGTCAGCGTAATTTTCGCACGTTTGTTGAACGGCATGGGTAGCCAGATATTCATGCCGGCATTCCTACCCAGCGAGTGCACCGCGGAGTGATACGGCATGACCTTGCCATGCGCAAAGCCCATAAGGTCGCCGATAGGGCATTCGATGCTCGGATGTCCCTGGCCTTCCCACGAGGCACGCAGCACGAGGCTCCGCAGGTTGAGCGGATTATTGCTGGTGGTCATCCAGATATGGCGGATCGTACCCGGGCCTTCGATGTCACAGAGCTGAACTTCCTGCCCGGCGTTGAGCGTCATTGCCGGCGAGCCTTTTCTTCCGGCACCGAGATTACTGGCCGTTTTGCCGCCCTGGCCCGGGGCGCCGGTGGGATTCTCGAACGAGATAGAACGTGAGAGAAGCCCCGTATCGAGCAGATAGGGCTCGGCAACGACGTCAACCGCTGCTATACAAACTCCCGAGCCTGACGCAGCAACAAAGAGCGCCAGAAAAAGCACTGTTGCGAACTTATTCCTGTTAACCATGATGCCTCCTTTGAATAAAAATTATTATATATTGTTAATGCATTACAATTTTGCCTCGAATGTGTATTGTCCCGGCTGAACTTCCAGCACGCAGCGGCCTTTTTCGTCTTCGCGCAAACGCCTGACTCCGCTTGTCTTCGACAAGGGGACATTGCCTTCTTTAACGGATTGCGAATCTCCGGTCGGCAGGTAAACCGTGGCGGTTGTATTGGGCGGGACGGCAACGTTGAGTACGAGCGTCCCATTCTCAATCTTCCACTCGCTCCGTATTGTTCCATACGGAGATTCGAATTTTGCTTTGACCCAATCGAGAGACTGGTTCTTTAGCACGCCCGGCTTGATGATGAAACGCTTGTATCCCGGGCCGGCCGGGTCGGGCATGATGCCGCCCAGGCCCTCGATGAACCATGCTCCGATGTGCAGATAAGAGCTGTGCAGCAGGGAATTGCGGCCGTCCCAGGCCTCCCACATGGTCGTCGCTCCTCGCCGGAGCATGTCACCCCAACCCGGATAGTCCTCTTTGCTGGCCATCTCGAACATCAGGTCCGGGCGGTCGAACTCCAGCAGGTTCTTGACGATGAAATAACCGCCGGTGATACCTCCCCAGAAGTGTCCCTTGCGATGAATGAGAATCTCGTCCTCGAAGCGTTTCCACACCGCCGGCTGAAGCTCCTTTGGAGGCAGCTCGATCAGAAGTGAGGCGGCAAGATAGGCCTGGAAGTTGTTCACATAGCCGTTCTCCGCAGGATCGAAGAACTCCTTATGAACGGCTGTGCGTACCGTTTCCGCCCGCCGCCGATACTTAGCGGCGAGATCCTTTTTGCCCAGGGCATCTGTAATTTTCGCGGCGGTTTGCAGATTGTATATCCAGTAGCAGTTGTTAAAGAAAAGAGTCTCCCGCGTGTCACCGTTGACACCTTTGGCACCCGGCCAGAGCCAGTCGCCCAAAAAGTCCCACTCACCGCCCCAGCGAACCAGCATATTATCCTTTGACTTTCTTTCGAGAAAAGCCAGCCACTGCTGAATCGTATCGAGATTTTCCTCCAGGATACGAACGTCGCCATAGTGGCGATACATATACCAGGGCAGGGTGACACAGTAGCCGCTCCATGCCGGTCCGCCGCCGCCCCAGTACGTCGGAGCGGTATAAGGCAGATTGCCGGCTGCCGACGGAGCGTCCTGATTCGTGGCCTTGTCGCCGAGTCCCCATGCCGTCTCTTTGCCCTGGGTGTCACGCCAGTCCTGAGACCATTTCGTGTAGAACGCCCCGA
>CAZSOR010000436.1:2227-3588 GCA_964608395.1 uncultured Pirellulales bacterium
TCTTTGCCCTGGGTGTCACGCCAGTCCTGAGACCATTTCGTGTAGAACGCCCCGAGATTGTAGTTGTTCATCGCCGTCTGCGTCGTGGCGTGGGCATCGCCGCCGTAGCCCATCCGCTCGCGCTGGGGACAGTCGACCACATAAGCGCCGATGCTGAGATTCTCGTAGGTCCAAAGCACGATGTCGTAAATATCATTCAGCAATTTGTTGGATGACTCAAATCCCCCGGCCCGCTTATAGTCGGTCCGCACGAGATAGCCGCGAATGTCCGCTAAGGCGGGTTTGTATCCCAATCCCTTAATGAGAATCCACCGCCCCGATCCGTAATTGAAGCGATTGCGGAAGGTGCCTTTGCCGCTCGGCCCGATTCTGTAGGCACTGTGGAGCTTGTGCGTCATCATCTTCTTTTCGTCTTCGGAGCATTGTAATTCGACAATGTCACCCGGCTGGCCTTTGACATCGAGCTCGACGAAGCCGGCATAATTTACGCCCATATCCACGCGATAGCCCTGGCCCTCGACCTGCGTTACAGCGACAGGTTTGATTTCGAGGATTCGGCGGTTCGGCTCGACCATTTCGGCCGAAAGCACCAGTTTGGGATGATATACCGTGACCTGCTTCCAGTCGCTATCGTCCAGATCGGGGCTGCACCAGTCAGGCAATTCTTTGCCGGCATCGTAATATTCGCCGCCGAAGTTCATGAACATCCACGTGCCTAACAGGACGTTGGGGCTGGGGTGCGTTTTCCAAGTTTCATCCGTGATTATACGCTGAATTTTCCCGTCCGGCATTTCGATGTTCGCCTGGGCAATGACGATTGGCGTTTGCGGCTTGTCGTCGCTCTTGTACAGCGGATAGACCGACCACGATGTCCCCAGCCACAAACCAATCACGTTCCGGCCGGCTCGCAGATGGTCTGCAATTTCATACGTCACGTAACGCGCCCGCTTCGTATGGTCGGCTACATTCGGACTCAGGACATCATCCGTCACCTTCTTTCCATTCACGTACAACTCATGGTAGCCGACGGATGCGATAGATATAGCCGCCCAGCGGGGTTTTTCTTTTAATGTCACTACCTTGCGAAGCCAGGGGTCGGACAAATAATTTCCCTCCGGCGGCAGTTTCCTGATCTCGACAAACTTCTGCTCTGCGCCGATCCATTTAGCCGACCATTCCGACGAATCCATGATACCCATCGACCATCGAGCCGGCTTGCTCCATCCTGAAAGGGCCCGGCTTTCGTCCCGAACTCGCACTTTCCAATAGCAGCGCATGCCGGATGACAGCGGTTTTCCGCCGTAATTGACGAGTTGTGACTGGCCGGACTTGACCTGGCCCGAATCCCACAGGTCGCCTTT
>CAZSOR010000437.1:0-3578 GCA_964608395.1 uncultured Pirellulales bacterium
CCGCTTCGTTCAGGGCGCTCCACTCATCGCCGCTCAATACCCTTGCCTTGACCTGAACGCTATGGTTTAGTGTAATTGGGCTGGTATATTCCAAAACACCGTCCGGTTCGCTATCGTCGGAATCGTCTCCGCTCGCGGTAAGCTCGGCGGAGATAAGAAAATCTGAGCTTGTGGTGGAGCTGTTCATGGCGTGGATGGCCAATAAATTGTCGCCCTGCTTTAGGTTGTCGAGAAATTCAGAAATATCGATGCTCTCTAACAGTATCGCCGCCGAATCGGAGTGGCTGGTGCTGGCCCTGGAGTCCCAGGCCGGCGTGCCGTCGAAATTACGCCTTGCTACTTCGACGCCGTTAATGTAAGCGACAAAACCGTCATCGTACCTGACGTTCAGCGTCAAAGAAGTGTAGTCGGCATCGATTGTGAAAGGAATGCGGACGTAACACGTGGCGTTCCTGGCATACATCTGTTCTCTGAGATCAAGAGTGAAGAAGTCCTGGTAGCCCGAGGTTCTCTCGAATCCGACGCCGCCCGGGCTGCCTATGCAGGGTAGCCATGCCGAATCATCGAAAACTCCGCCGCCTTGCCATTCGTCGACGACCGGGCCGGCTGGAACGATTGCCCGCTTATCGGCATCCTCAGGCACCAGGGCGTCCGCCTGTTGTGATGTGCCCGGGGCCCGAGGGTCGGAGCCGTCGAGCGTGTAGAATATCGTGCCGGCAGGGGCGGTCATCGAGAGCAAATCGCCGTCCGAAATTTCACCGCCGTGCTGATACGCTCCGTTTATGTGAAAGACCGGCGCACCGACATTCGGATACCAATCATCGGATTGAATCTGGCCGAGCACAACCTGAGTCCGCAGCGGAAAACCGTAGGCATCATAATCATTAATAATGCGGTCAATTTCAGGCCACCAATGGTCGTCTTTCGTATAAGGCCTCGATCTTTTTGAGTCACCCCATCTGGCCGACTCGGCAATAATAGCCGTTTCGATTTGTTCGGCCCGCTCCAATAAACGCGATGTTGACTGGCCCGGGGTCAGCAATCCATCGTTGAAGAAGTACATATGTGCGCGGTCGGCCATGCGCAGCCGATACTCCGGGTGAGCGGCAAGCTGCTGATGCAGCCATTGCGGAGTAAAATTGGCAAATTGTGCAAGGTTGGGATGCGTGTATGGGCCCGTTCGATCCAGATTCCAATTGCCCTGGGCGCCGATCGTGTGCTCGCCGTCATGCCTGAAGAACTTAAAACCGTCCGGATTGGTTCGATTGTAGATTCCGTAATAGTTATTAGGCCGGTTGTTGCCGAGGAAGTTGGAGATGGGGCCGTCACAGTCTCCCACGTAGAAGGTACAGAGCATATAGTCGATCAGATTGTCTACATCGAGAAGTCTTTCATACGCGGGATTGGGCATGCCGTCGGGATCCATTCCCTGTACCTTATAGTATGCTTCGTTCGTATAGAATCCATTCGTTGCCGCCTGCCATAGCTGGCGGTATGCATCGATGGTTCCGTCCGTGGCCTCAATGGTGTAATTCGGGTTACCTCCGGTTGTCTTGATCACGTCGTAATCGTCCTTGCTGCCTCCGAAGTACGACTCGGCATACGATGCTTCGGAGCGTTCCTGTGTCTGGAAAATGCCCCAGTAATGGCCGTTGAGATAGAGATGATAATAGCGGCTTCGAGTATAGGGCTGGCCCATATCCCGCTGCACATCACGAGAAAAAACCTCACGAACCATCGTATTCTTGCTGCTGCCGTCGTAGCTCCAGGAGTAGTTCTGTGAGGTTCGCAGATCGACGTTGTCGAACTCGCCGACGCCTTCATCTTCGAACAGCGGGAATCTCAGCTTGGTCTGGCCGTACTCGGCACGGAAGAACAATCGAAAGGCATGCTTGGGATTACTATCGTTGCGGCTATATCCCCCGCGGATTCTCAGGCCGGCGTCGATTTGGAAACCTTCACTGCCGTCGGGGTTTATCAACTCGGCCGAGACAGGGCGTTCCCACGTCCTGCCCAGCATCCTGGCGTTTACGTAAATGCCTTTGGATGAGTCGAACAGATTGTCCAAATCCGTCACAAGCGAGATGCTGGGAATGGCCAGCAGGGCATCGTCCATAAGGTCCTTGTATCGGCTGTCGTTTACGACGTCGGGGTCCATGCCGTAATTAATGCTCTGCCCGTTGACGCTACCCGCAGGCCAGCCGGGGCCGGGAGCCGAGCCGGTAGGTGATTGTCTTATCACATCTTCGACAAAAATATAGGTCTGTGTCTTTACGTCGGTAGGCATCCAGCCTATTTTGGTTGCGATTGTTTTTAAGATAGTGGTCCTGCTGATTGGAATAGGATCGGTATAAGCCGTGCCGGATGACGACCCACGTGCAGTAGGTTGATATGGCTCGCTTCCATCGAGCGAGTAGTAAATAATCGCATCTTCGGTTTCAGTGGCGAGCGTAAGATAGAACAACTCGTCATAAAAGCCGCGCTTGTGACTGAACTCTATATCGGAAACAAAGCCCTCATAGACGCCGACATTTGGAGCTGCCGGGCTGGGGAAACCGAAGGCTTGCCAGTAGTCAACGGCGTCGGGGTACCGGCCGTAGGAAATGTCGTCGGCCTGCTCGCCGAAGGTGACGCTGTCGATTTGAGTGACGCCGTCGTTGTCGAAAAGGCCGATCTCCTCGCCAGCGGCGCCGAGTTTGAAATTGGCGTGCAGCCCGGCATCGGTCGTATCATTGTCGGCCCATATCAACAGATAGCCACCTGCGCCGATTGTCGTTAAGGCGGAATTACTGCTCGGAATCCACCACTTGGTGGGGGCGGACAAGTTGTCCGTCAGATACAACCCGCCGATATCAATCGCATCGAGGCCGTAGTTATGGATCTCGATCCAGTCGTCGTACTGGCCCTGCGGGTCCTGGATCGTAGTGTTGTTGGACGCCATTAATTCGTTGATGACCAGCGTAGTTTCTGCAGCATTGGCCGAGCCGATCAAATATGTGAGCCACATAAAGGCCAAAATTGACAGGCGGATTTTCGTATTTTTGAGCATAACCTGTTTGTTTCCTTATATCGTATTTGTTTCTTTGTGTAATTCTGCCGGGAATCTATTGATTAGAAGCCGGAGTCGGTGTAGCAGCCCGCCAGTTGCCGGGGTCATTGCCCGAATGATATTGGTCAGCGGAAATTCTCTGCAAGGCATAACCGGTTCCATCTGCGGCTTCGGGCCAGGGTGATACATCCGAATAAATCACTTCATCGACAATAACCCAGCAGACCGGGTCGCCCGGCAGGTCGGGAGCCTCGGGTTTTTTAAGGGCAAGTCGCTCGCCGTTATTGGAAAGGTTGCCCGACCAGGGCCCTGCGATATCCACGGCGGGAGTTAAAGGTCCCGTATTGTATGCAGTGGCGAAAGCGTTCAACTGGAAGATGTCTACAGCCGGGTCGAAGCCTACAATTATTAATCTTCCTCCTGTAGGAATCGACGTATTGCCTTCGAATGTATAGTCGACGGCACCATCCAGACGCCAGGAGCCTTCGGAATTTTCAAGATAAATCGGGCTTGCCGTGGGATTGTATAA
>CAZSOR010000438.1:0-3572 GCA_964608395.1 uncultured Pirellulales bacterium
AGTAGTTTCGATTCTACGGCCCTTTGACCGCCAGATTACGTATTTTAGCAAGACTATCAGCAAATTGCGCCTGGGCTTTTTCCAGATAAGCATTGACCTCATCGATATATCCATCGGCGGATGCCGACCAGACGCGGTTCAGATACCGTTCGCCCGCCGCAAACGAAGTCATCACGTCGGCGTAAGCATTCAGGCTATGTATGTGTGCGATGCTCTCCCGGGCCTCGACAAATGTGTTCAAATCGTCGGTAAAAAGCTCGTCGATCCGGTGGCGAACATCATAGGTATTGATAGATTCCTTCTCGGCGTTGAGACCGTTCATGTTTTTGACAATTCGATCGAGGCTGGCTTCGACTGACTGCATGTTGGAGGCGAGTTTTCCTTCCTGCCGGCTTTCCCGCCTGTCACTGATCCGAACAAATGCGACGCCCGCGACGCCGAGGATAAGAGCAAGAGCAAAATAGTCCCAGCGGATTTGCTCTTTGTCCACAACCGCCGTGAGAGCACCTGCAAGGAAGCCAAGAGTTATCATTAAGTATCCGAGTTTTTTCATCATGATTTCTTCCTATCCGCTCATTGCGCCGGCGATAATAAAGTACAAAGCGAAGCCGACACCGACGAGGGCTTCCCCGACGATCAGGCCGGCCGCTACGGGAATCCCCACTTCTTCGCTGAACGCAGTCCCCTTTATTCGATCTAAGAGCATACGGATCGCCATTCCGATGCTGTAGGTCAGTACAATACTGAACGGCAGATAAAAGCCGAGACCGACCAGGATGCCAAGTCCGCCGATGCCGCTTGCACTAAGTAAAGCGCCGAGACCGGCGCCGGCGATGTATTTCTTAAGCGGGACATCTCCACCCAGGATTCCATTAATCGTGCTGGCGAGTGCCTGGCCCTGAGGCGCCGGAAGCCGGTCGCTGCCCAGACCATAGGCTTTGTGAAGTACAAAGATAAGACAGATGATTACGACAGGTCCCAACCAGGTAGCAAGGAATTGCCCAATCTGCTGCTTCTTCGGTGAGGCACCCACCAGATACCCGGTCTTGAGGTCAAGCATCAGGTCGCACGCCTGGGCCATTGCGACACATGCGGCAGCCCCGACCATCACCGATGCGATTGTGGCCGCAGAGGCGGGCAATCCGCTGCAAATAACAATCAGGATAGTGACCGCGATTAGTGTCATTCCACTGAGCGGCGACCAATTGGTCCGGCCTATACATTCCGAGAGAATCACACCGGCAACCCATATCCAAAGGGTGCCAAGCAGAGCCATCAGCGCCCCGCGGAGCAGACCCATATTCTCGACGGAGGTAACGGCAATCACGAACAGCAGAATAGTCGCCCCGGCGATTGCAACATAGAGCAGACGGATCGGCATTTCGTCTTTCGAGACCGTTGTCTTCATCTTCGCAGCGCTTTGCATGCTGCGAACGGCGCTGACAATCAGCGGCAGCGCCAGAACAATGCCGGTCAGGGCCCCCCCGATTAGCATGCCGATACCGGCCGGCCTGAATAGAGTCAATCGCAAATACCCCGGCATACTCATCTCCAATTCCCCAAGGGCCTCAGCCGAGGGCAAGAGATTCATTCCGGCCAGGCAAGGAGCCAGAATCCAATAGCAGACGAAACCTCCGATGACAAAGGAGAAGCCGCCTCTGCCTGAAATGAAGCCGACGCCCACCGTCATAAGGGAGATATACCAGATACCGTTCATATATTCCGGCATCCCTATCAACCCGCCGAGGTTCCAGTTCTCGAAAGCGGAGATTCCTTTTATCTGCGCCATGTACTGGCTCAAGAAGTAAACGACACCGCTCAATGTCAGGCCGGACAGCAGCAGAATGGCTTTGTGGACCCCGGCGCCGGGGGATTTTAGAATCGTCGCAACGGCGACACCGCCCGGATAGGCGAGCCGCTCGTAGTCGATCATCTGCTTGCGGAGCGGGATGATAAATGCGATGCCAAGAATGCCGCCGGCGATGCACGAGAAAACCATCAGGACGGCGCTGAATTCGGTTTCACCCAGAATGAATAGAGCCGGCACCGTAAACATCATGCCGGCCGAGGCGCCGTTGACTGAGCTTGCAATCGTCTGGTTGATGTTGTTCTCGACGATGCTGGTGCGCCGCATGATGCCTCTGAGAATCCCGAATCCCAGAATTGCAGCCACCTCCGAGCCTTCGATGGAAAATCCCAGGACCAGGCTGGCGTAGCCAATGCTCAGTGCGATGAGAATTCCCAATCCGTAGCCCACGAGCACCGCGGTCAACGTCAGCTCCGGATAAGGTCCTCTGCGGATAATCCAATCTTGGCCGTCTTTACTCATTGTCACCATTGGCTCCCTTTTCAGCAGAAGTAAGTAGATTTCATTCGCATGAAATAATAGATGTCACCTTATAACCGGCTATTTTATCTCTGCCCTGCAAACCCGCAAGCTCTATAAGAAACGCAATGCCGGCAACTTTTCCACCTATTTTTTCGATAAGTTCACATGCCGCGGCCATTGTCCCCCCTGTCGCCAGCAGATCGTCCACCATTAAAACTTTCCCGCCGCTCTCTATGGCATCGCTATGTACTTCCAAAGTATCCGTGCCGTATTCCAGATCGTAGCTGACGCTCTCGGTCTGCCAGGGCAGCTTGCCTTTTTTGCGGATGGGCACAAAGCCGGCGCCGAGTTTTTCCGCCACAACGGAGCCAAAAATAAAACCTCTGGCTTCCACGGCGGCGACATATTCGATGCCGGCATCTGTAAAATCGGCGCATAGTGCTTCCACTGCTGCTGCAAACGCCTTCGGATTGATTAATAATGGAGTGATGTCACGAAATAAAATTCCCTTTTTAGGCCAGTCGGGTATGTCGCGAATATATCTTTTCAGGTCAATTCCTTCGTCCTTCATTTACCTGCCTTCCATGGTTGATGTCGATATTCCAATAGTCCAAACGAGCACTCGGTAGAGTGTGCATCGCACACTCTACAATTGTTTATTATTAATATATTACCAGGGAAATGCAAGTATTAATCGAGATGATATTTGATGCTATTCTTCGTTCATGTATTCATAAAGATTGGTAAGCGCATCGCGCCTAATCTGCCTGATTCTCTCTCGCGTGAGGTCCATTTTTTTACCGATCTCCTTGAGCGACATCGGCTTTTTTCCATCGAGACCGTAATGCAATCTCAAAACATCCGCTTCTCTCGGGTCGATTTCATTGAGCAATCTCAAAGCTTTCAGTTTTTCTTCAACGGCAATTAATGCATCTTCCGGCCTGCCGCCGCTTGGATCCTCCAAAATCGCTTCGAGCATTTGATCCTCATCTGTCTCATCGCCGCTACAGGATTCCCCTGTAGAGCTGAGAATCTCGACGATACGATGTATAACTTTTGCCTTCCGCAGCGGCACTTGCATAATATCGGCCATTTCTTCGACTTTTGGCGACCTGCCGAGCGTGCTTTCCAACTCCGTAGCCATATGCCGCCATTGATTTATCAAGGCTACCATATAAGTGGGAATATGCACCGGCTGAACATTTTCCAGCAGTGCACGTTTGATGCTTTGTTTTATCCACCA
>CAZSOR010000439.1:0-3562 GCA_964608395.1 uncultured Pirellulales bacterium
AGCATTGGCGATGAAATCCGTGTGGCAAACGGCATCTACAAGCCCGATCTCCGGATTGAACAAGCGGGACGGATCGGAATCCGAATATCAGTATCCGGCGACCGGACTGACACGTTTCAACTACTATCCGGTGTTACGATTAAAGGGGGATATGCAGGCGCCGGAGAGGCTGAGCCTGATGCGCGGGATATCAACCTGTATGAGACGATTCTGAGCGGCGATTTGAGCGCCAATGACCGGGTCAATCCCGATGGTCCGGCGAGTGAGGTCGGCAGGGCGGAGAACAGTCACCATGTTGTGACCGGCAGTGGAGTCGACGGAACCGCCGTCCTTGACGGATTCACAATCACAGGCGGCAATGCCAACGTATTCACCAATCGTAACGGCGCCGGATTGCTCAATGAGTACGGATCGCCGCAGATTATCAATTGCACGTTCACCGAGAACTCGGCACAGTATTATGGCGGCGGGATTTACAACTACTACAGCAGTCCGACACTTGTCAACTGCACATTCACGCAGAACTCCTCCGGAACCGAGGGCGGCGGAATATACAACTATCAGAGCAATCTAAGTCTCAACAACTGCACATTCGAGGAAAACTCGTCACATCGCGGCGGCGGGATACACAACGGTCACGGCAGCCTAAGCGTGACCGACTGCACATTCACCGGAAACCTGGCACAAACCGGCGCCGGTATAAACAGCTATGCGGCGGCCGAATCAAGTGCCGACGAACCGGACGAAGATTCCCAGAGAACACCGGTGCTTATCAACTGCACTTTCACCGCCAATTCCGCAGAGGACAGTGGGGGTGGGCTGTACATCAGTGACAGCAAACCAAGCCTGAACAACTGCACATTCAGTGAAAACACGGCAGACTATGGCGGCGGCGGAGTATGCTTTAACAACAGCGAGCCGAACCTTACCGGCTGCTCAATAATCAAAAACTTGTCGTATTACGGCGGCGGTATGTACAACGATAGCAGCAATCTGACTTTAACCAACTGCACGCTCATCGCGAACTCGGGGTATGATTACGGCGGTGGGATGTACAATACCGGTAATAGTAACCTGAGCCTGAACAACTGCCTAATCACTGCGAACCAGACTAACTCTTACGGCGGCGGGATGTACAACAGTCAAAGTGACTTGACTTTGACCAACTGCACGTTCACAGGAAACTCGGCACAGGATGGAAGCGCCATTGGTTTCAACTCCCGCAATCAGTGGGGCCAGAGCACTGCCGGGCTCATCGACTGCATCCTTTGGGACGACGGCAATGTAATATGGATTAACGACCAATCAACGATCGCTATCTCCTACAGCAACATCCGGGGCGGCTGGCTTGGCACAGGCAACATTGACGCCGACCCGCTATTCGCAGACCCGGATGGCCCCGACGACATACCCGGCACCGAAGACGACGACTTGCGGCTCGCACCATCGTCACAATGTGTCGATGCTGGTGATCCGAACTATGCACCCGGACCGGACAAAAAAGACTTTGACGGCAATCCGCGCGTAGTCAGTGGACGTGTGGATATGGGTGCCTACGAGTTCCAGGGTATAATATATGTCGATAATTATGGCCTTGACAATCCGGAGCAGGACGGCCTTCAGGGAGATGGCTCCGAAGCTCGTCCGTTCGACACTATCCAGGAAGCCATTGATGTAGCAAAAGACGGTCAGATGGTTCTTGTCCGGCCGGGAGTGTACTCCAAGATCGATTTTACGGGTAAGGCCATAACAGTTGCCGGAACCGAAGGTGCGGCTATTATTGAGGCTCCCTGGAGAACCAGCCGAATTGGTACCACAACAGAGAGGGATGATGTGGATGGTGTTACCTTCCATACCGGCGAAGGATCCGATAGCGTGCTGAAGAACTTCATCATCAGAAACAGCAGCATGGCAGTATCACTCAACTACGGCAGCAGCCCTACGATTAGAAACCTGACAATTGTGGATAATGATTTCGGCATAGCCGCTTATGAGAATTCGAATCCTGACATAAGCAATTGCATTTTATGGAACAATAGAGACGGCGACCTGTTCCAGTGCGAGGTACGGTTTAGCTGTCTTGAAGGCGAAGCTCCGGGAGTGGGCAACATAGGCGGCGATCCGCTGTTCGTCGATGCAGCCAATGGTGATTACCACTTGATGAGCGAAGGCTGGCGCTGGAGCACATACGAAGAATCCTGGACATGGGACCATGTTATGAGCCCATGTATAGATGCGGGCGATCCGGCCTGTCCGCTGGGCGATGAGCCGATGAGCATTTCGCACGGTCCAATAAACGAACAAGGCATAAACCTGCGCATCAACATGGGAGCTTACGGCGGAACCTGCCAAGCCAGCATTGCTCTGCTTTACTGGTTTCCGGAGTACGAAACCGACCCGCCCGAGCCCAATCCGGCTCAATGGGAACTTTACGGCAGGCCGAGAGAAGAGATTGTATTGGGAAGGAATCGAATAACAGAGTATTGGATAAAGATGATAGCGGCCGAGGCAACGGATGCCAGCGGGCCGGTCGAGTATTTCTTCGAGTGTACCACGGAAGCCAGCTTCAGCAGTGGATGGCAAATAGAACGTAATTACGAAGTTATTGTGGACAGCGCGGGGCGGGGCAACCGTTTCCGTGTTAAGGCACGCGATAAGTTCGGCAACGAAACCGAGTGGTCAGAGGAACTGTCGACCGATTAGATACAGGACAGAATAAATCTTAAAAGATTTTATTGATAACTAAGAAATAGTTATTATACTAAGTGGATCATCTATGTGAATGCGGAGTTATGATGTACGGCGGAACTGTGCTAAAACCTGTTGGCCGCCGGGCCGGAATACGTCGTGTGAGAAATAAATCGCCCGGAGGATTTACGCTCATTGAGCTTTTGGTGGTAATTGCCATCGTCGCGCTGTTGATGGCGATCTTGCTGCCGGCGCTGCAAAGAGTCCGCAAGCAGGCCAGGGCGGTTGTCTGTTATGCAAATCTCAAGCAGTGGGGCACGACACTGGCCCTGTACGCTGAGGACAATCAGGGACGCCTTCCCCGAGACAATATCGTTGGCTATAGCATGTTTTTTCTCCTCGGCTCGGTCGTAAGCAGCGATGATCCGAACGTAGCTGAGTCATTGCACCCCGTTGATACGGAAGGCATAGCCTGCTGCCCCATGGCAGTCAGACGTGGGAAACATCCTTTCGTTGCTCGGATCGGTGATACGCGTGTGGAGGGAAAGCAGGGCTCAACATTTGAAGCATGGGAGATGACAAGCCCCGGTCGGCCATTTCGATGCAGCTATGGGTTAAACGGCTGGTTGTTCGATGACCGATTTGTTTCTTCTGATCCATCTCGCTATATTCGTTACCGTCTGCCTTACACGGGAATCTTCTCCATTAAGGGCAGGTCCCAAATCCCCCTGCTTCTCGACAGCACAATGCCCAAGAGTGAGACTTATGATATCTTTAAGCCACCAATAATGCCTGGTTTTGGGTTTGACGTGGCACCATTTTGCATCAATCGGCATAACGAACATATAAACGGGCTGTTTCTGGACTGGTCGGT
>CAZSOR010000440.1:0-3551 GCA_964608395.1 uncultured Pirellulales bacterium
GCCGCATCGAGATCGCCGTCGACCTCCTCGGCGTAGAGGCCTTCCTGCAGCAGCTCACTTGCTGATTTGGCCAGAGCGGCCGGCGCGATCAGAGCAACAACCAACAACAAAATGATTTTAATGCTCTTGTACCTTTCCATAATCATGTTCCTTTCAAATAGATTAACAAAAAAACAATCACTTTTACAGGAACAATTATGCCGTCTAAATGTTACCGTTCTGTTACGATTTTGTACTTTTTTTATTATTTTTTATGACGTACCGCAAACATTCAAAATCCGAAAGGATGCGCCACTCAGGCCCGATAATACGACATTTCACGCCGCAGAGCCTTATTTGTGAGAAAACTCAGTCTCAAGCTTAAGCTTGATTTTTAAACCTACGATATTTAGAATATATCGTTTGCTCGATTTGCGTTTAGTGAAGTACGTCTCGAGCAAAAGAACTGACTACTTTTGAATGATAAACGATAAGAGAATAAATGCGCAAATCGTTCAAATATTTCATCGTCGGTATCGGCGCGACAGCCATCGTTGTTGCGATAGTCTTACTAACCACGTCTGAAGAACGCCCGCTCCGGGGGGAAGATATATTAGCACGTTATCAGGAAGATGTCGAATACGGCAGGTTGACGATTGGCTACCCGCTGGATGAAACGGTTTTTCCCCCGGAAATCGCGGCCCCTACGTTTCGCTGGAATGATAATTCCGGCTCCGACATGTGGCTTGTAAGTATCAGCTTCCGGGACGACGAAGGCGACATGAATGTCCTGGCGAGCGAATCCAAGTGGACCCCCGAGCAGGAAAAATGGCAGACTATAAAGAAGCGTTCCCTGGAGAAGGATGCCCGGGTGACTATTTTGGGTGTCAATCGGCAGTCACCGGCGAAAATCGCCTCGGCCGGCCGCATCAAAATCAGAACATCCAAAGACCGGGTCGGCGCGCCGTTATTCTACCGGGAAGTGAACCTGCCCTTTGTCGACGCCGTCAAGGACCCTTCGCTCATTCGATGGCGTTTTGGTGATATCTCCTCGCCAGAGCAACCTCCAATCGTCCTGGAGAATATGCCGGTTTGCGGAAACTGTCACTCCTTTTCCGAACGCGGCGAGATCCTCGCGATGGACGTGGATTATGCAAACAGCAAGGGTTCATACGTCATCACGCGCACCACGGAAGAAATGGTCCTCGCAACGAGCGATATCATCACGTGGAACGACTACAGGAAGGAGGACGGGGAACAAACCTTCGGCCTGCTCTCGCAGGTCTCCCCGGACGGCAGGTTTGTAGTCAGCACGGTTAAAGACAAGTCCGTCTTCGTCCCGATGCCGCCTCTGGCCTTCTCTCAGCTTTTCTTCCCCGTCAAAGGCATACTTTGCACATACAACAGACAGTCCCATACATTTGAGTCACTACCCGGCGCCGATGACCCGCAATACGTCCAGAGCAATCCGGCGTGGAGTCCCGACGGTAAGTATATTGTTTTTGCCAGAGCCAAAGCGTATAACCTCAAGGATACCGAAGGCAAAGGCAAAGTGCTTCTGACCCGGGAAGAATGTAAGGAATTCACCGAGGACGGAAAGCCATTTTTATTCGACTTGTACAGAATCCCCTTCAATGAAGGCAAGGGCGGCAAACCGGAGCCCATCGAGGGGGCTTCCAACAACGGCATGAGCAATTTTTTCGCGAAATACTCGCCCGACGGCAAATGGATCGTGTTCTGCAAAGCCAAAAGCTATATGCTGCTTCAGCCCGACAGCGAGCTTTACATCATGCCGGCCGAGGGAGGCAAGCCCAGAAGACTGCGCGCCAATACAAGCCGGATGAACTCATGGCACAGCTTCTCGCCCAATGGCAAGTGGCTCGTGTTTTCATCAAAAGCCTATTCGGATTATACGCAGCTCTGCCTGACCCATATTGACCAGCAGGGAAACAGTAGCCCCGCCGTCCTGCTGGAACACTTTACCGCCCCGGACAGAGCCGCGAACATCCCCGAGTTTGTCGATGCCGGACCTGCTGCAATTAAGAAAATCCGCGAAGAATTCCTGAACGATTATTCTTTCGTAAGAGCCGGCAACGAGTTTTTCAAAGCCGGCGATACGGATAACGCAATTCAGGAATACAGCCGCGCGCTGGAGCTGAATCCCAACAATGCCGAGGCACACCTTAGACTTGGCTTTCTCATGTACAACGCCAAGAAGATGTATAAGGAGGGGATGGAACATTATAATCAAGCTCTGAAAGCCAATCCGAGCGATCCCCGTATACACCACGATTTGGGTATGGCCCTGCTGCACCAGAGGCAATTTGACCAGGCGATTAAACATCTCTCGGAAGCTTTGCGGCGTATGCCTAACGGCCTCGACAAGCAGTACAATCCCGTTGGTATGCATTTCAGCCTTGCTCTGGCGTTTTCTTACGCTGGAAGATCTGATAAAGCGATTGCTCACTTTTCCGAGGTGGTACGCCTCAATCCGAAAAACGCCCCAGCCCACTACAGGCTGGCGATTGCGATGGCCGATCAGCAAGACCTCGCCGGGAGCCTCAAGCATTACGCAGCGGCTGTAAAACTGATGCCGAAAATCGACACCTCGCCGAGACTGCACGATCTTCTGAGTATAAACTATGCCAGGGCGGGACGCTTCCAGGAAGCCATCCAGTCCGCCCGGAAAGCAGCCGATCTGGCTCGTACCGCGGGACAGGAAACGCTCGCACAGCAAATCGAGCGGCGAATTGAACTCTACAGGCAAAATAAACCTTGAGAAAATCCCTAAATGAGAGACGACAATGAATGACTTTATTTCGACCGGCGCCGAAATTTAACTTGATTTTTCCACCCATGAAGTATACAATAAAGTGGCTATAAATTAGAAACTTCGAACGGAGCAAGGGGCACTAACAAGACATGACAGCAAACTTAGACACACGTAGCGTTGAGTCGCCTGAGGCGACCGAAATCTTCATTTCAGGCACACCTCAGGAAAATGTACCGCTTCAGGATCAGGCCCGGGAGATCTTTGCCGGAATCAGCGACGTTCTCCGCTCAAGAGGTGCCTCGATCCTCCAGGAGCGGATTTTTTCCACCCAGGCCGCGGCCGAGACTCTTCGCAAGGCACGTTCCCAGGCTTACGGCGACCTCGACGATGGAGTCACCCCGAGCTTCCTCGTGGCCGCAGAAGGCTCATCCGGACCAATTGCCGGCGTCCAGGTTCACGCCGTCAGCGGCGGCAGCAGGCCGGAAGTAGTACAACTGGACGGAAATCCCTGCGGACGAATCTTCCGCTCGCCCCGCTGCAGCTATCTGACGCTTTCGTACATCAGTGTCGCGGGCATCCTGCCCGCGATTCGAGGGCGGGACGCCCTCGACACGAACGAAGCGGCTGACCAGGCTAAGGCTATGATGGAAACGGCCCAAGCCGTCCTTAAAAAGTACGGCGTCGATTTCCTGTCGGTGCCCCGGACATGGATGTGGCTCAGGGACATTCTGTCATGGTACGACGACTTTAATCACGTCCGGACGAAGTTCTTCACCGAGTGGGGCCTGGTCGGACCAGG
>CAZSOR010000441.1:0-3545 GCA_964608395.1 uncultured Pirellulales bacterium
AGAGGCATAAACGTCTTTCCGTCGCAGATCGAACATGTTCTCGTCGGGATCGAGGGAACCCAGCCTTATTATCAGATCGTGGTTGACAGAAAAGCCCATAAACTTGATGAAGTCGAGGTTCTTGTCGAAGTCGAGGAGAGAATTTTCTCCGACGAAATCAAAGAGCTTAAAAAGCTTCAGGATAAAATCAGGAAGGAAATAGGATCAGTGCTCTCTATCGGCGTAAAGGTGACACTTGTCGAGCCGAAAACAATAGAGAGAAGCATGGGAAAATCCAAGAGAATTGTCGACAAAAGGACTTTGTAAAAGGTGATATTATGAAGATAACTCAGATTTCAGTATTCCTGGAGAACAGAAAGGGCAGGCTTTTTGACGTATGTTCTCTTCTTGGTGAAAACAATATAAACATCCGTGCCCTCACGATCGCCGAAACCGAAAGTTTCGGAGTCCTGCGGATTGTGGTCGACAAATCGAATATGGCCGTCAAGCTTCTGAAAGACAACGGTTTTGTCGCCAATCTGACCCATGTCGTCGCGGTGGAAGTCGGTGACAATCCTGGCGGGCTGGCCTCCGTGTTGAAGGTCTTTGCGGACAACGACGTAAATATCGAATACATGTACGGCTTCGTAGAGAAATTCAGCGACAAGGCCCTGCTGGTTTTCAGATTCGCGGACACGGATATGGCCCAGCAGATTCTCGCAAAGAACGACATCAAGGTGGTCACGGAAAAAGAAATCGAAGGCCTGTAGGACGGGCTTTTGCATAAGAGATTGCAATGTAACACACGCTGGATTTAACGAATCCTGCAAACCTTATTTATAGAGCGACAAATGGATATACCTTATTGGAATAAAGAAATTGAGACGGCCGACAGGGCCACTATCGAGAAGATTCAACTCGAACGTCTCGGAAACACGCTTTCCTCTGCGTTCAGAAGCCCGTTCTATAAGCGATTGCTCGGCGAGGCGGGAATTTCCTCGGGCGATGACATAAAGAGCCTCGACGATTTACGCCGAATCCCGTTCACGACCAAGGACGATTTGCGAATGAGCTTTCCAACGGGAATGATGTCCGTGGATATGGAGCAGGTCGTAAGAATCCATTCGTCCAGCGGCACCACAGGCATACCTACCGTGATATACTTTTCCAGTCAGGACGTTAAAAACTGGACGGATCTGGTTGCCAGGTGCATTGTCTCGACGGGCGCGACAAGCAGGGATATCTTCCAGAATATGATGACTTACGGCCTCTTCACGGGCGGCCTGGGCTTGCATTACGGCGCCGAGGCGGTCGGAATGACAATCATCCCGATCGGCGGGGGAAATACCAAGCGTCAGATTAAGGTGATGAAAGATTTCCGTACCACCGTCCTTCACATAACGCCGAGCTATCTGCTTCATATTCATTCCAAGCTCGGCGATGTCGGTATAAGCAGGGATGAGCTCGCGATCAAAAAGGCGTTTGTCGGCGCCGAGCCCCACTCGGAAAACACACGGCTCAAGATCCAGGAGCTTCTAAACATCGATGCGTACAACTCCTACGGCCTGAGCGAACTTAACGGCCCCGGCGTCGCTTTCGAGTGCGTTTACAAAAAGGACATGCACGTATGGGAAGATGCTTATATCGTGGAAATCATCGATCCCGAGACCGGCGAGGTGCTTGAGGACGGCCAGGAAGGGGAGGTCGTTTTAACAAATCTCATACGTCACGCGACGCCGATTCTCAGATACAGGACGCGAGACCTGGCGTTTTTGCACCCCGACAAGTGCGAATGCGGCAGAACGCATCGCCGCCTCTCACGCATTCTGGGCCGAACCGACGACATGCTCATCATTAACGGCGTCAATGTATTTCCTTCCCAGATCGAAGAGAAGATCATGCAGATCCCCGAAGTGGGGACGAACTACCAGATTTACGTCGATAAGAAGGGCTCGCTGGACAGGCTCACCGTGAAAGTCGAAATCTATCCGAAGTTGTTTCTGGGTGAGGCCTCACAGCTCGATGCGCTTAAGAACAAGATTAAAGAAGAGCTCCGTTCATCGATCGTGATTAACGCCGTCATAGAGCTGCACGAGCCCGGCGCGCTGCCGGTTTCCGAGGGCAAAGCCCAGCGTGTGGTGGATCAAAGGTCGAAACTGTAGGGGACCGAATATGGCAAAACAACTTAACATTTTTGTCGATAACAGAGCGGGAAGGCTCAAGTCGATTTCGGAAAATCTGCTCAAAAGCGATATCGATATCAGGGCCTTTACAATTCAGGATAAAGGAGAGTATGGTCTCCTGAAGCTGCTCGTCAATAAGCCGAGCGAAGCCTACCTGGCCCTGGCGGACCTGGGCTGCGCGTGCGCTCTAAAGGACATACTTGCTATTTACGTGCCGGACCAGCCCGGCAATTTTCACAAGCTTACGACAGCTTTGGCCGACCACGACATTAATATCATTGACGCTTACGGCTTCGTTCTGCAACCGCACAACAAGGGCGTGTGCTGCCTTGAGATAGAGAATCTCGCAGGAACGAATGCCGAGGATATCGTGACATCAGCCGGCTTCAGCGTGCTTGAAGACGAGGAGCTATACAAGCTCTGAGACAAGCCGCCCGGCCGGGTGAGAATAAATAGATCGCGGATGATGCCGTCTTGCCGTTCTGTATATCCGCAATCGTTATCTTGTCACAAAAAAGCAAAACGTCAAAGCAGTATAAAGATTTGGAGGTTAATAAAAGCGATGTCGAATGAAATAAAATCTTCGGGCGTAAGACAGGCAATAGCCTCTACGCCAGGTCTGAATTACAGCAAAAACAGAATGAACCGCAGAAACATGCTGGCGTCAACCGGCGCTGCGGTGATCGGAGCTTCGGCGTTTCCATTGCACTGGGTCGCCGCCGCCGAGCAGAAGAAACAGAAGGTCCTCTACTTTTCACGCTCGGCCAGCTACGAGCATGACGCCGTAAAACGCAAGGACGGTAAGCCAAGCATCTCGGAGAGAATCCTCACCGAACTGGGCAACAAGCACGGCTTCGATGTGGTCTCGACAAAAGACGGCCGGGTTTTCGACGGCGATCTCGAGAAGTACGATGCTATCGCCTTTTACACAAGCGGTGTTCTGACCAAGCCGAACAAACAGCAAACGCCGCCCATGACACCGGATGGCAAAAATAAGCTCCTGCGAGCGATTGCCGCCGGCAAAGGCTTTGTCGGTTTTCACTCCGCCACCGACTCGTTCCATTCCAAGGGACCCGGCAACCAAAATCAGACCGAAGTGGATCCCTACATCGCGATGATTGGCGGCGAGTTTATCGTCCACGGCGCCCAGCAAAAAGCGACTATACGCGCGGCTTCGCCGAAGTTCCCGGGAGTTAAGGAATTCGGTGAAAACGTCTCGCTGAAAGAAGAATGGTACACTCTGAAGAACTTCGCCAAAGACCTTCACGTAATCCTTATCGAGGACAACGAAGGAATGGAGGGCGACTGCTATCAGCGGCCCCCGTTCCCGATGACGTGGGCCCGCATGCACAACAAGGGACGGGTTTTCTATACATCCTTCGG
>CAZSOR010000442.1:0-3525 GCA_964608395.1 uncultured Pirellulales bacterium
CAGACGAAAATTACGTTCGCTCTACCCAAATATTTAATCTTTACAGGGCACTAGGTACTATTTGCGATCTGGCGGGTATTAAGGCTCCTAGGACTATTGATGCCATCATGTAGCACTTCCTCTTTGTACCAGCTATTTGTCGAGAAACATGTTTCTATTCTTCACGCAGCCTCCAGTCGATTTAGTCGGCCAACCCTCTACTGAAACATCTGGACCTGAGACCACAGATGGCAACAAAACAAGATATCGTCAAACCGATTTGCAGCTCCGACAGTCATACCTCATTCTTTGCCCCTTACCCTACAGAATCCCGCAAACCTCGGGCACTTCTAACCTACGCCCATAAGTATATGAATTATGGGCAGTGATCGTGAGGCTGTCAAACAGAAAATCAGCATCCGTTACTTCGGGCTGACAAAAATGGATCGTCTGCAAACATAGGCCTTCGAAGGTTTGGGTGGAATGACAGAAATGGGGGCTGTGAAAACAATTTTTTGTGGAAAGTGGTCATTAGCGCAAATAAAAAAATTCAGTTCTCGCACCAAATCTGAAGCTTTCTAGTATGTATGTGCGGTGTTCGCTGGCACAGCACTAGCCCTCATAAATCTGATACCGTTAGGTGCCCGCCGGACCGGCACTACCGGCCAAGCAAGATAGACGTCCTGTCTGATGCCGAGATCTTGAGTCGATCGAACGAAGACCTTGTCAGCGTGGCTATGGCAGACGAAAAGGTGGTATGACCTCAACGATTAGTCTCCTTGCACTCGGCCAACACGATACTTAGCAGGCCAATAGATCGAGAAGTCATTCTGGGATCTGCTGCAGCAAAACGTTAGAATATGACACTGATTGTATTGATGTCCTTTACACGCTGCAAACTGATGCCTTCTACCCCTCCTGCTGCCTATCTCCCATAGACTGTAAAAGCATCACATGGCCGCAAGGAGTGTATGGATCGATACCTTCAGTAAAGAACACATCCACGAGCCACTGCCGGAATTCACTCACTTCCAGCAACGGCATCAGCAGGATATCCGTTGTTGCGTCTGTAACATGATCAGCGTGATCCGGAGTTAACTGCCGAAGAACCTTGGTCGCCCTGTCGGTCTCTCCGGTCTGAGCCATAATCCGCGCAGATTCGTAACGGACGAGAGAGTCTTGGGGGGCAGCGCTTAGCGCCGCGGCCATAGACTTCTTGGCTCCTTCATATGAACCTTGAGTCCACTGACAAACAGCCAGAAGCGACAAGGCTTGGCCTGCCGCGAGAGTATCCGTCCCAGCCTTGACTACTTCCAGCACGGTTTGGTAACTTTCCATCAGATAGGGGAGCGCATATCTCTCGGAGTTCCTAATGATCACAAGCGCGACCTCGAACGCACACTCCGCAAAACCAACAAGGCGGTCGGGAGTGCGGTCGACTGCAAGTTCCTCAATGATTGCCTGAAGATGATTCATGTATCTGGCACCCCTTCTGGCCAATCCAATAGACGGCTTAGCAACAGGATGCTCTGGCTGGAGGGTAAGGACATGCCGGAACTTTCTCTCTGCGTCTGGGAAATCGGATTGGGCCATTCGAGCAATGCCCCAATTGAACCATAGGTCAACGCAGTCTGGCATTCTGTTCACGTTCTCTTGGCAGACAGCTTCTGCTTCCTGGATGCGATCCTGCATCCCTAGGAATGGCGATCTGCGTTCCGACAGCGGCTGCTCAAGTTCACTCAGTCTCGTTAGCGCGTCAAGTGCGGTATCCAACTGCTGCAATTGATAGGCGCAGTCAGCAATGCCTTTCCAGTGCTTGCCATTGTCCGGCTGCAGGGCGGCAGCTTTCCGATGTTCCTCAATGGCCTCTTCTTTCTTGTCTTGCTCAAATAATGCGTCACCAAGATAGCCATGTGCCTCAGCGTTGTCCGGTACAGTGCTGATGATACTTCGAAACAGGTCTTCGGCCTCTTCAAAACGCTTTAACTGCCCCAAAACGTAACCAGCATCGATTGAGTCCTGGATACGCCACGAAACATCGTGCTCAAGCTCAAGTGCTGTCTGAAAGTGTGCGAGGGCAGCATCGAGTTTCCCTCTCTTTTGAAGAGCTCTTGCGTATAGACGGTGTGCCAAGGAGTCGTCCGGCAACTTCGACACAGCGTCGCTGCCGTGCACTTCCGCCGACTCGAAGTCGCCTCTACTGAGCGCCATCTGTGCTAAGCAGACATGCGAGATTCCCGATTGCGCGGTGTCTTTGCCTGCGATTTCATACAGTCTGAGTGCCTCATCTGTACGCCCCAGCGCGTCTGCGGCCAGCCCCGCATAGTAGGCGATCACTGGATTCTCAGGGTCAGCCGAAAGTGCGGCCTGCTAACGATGCTGGCGGGATGGATGAATCGACAGCAACAGTTCACTTAGCCAAGCAATAAAGATTGAAGTGTATACTTGGAAAAATAAAGAAAGAACCCTTTATTCATACTTGGATGTTGATGAGATTGCCAAAGGCGAACTTACTGAAGTTCCCGAACCAAAGCAAAGAAAACTTCCTGATATATTTAGCAAAGGAATACGTAAATCAGGTACTATAGTTTTATGGTCTAATTGTGATAGACTCAGTAACAGAAGGATACAGACAATTTGTAATAAACTTTCTCTATCACTTGGCCGAATATTTCGCCATTTTATTTGGAACGGCGTTGAAATATATATTAATGGCAAATTAGTTAAGCCAGTAGCGGAGATAAAAATCATTGATAACGTAAGATATTTTTCGCACATTATACTGGGACGTTAAAGTAGTCCTTTCTCTGGTCGATGGTAGACAAGACAATTGTAACCATTGAATCAAAGAAAGGACACAAACATGCAGAACAGTAATTCGACAAAGACGACTGAGAACTTGAACAAAATTATCAAAATTGATGAGGCACAGATAAGGAATCATCTCGGCGAGATGGTTCGCAGCACGGTTGAAGAGACGCTCAACGACATGCTCGACGCCGAGGCGGATCAGCTTTGCGGTGCAAGCCGTTACGAACGAACTGAGGCAAGAGTTGACTGTAGAGCCGGCCACTATAAGCGCAAGCTTCACACCAAAGCCGGCGAGGTGGAATTGAAGATGCCCAAGTTGCCCTCAAATTGCCCTCAAAATGGATCCCGAGATAGTAAGAAACCGTGGGAGAACAGTAAATCAACAAGAACTTCCAAACTCTTGTCATCACGGGAGTTGACCTGTAAACACAAGTTTTGTAGTATCTTACAAAAAGAGGGTAGATCGAATCCCGCCCTCTCCGTCAGAAAGCTGGTTTGCTACACCTTGTCTTTTCCAGAAAGCTAGGGCTTTTGGATAGAAGCCACCGGATACGGCACAGTATCTCATCTTTGGGTTGCTATCGAGTTACTAAAATGTGTTCACCATCTGAGGTCTCAGCTGGATTGTATAGCCGTTTTGTCCTTGTCATAATAGCGCCGTTTTGAGATTATAATACTAAAGGGTTCCTCTAATAATTAACGAAATTATGTGCAATTAATTGCACCTTTAAATAT
>CAZSOR010000443.1:0-3508 GCA_964608395.1 uncultured Pirellulales bacterium
GTTCTGTGAGTGCAGCGGATACTTCGCTTGTTATCAACGAGTTTATGGCATCCAACAGCAGTAATGAACAAGACCCGCAGGGACAATATGAAGACTGGATTGAAATCCACAATTACGGCGCCGATGCAATTAATATGGGCGGCATGTATCTGACGGACAACTTGTCCGCTCCCACCAAGTGGCAGATTCCCAATAATAATCCGTCTGCAACCGTTATTACCCGTGGACAATATCTACTGATTTGGGCCGACAATGACATCAGTGATGCGGGCCTGCATGCGAATTTTAAACTCGACGCCGCCGGCGAAGAAATCGGCCTGTTCGACAGTAACGGTGTTACTCTGATTGATAGCATCGCTTTTAACGCCCAGAGTACTGATATCTCCTATGGCCGGTACCCCGATGCCGCCGAATACTGGCGGGCCTTTGATTCGCCCAGCCCGGGAGCACAAAATATCGGTGTCTATGAAGGTTTTGTGTCCGACATCAAGCTCAGTCATGAGAGAGGATTCTACGATACTGCGTTTTCTCTGACACTCGCCACTGACACCGAAGACGCGATCATTTATTTCTCGCTCGACGGAACCGAACCGTTCGATATTTCCAACAGCCAAAGCTCCTCAACGGGCATAACCTATATGGGCCCTATTTCCATCAGCAAAACAACTGTCTTAAAAGCAGTCGCGACGAAAACAGGCTTTAAGCCATCGGACACTATAACACAGACCTATATCTTCACCGGCGACGTGGTAAGGCAGTCACCATCAGGACAACGCCCCGGCCCGGACTGGCCCTCCGGAAGTGTAAACGGCCAGGTTTTTGATTACGGTATGGACCCGGACGTGGTCAATGATCCGCAGTACTCCGACCAGATCGAAGATGCATTGCTGGCAATACCCAGCATTTCGCTTGTGACCGATCTGGAGAACCTGTTTGATCGCTCCAAAGGGATCTATGTCAACGCAGGCCGGGAAGGCAGTAGCTGGGAGCGGCCCGTATCGGCCGAGTTGCTCAATCCGGATGGCAGCGAAGGCTTCCAGGCGAATGCCGGCCTGCGTATTCGCGGGGCGTGGAGCCGTACGTCAGGCAATCCAAAACATTCTTTCCGCCTGGTGTTTAGGGGAGCTTACGGCGACAGCAAGCTCAAATTCCCTATGTTTGGCGATGAGGGCGTAGATGAGTTCGATAATATTGATTTGCGCACAGCCCAGAACTGGACGTGGAGTGCCAACGGCGGCAATGACGGCCGCAGGAACACCTTCATCCGTGATGTTTACGCACGCGACCTATCCCGGGAAATAGGACGACCTTATACACGCAGCCGATACTACCATCTGTATATCAATGGCCAGTACTGGGGGCTTTACCAGAGCCAGGAACGGTCAGAGGCGTCTTATGCCGAGTCCTATTTCGGTGGTAATAAGGAAGATTACGACGTTATCAAGACCGAGAGCTACCGAACCTCATATACTGACGGCTCTATAGATGATTGGAACGCTTTATGGAGGCTATGCCAGGACGGCTTCGAGACCGATGATGCGTACTACGCTGTCCAGGGCAAAAGACCTGATGGCACAGATGATCCCACTATGCCTGTACACGTTGACACGGAAAATCTTATTGATTACATGCTTGACATTATCTTCACCGGAAACCGCGACGCTCCGGTTACATTGGGCGGAGACAGATCCAACAATTTCTTTGCAATTCGAAACCGCAGGCCCGAGGTCAGGGACGGTTGGAAGTTCTTTGTATATGACTCCGAGCACTCGATGTTGAGCACATCAGATAACCGCACCGCCCCGGTAAGTGCCGGGCAAACAATGAACCATTTCAATCCTCAGTGGCTGCACCAGAAACTGATGGATCATCCCGAATATCGCATGCAGTTTGCCGATCGCGCACATAAATACTTTTTTAACGGCGGCATAATGACTCCGGAGAATGCCGCTGCGCTCTGTATGGCACGCGCCAATGAAATAGACCTTGCTATTATTGCCGAGTCCGCACGGTGGGGTGACCATCGTTCTGATTCCGGCAGAACCAATAACCCTTACACAAAGGCCGATTGGTGGGCGGAGGTCAACGGTTATCTTATCAATACCTTTTTCCCTGTTCGCAGCCAAATCGTTCTTGGTCAACTCAAAAACCGGGGTCTCTATCCGCAAGTAGCTGCACCGGCTTTCCAGATCGATGGCGCCGATAAGCACGGCGGACATGTCGCGGCCGATGCCCGGTTATCAATAGCCGGCCCCGGCGGCGCAATATGGTACACTTTGGATGGCTCCGACCCGCGTCTGCCCGGCACGGTTTCGGAATTGACTGAGAAAACGACTTTAATTCCCGAGGATGCTCCGAAGAGAGTATTAGTTCCATCCGCCGATATCGGCAACCTTTGGAAAGAAGTTCAGGCATTTGACGATAGTACCTGGGAACTGTGCGAGGGTAGTCCAGGCGGCGTCGGGTACGAACGAAACTCAGGCTACCAACAACTCATCACTCTCGATATCGAAGAACAGATGTATGCGAGACGTACCACATGCTATATCCGCATCCCGTTTACTTCCGGGGAGGCCAGCGACGTTTTTGACTTTATGACATTGAAGATCAAATACGACGACGGTTTTATCGCCTACCTCAACGGCACCGAGGTAGCCCGACGAACTTTCAGCGGTACACCCGCCTGGAATTCCAGCGCCGACACAACTCACTCCGACTCCGCCGCCGTTCAGTTCGAGAGCATCGATATCTCCGCCTTTCTCGGAAACCTCAAGAAGAGCGGCAACTTATTAGCCATTCACGGTTTGAACATATCCACCTCCAGCTCCGATCTTCTTTTCTCCGTTGAACTAATCGCCGGCCAGGGCGCTGTCGCCGGGGCCGGAGGAATCTCACCCAGTGCGATCCGATATAACGAACCCATCGCGCTGGACCAAAGTACCAACGTTAAAGCAAGGGCCTTGTCCGGTAATACCTGGAGCGCGCTAAACGAAGCGGTCTTTGCAGTCGGTCCGGTCGCGGAGAATCTGCGCATCACCGAAATAATGTATAATCCAACGGATCCGAACGAAGAGTTCATAGAGCTAAAGAATATCGGCACCGATAGCATCAATTTGAATCTTGTCAGCTTCACGAACGGCATCGACTTTACCTTCGGCGGCGCCGAGCTTGCAGCAAATGAATATGTAGTAGTCGTCCGGAATCGCAATGTCTTCGAAGCTCGGTACGGCACAAATCTCAACATTGCAGGCCAGTATTCCGGCAGCCTGAACAACGCCGGAGAAAGAATCGAACTACTGGATGCCGTCGGCGGAATCATTTTGGATTTCAGCTATAAAGACGGCTGGCGCTCTCTTACCGACGGCGAAGATTTCTCGCTGACGATAATAAATGCAACAAATCCCGATCCGAGCAGTTGGGACGAGAAAGATTCATGGCACACGAGCGCTTATGCAGGTGGCTCGCCGGGACAGGATGACAGCGGCATAATCCCCGAACCGGGTGCCAT
>CAZSOR010000444.1:0-3501 GCA_964608395.1 uncultured Pirellulales bacterium
ACGCCCCAAGCAGCAAGAGCCCCAACTGCTTGCCCAGGTGAAGGATTCGTTAGCCTGGCGTTATCGGTTTTCAGATGCAGCACTCCTGCCGGCAAAAAGTTCTGTTACGCAATTGACGCACGTCAACGATGAATACATGAAGTTTGATTATTCCGGTGCCCTAAATCGTCGGCCGCGTGCTTTGATGATAACCGAGCCGGACTCGGGTGAGCCTCTCAATGGCCGGCTCATCGGCACTGCCACGCATCTTGTAATATCGCAACTTGATTTGGCCGGGCCAGTCATCAGGGAATCGGTTGAGAAAACGATAGAAAAGCTCCAGGCGGACGGAGCAATCGTTCCGGCCGTTGCCGAGCGAATCGACGCCGAATCGATTCTGACATTTTTCGAGACCGAGCAGGGCAGGTTGATTTTCGATCCGGCCAATAAGATTTGGCGTGAATGGCCGTTTACTTTCTCTTTGCCGGCGTCCGGTTGGGAGAATTCGTCTGTAGCGGAAGATACGATTGTCGTCCAGGGCATCATCGATCTGTTGGTTCGTACGGCTCAGGGCCTGGTAGTAATAGATTTCAAAACCGATAAGATAACGGCGGGGCAGGCCGAAGAGCGTGCCGCACTTTACCGCCGGCAGTTGGAGCTTTACAGCATGGCTGCTTGCGCAATCCTGAAAGACAAGCCGGCCGGCAGGTGGCTGTATTTTTTGACTCCGCGTGTTTCCGTAGAGGTGTAGAAAATTATGGAAGTATCCCGCTTTGGACGGAAGATCGCACAAACATCAGGTATCGGTCAACTGATGGAAGACTTGGGCATCGCCGATTCGCAAGGCCGGAATATTCTGATGCTCGGCGGAGGAAATCCCGCTCATATTCCGAAAGTCCAGCAGTGCTTTCGAAGCAGTATGGAGAAGCTCCTGCGCAACGGAGCCGAATTCGAGCGAGCCATCGGTAATTATGACCCTCCCGGCGGCAACCGGGAATTCATCGAGGCTGTTTCCGCCTTGCTAAGAAGCGAGCTTGGCTGGGACATAGGGCCGGAAAACATCGCACTGACTAATGGCAGCCAGTCGGCCTTTTTCATTCTTTTCAATATTTCCGCCGGCGCCTTTGAAGGCCGGGCCGGCAGGAAAATCCTGTTTCCGCTGGCCTCGGAATATATTGGGTATTGCGATGTCGGCCTGGAAGACGATTTGTTTGTAGCCAACAAGCCCCATATCGAGCATATAAACGACCATGTGTTCAAATATCATGTTAATTTCGATAAGATTAACATTACCGACGAGATTGGTGCTATTTGCGTATCGAGGCCGACGAATCCAACCGGCAACGTCTTGACGGATGCTGAAATTGAAAGGCTGAATGAGCTTGTCTGCGCAAATGATATTCCATTGATAATCGACAACGCTTACGGCATGCCGTTCCCAAACATTATCTTCACGGAAGCCAAAGCCATTTGGAACGAACACACAATTTTCTGCATGAGTCTTTCCAAGCTTGGCCTGCCGGCTCTGCGTACTGGGATTGTTATCGCTAACGAAGAAGTCGTTGGCATGGTTTCCAGGATGAATGCCGTGATGAGCCTTGCTCCCGGCAGTATGGGTGCGGCGATAGCGACGAACCTGGTCCGGACCGGTGAAATCATCAATCTCAGCCGTAGTGTAATCACGCCATATTATCAGCAAAAAGCCCGGGCAACTTTGGAGCTGGTTTATAAGGAGCTGGATGGGACTGATTTTCACGTGCACAAGCCCGAAGGAGCGTTCTTTTTATGGCTGTGGTTTCCGAATCTGCCCATTACGAACAGCGAACTCTATGAGCGGCTCAAGGCAAGAGGAGTTCTGATCGTCCCGGGCCATTACTTCTTCCCCGGACTTAAAGAAGACTGGCAGCACAAAAACGAGTGTATCCGTGTAAATTATTCACAGGACACAGAGATCGTAACCGCCGGCGTAAAAATCATCGCCGAAGAAGTCAAACGAGCTTATAATGCCGCCTGAAATCCATAATTCCCACCAAAGGATTATCCTTGTTCAATGATATTCTGTTTGTATAATGTCGTATTGAAAATCATAAGCTATGATGAGTTTGGACGTTCTGCGTGTATTTCGGATATAGAGGTAAAGAAGATGGATAAAAGCAAGGTAGTCTATATTTTCTTTGCTGCCATTTTAGCTGTGGGTTCGTTCGCATCTTCGGCGAGCGGTTGCTATGCCGTCGTAGTGGGTAAGGATGCTTCGACGGATGGGGCTGTTCTGTTGGGACATAACGAGCAGAATGACGGACCGCGTTTTCTGAATTTTCGAAAAATTCCCCGCATCGAACATAAGGCCGGAGAGATGGTAAAGCTTCAGGGGGAAACCGAGATTCCGCAGATAAAGGAAAGTTATGCTTTTCTCTGGTCGGAGAATCCGGGCACTACTTACAGCGATGGCTACTTCAACGAGTGGGGCGTGGCCGTAGTCAGCGATGGCTGCCCGGACAAAGCGGAGAAACTGCAAAACCTCGAAGCGCGGGGTCAATTAGTCAAAGGTGGTATCGGGTATATGCTCCGCCGGCTTATCGCGGAGCGGGCGAAGACAGCCAGAGAAGGCGTGACAATCGCAGGTGAGCTGATCGAGCGGGTGGGCTACCTGAGCTCGCGGACGCTGGTTATCGCTGATTCAAAGGAGGCCTGGCTTTTATCAATGAGCAGGGGCAAACACTGGGTTGCGCAGCGAGTGCCCGATGATGCGGTTGTGCTGCTGCCCAATGTATATATAATCGACAAGGTGAATCTTAACGACACGAGCAACTTTCTCGGCTCTCCGGACCTCATCGAGTACGCGATAAAAAAAGGATGGCATAACCCGGCGGGTGGTGAGACTTTTGACTTTTCCAAAGCTTACGGCCAGCAGCAAAAACGCTTGATGGACCCGCGCCAGTGGCGAGGCCAGTGCCTGGTGACGGGAAAAGATATTGAAAAAGAGCCCGACCGGAAATTGCCGTTCTCTGTAAAGCCGGCCCGTAAACTTTCCGTGAAAGATGTGGTTTCAATCCTGCGATTTCATGGCGAGGGCGCAGTGTGTAGTAATGTAACTCAGGAGGCGGCGGTGTTCCAGCTACGTAGCAATATGCCGGTTGACATCGGCTGTATCTACTGGCGCTGCTCGGCTGAGCCATGCATCAGTATTTCAACTCCCTGGTATTGTGGTATCACCAAGACGCCGCAGGAATACTATAAGGCGGTTGATGTGAAGGAAAATCTGACGCTGGAATGTCATTTTTCCGAATCGCCCGAAAAATTCAGGCCCGATGCCGGAATGGCCTGGTGGATTTTCAAGGGACTGCAGGATAAAGTGAATGCCGATTACAGGGACCGTATCGCATTCGTCCGGGCCGCATGTGACAAGTATGAAGAGAAAGTTTTTGCCGCTCAACCAAAGGTTGAAAACAAGGCGATGGAGCTTTACCGAAGCAATAAATCTGCTGCGAAGCGCTATCTGACGGACTATTCGAGAGCTGTTGC
>CAZSOR010000445.1:0-3500 GCA_964608395.1 uncultured Pirellulales bacterium
TATAAGGGCCAATGGTAGCCGAAATTATCATAAGCATAAAAGTGCTCATCTTCCGATTCCAGTATCCGGAAAGTCAGCCTGTATATCTTCGTGCTGAAGTGCATGTCGGTCCCATAGACAAGCCGGTCCCGGTACTTCTCATAGAACCGGGCGGCAAATCTTGGAATGGGCGCCGTCTCGGCATACCTGGCCGATATGTCTGCATACAAATTCGGATACCTGTCGAACAACTTTCCGAGCTTATTCAGATCATAAGAACAATTGGCAAAGTGACAGACGACGAAAATTGTTTTCGGATGCCGTTTTACCGCCCCTTCCAGAATCTTCACCATGCCTTCGTGCCCCACGATTCCCGGCTGGTTGTCCAGCCTCCATTTGTAAGCGTTCATGAGCCCGTCATTGGTTGCATCCATCGGCAGATACATCCAGTACGGATCGGCCACGTGAATATTCACCGGCATTCGCAGCTCCGCACATTTAGCCAGCAACGGGTCCATGCGTGGATCGTCAAGATGCATTCCCCAAGCTTTCGTGGGCCTGCAATAAAATAATCCTTTGCCCTTATCGCCAAGCTCGCCGACGCCTCGGGCACCAACCTTGTAGCACCGTTCCAACTCCTTAACCGCCGCGGGTCCGAAGTCCGGCTTGTCGTATCCGGTGTAATCAAATCCACACCACACCTCGAAACGGTCGGGATATTTGGCGTATCTCGCGTAGACAGCATCGAACTCCTTGCCTACAGCCATTGTCAATACGATGGATTTTTCAACTCCCGATTCATCCATGGCCCGAATCCAAGCGGCAACCTGCTCGGGATTCTTTGCGTAGTCATGCGTGTGCATGTCAATCACGGGATATTTGGCTTTGTCAATTGTCGTCTGAGGGACATTGTAGACAGACTTCGGCCGATAGTCCTTAAGCAGCAAAGTCTCGGGTAATGGTTTATCATCGGCGGAAAAAACTTCGATAGTGCCGCATGTCACCAGCAATAAAATGACACTGATACATAAGCAGGCGTTTCGAAGGGAGGGCGTAGGTCTCATGGCAAATCTCCTTTAATAACAGGCTCGTCAACCGGTTGTTGAGCCTTTTTTTCTTCCCTGTATATGTTTGGGAACGTGGTTCAGCGACCGTTGTAATACATCCTAGCGTATAAGCGGCCGCGACTGCACGATATTATAGCATCCTTCTCAAAAAAAGCCCCAAATAATTCCAAGGACATCTCCACATACATCATCAGGCAAATAAAAAGAGGCCTATACCATACCACTTGGTATAGGCCCCGAACTTGTGCTAATCTGCGGCGTTAAATTAAATCCCAACTGCCGTCAAAGTCTCTGTTTACGGCTCCGATTCAGGCTCAGGCTCAGGCCGATAAAGCCGGATGTCGTCAATGAACATCTTGCCCGAACCACCGGGGATTGTCATGTTACCCCGGGTTCCCAGGCCAATCGCAATCCTGTCAACGTTGGTCAGGACTATGCCCTGGTCGGCAAAGACCTGCAGCGGGATAACCCACTCGGTCCAGGTGTCTATCGTTGCTGCGGCCGGATCATCATGGATTACCACCACAGGAGTGCCGGCACTGTTGGACACGGCCACGTAAAGCGGCTCGGCATCATTGCTGAGGATGCCGATGTCCTGGTGCGCCCACTGCCCGGTGACTGAGCCGGTAGTCGTGACGTTGGAGAATACGGCCTGACACGTCAGAGCGGCATCGTGACTCGTTACCGCCAAACCGATATAGACATTAGCGCCCATCGGGATGTTCTCGGGTGCGCCCTGCATCGTCCACGTCGAGCCGTTGGCTGAATGAGACGCTGTAAAGCTGCCGGAAATGCTACGCTCTATTTTCACCCAGTACGGTGCAGTTATCGAAGCGGTCGTCGTGTCGAGGCTGGTCTGGCCCGTGCCGGGACGTCGCTGGAAGGATACACCCGAACCAGGCGTCACAATCATCATCGCGTGCGCCGAATCAGGATCGAGCGTCTCGCGAACCATCACACCGGCCTTGGCCCAAACGTTCGTGTTTTCGACGCTGTCGACTCTGGCGACAATCGAGCCTGCACCGGTGAGCATCTTATAAGCAAAGTGGAACTCATCGGCTTCCACGTTATTCACTAACCAGATATCCGCGCCGGAGGCGGTCATCGTATAGGTGCCGACCGGGCCCTCGACGAAGCTGCCGGTAGATGCCGGGTAGCCTCTGAACCACAGCGACAATTCCGAGACGTCTTGCTCTGTCCAGTCACGCGGATCTGTCAACGTCAGCTCTGTCTCCGAATACCTGGAGTAACCCTGCTTGTTGTTGTCATAGGCCAACGGCATCGACTTGGTGCCGCCGTGGATGATGGTTTCCTCGGTATAGGAAGGAGTTGTTTCGTCACCAACTGCCGCTCCAGTGCCGTTACCGGCAAAGTAATCAGCGGTACCTGGCGTGCCGTAGCCAAGCCCATCGTGCCATGCGTACCATATCTGGTTTTCGCCGGCATCGTAGATTTCGAAATCGTCCACGATAAGGAAGCCGGCTGTGGTAAAGCTCCAGACATTGCCCACCCACGGACTGTCCGGATTACCGGTATTTATCTCATCGACTCGCCAGTAATATGTGGCTTCCCATTCCAATTTACCGGGATCATAGTTCTCGTCACCCAGCGCCTTGGTGCCTTTGTACTCGGGCGATGATTTGTCGGCATTTGCGACCGCGTCCGCGTCCGTACCGAAGTACACCTCGTGCGAAGCGGCGGAATCTCCCGGGCCCCAGCTAAGGTCGGTTGTCTGCTTGACATCGACTGCCCCGCCGCGTGGAGTAGGACTGCTTGCCTTAACAGGCAATGAGAATGCCGCCTGGGGAACCAAACCTTTTGGCGTGGACGGACTCGACCATCGCAGTTGTGCTACTGCGCCGCCGGTGTTCTCGTAATATTCCATGACAAGGCTGTACGTATTTCCGGCGACAAGATCAATCGTCCCGCGGTACTCAGTTGTGCTCTGATCTACCCACGCATCAACGAGTTGCTGGCCATCGACCCACAGTCGCACACCGTCGTCGGTGCTTGTATAGAATGTGTAGGTCTCGGTGAATGCGGCTTCGACTTCACCGGTCCATCTGGCCGAGAAGCTGTCATCGCCAACCGACGTGTCCGGCCCGCCGGGATCGCCCCAGCTAAAGTCAATCAGTGGATCTGTACGGGTCAGCACAAAACTATCAAAGTTCATGCCTTTGTAGTAATCGCCTCGTATGCCGCCGCCGACTTTCGCGGTGGTGAAGCTCCAGACGTCGCCTTTGTGCAGACCCTGAGCTTCCAACTCATCGACCCGCCAGTAGTATGTTTTCTCTAATTCAAGCAGCCCGGGGCTGAAGCTTGTACTTCCCAGCGATTCTCCTTCAGTAGCATTCGCTACGGTGTCATAATCGTCGCCGAAGTAGACGGTATGCAATATAGCACCGAAACCGGGCGTCCAGTTTAAGGTCACGTTTTCCGCATCTACAAATTTAA
>CAZSOR010000446.1:0-3492 GCA_964608395.1 uncultured Pirellulales bacterium
CCGGCCGCCTGCCGGGCCGGTTCGGCTCCGGCGGCAAAAGACTGAAGCTTGCCCTTAAGCTCGGCGAGGATCTGCTGAGCCATTCGCTTTCCTATCGCCGGAAGTGACATGAGGGTCTTGTCGTCGGCGTTCTCTATCGCCGCGGCGATGGTCGCTATCGGCATGCTCAAAGACCGCAGCCCCTTCTTGATACCCATCCCTTTTACACTGATATATTTCCTGAAAAAATCCCTCTCGCCCGTACTCAAAAAACCGACCATCCTCGGTATCATGTTTCCGCCGCCCGGCGTGCCCTCGTAATATTCCATCGTGCAGAGAGTCACATCCGAGCCGACCTGCCCGGATAACGCGCTTACACAATAGCCCGGCAGCATAACCTCATAACCGATGGCCCCTACCTGAACCAGGCAGCAATCGGTATCGAGCTTATTAAGTTTTCCATCAATCTTCGCTATCATGTTTCAATTGAATATTGACTATTTTCTATTGACTATTATTTTGTATCTCTGATGCCGTTCATCATCAAACGACGACGCTTTTTGTCGAGTTCACACAGCATAACGCCGCGGCGATGGCATCGGCGACGTCGTTCGGTTCAGGCGGCTCGGGCAGACACAAAATGGTCTGAATGGTTCTCTGCACCTGCTCCTTCGATGCCCTGCCGTTGCCGGTAATCGATTTTTTTATGCGCGTGGCACTGAAACTTCTGACCTCAATCGCCGCTTCGGCACACTTTTGCAGTATAACACCTCTTGCGTGTCCCATCAATATCGCCGTCTTCGGATGTGCGTAGTGCGAGTACAATTCTTCGACCGCAACGACATCCGGCCGTAAACTTTCAAGCAACGACGCCGTATCGTCGGCTATCCTGTTCAATCTCTGCTCCAAAGCCAGGTCGGCAGGCGTGCGAACGACACCGGCCTCAATCAATTTCTCACCATCCGGCCCAATCTCCAGGCAGGCATACCCGCAGACGAGCAGACCCGGATCTATACCGAGGAATCTCATTTCATTCTCCAGGTAGTCTTATCCGGCGTATCTTCCAGCACTATTCCCATTTCATCCAGCCTGTTACGAAGTTCGTCCGCCTTGGCAAAATCCTTTTCTTTGCGGGCCTGCTTTCGCTGGTCTATCAGAACGTTAACCAGCTTGTCCATCAACTCGTCATCGCCCCCTGCCGTTTCCGGGTACTCGTCTTTTACAATACCAAGAACATCTCCGCCCAACCTGCCGAACTGCTCATCAACCGCGCCGAGAGTTTGAGCGGTTGCGCTGCCGTCCTGGAGCAGCTTGTTTGCCAGACGAACCAGATCGAATACAACCGACAGGGCGACCGAGGTATTCAGGTCATCGTTCATCGCCGCTTCGAATCTGGTCTTTAACTGCTCAAGCTGCTCTGCAACCTGTTTGTCGAGCTCGCCTTCGGCTGCTCCGCTCATCTCTTTTCGGATCGCTTTGACAGCCTCGGTGATTTTTCCGTATCCGCTCTGGGCGGCAAACAACGCCGCATCTGAAAAGTCGATAGGGCTTCTGTAATGACTGTTCAAAATCAACTGCCTTACCGCCAGAGGGTCGTAATTACGAGTCAGCTTCTCGTGGGCGCCCGAGAAAGCCTGCTTGAGCGTGATGAAATTGTTCAGGCTCTTGCCCATCTTTTGCCCGTCCACGGTGACCATGTTGTTGTGCAGCCAGTAGCGAACGAATTGCACGCCGTTTGCCGCCTCGGACTGGGCAATCTCGCACTCGTGATGTGGGAACTGGTTCTCCAGCCCGCCGCCGTGGATGTCGATAGTGGCGCCCAGGTATTTCATACTCATTACCGAGCATTCCAGATGCCAGCCGGGATAGCCCTGACCCCAGGGGCTCGGCCACTGCATAATATGGTTCGGCTCGGCCTTCTTCCAGAGCGCGAAATCCGCCGGGTTCTTTTTGTCCGGCGAAACTTCCACTCGGGCCCCGGCCATCATTTCCTCGATATTTCTGCCGGAAAGCTTGCCGTAATCTTTGAATTTAGTCACATCGAAATACACCGAGCCGTTAACCTCGTAAGCATAATCTTTTTCAAGAAGTGTTTTTACCAGCTCGATTTGCTCGATGATATGGCCGCTGGCGCGCGGGCTGATATCCGGCCGGACGCAGTTCAATTCGTCCATGTCCGCAAAGTAGCTTCGAGTATAAGATTCGGCCAGGGCCATCGGATGAACCTTCTCTCTTTTGGCCGCCTCGCCGATCTTGTCCTCGCCCTGGTCCGCATCGTCTGTCAGATGGCCGACGTCGGTTATGTTCTGCACATAGGTAACGGCGTATCCGAGATAGCGAAGATATCTAACCAGCACGTCGAAGCTGACATAACTTTTCGCGTGCCCCAGATGAGCGTGCCCGTAGACGGTCGGCCCGCAAACATATATCCCAACCGTGCCCTCCTGCAACGGCTCGAACTGCTCTTTCTTTCTCGTTAAGCTGTTATAAAGCTGCAATCCCATTTACAAATACCTTCAATAAATACTCGTATCTGTCGAACATAATGTTCCGTTTTGCTTTAAATAATCAATTATCACTAATCAATAATCATTTAAAGCGTTCTTCTTCTTTTCTTTCTTATCAGCGTCGTTGCGGTGGCGGCCATGGCCTGGCCAGCTCCTATTTCGCCGAGGCCTTCGTTGGTCTTTGCTTTGACGTTTACGGCTGTAAAATCGATGCCCAAAAGCCCGGCAACGCATCTTTTCATCTGGCCCTTGAACGGCCCAAGCTTCGGCTCTTCCGTATGTATAATCAAATCAACGTTGACCACTTCCCACTGTTTTTCTTCAAGCTGCTCTTTTACTACAAACAGAAGCTCTTTACTGTCGACATCCTTCAAGGCCGGATCGGTATCCGGAAACAATGTCCCAATATCGCCCATGCCGCTGGCCCCAAGCAAGGCGTCGATAACAGCGTGCAGGCCCACGTCGCCGTCGCTGTGTCCCGCCAAACCGGCCGGGTACGGGACATAGACCCCGCAGAGCATCAGCTTCCTGCCCTCAACCACCCTGTGAATGTCCGTGCCGATACCTATCCGATATCCGGCGTCTTGCTCCTCAATCACAGTATCCCCTTTGTGCTTGGAACGTCCGTCCCGAGAACGCTTACGGCCGAACCCAGAGCCTTGCCAAGTCCCTTGAAAATCGCCTCGGCGATATGGTGGCTGTTTGTCCCGTACGGCACATTGATATGCAGATTAAACTTGCCGGTGTTCGAAAAGCTCCGCAGCATTTCCTCCAGGCACTCGACGTCAAAGTCGCCGATTTTAGCCGTTCTATATTCGACATTATACACGCAGGCCGGCCTGCCGGACAAATCCACGGAGACATTAGCCAGAGCATCCTCCATCGGCACAGAGCTGTGGCCGTACCTGGCGATTCCTTTTTTATCGCCGAGGGCTTTCAGCAGGCATTCGCCCAGACATATCGCAATATCTTCGACTGTATGGTGCGCATCGACCTCCAAATCGCC
>CAZSOR010000447.1:0-3474 GCA_964608395.1 uncultured Pirellulales bacterium
GTCAACAGCAACGGCAAGAGGATAGGCGTGCTGTGGAAGTTCACAACCTCCGACTCACCACCACCGAAAGGCAGAACTTGTTTCGTCGCGGAGACCGGCGTCTGGGTGGACGGGACTCTTCTTTCAATATCAAACGTCGCCGTGCGACGCAGTGTCGGCCGGATCGACGGTGCTGCGGTAACGAATTCGTCGCTGCCTCTGCCGTATCTGGGTAAAGTCGAAGAATTGCAGGAACACCAGGGCACCTTTGAATGTCATGATATTTTGCTTCAAAGCGGCAATCGCATCGGTGTGGCTGAGTGCCATTACTTTTTAACCGAATCGGGCGACTGGGTCGCCGTACAGAATCTAAAGACCGGGACGAAACTGCAAACGCCCAAAGGCTCGATTGCGATTGTCAGCGTAACCAAAAGGCCGATGCCGTATGTGGGCAAGGTTTATAATCTCAAAGTAGAAGGTTCAGACCGGTATCTGGTAGGTGAAGACGCGGTTATAGTGCGTGATTACTAAGAGCGCCTAACAGATTGAAAATTTATTCTTGGTAGGGTGGGCACTCCGTAAGGAGTCCCTATGACTGCCCACCAATTTCGATAATGGTGTGCGTTGCACACCCTACACGAAGCAAAGGTCTTAGGCAGGTGGTGAAAAGATACAAGCCGGCGGGCCCGCTTGATGGTGGAAGTATGCTGCGCCTGTATCTGTCGTAGCGTCATTATATATTCATCATTTTTATTGAAGGGACAGGTAAATGAGAGGAAAAGCATTTAGTGAATGAGGTAATTGTTAACAATAATTTTATTTTAAGGAGAACTATTATGTCTAAGAAATTGATTTATTTCGCTTCTCTTGTCTTAGTGCTAAGCCTGGCCGGCGAGGGATGGCCAAAAGCCTCGAATCCGGATCCGGATGATGGTGTCCTGTTTTCGAATACATGGGCGAGCCTTTCCTGGCAGCCGGGAGATCATGCTGTCTCGTTCGATATATATGTCGGCGATAATTATGACGATGTGAAAAACGGCACTGGGGGATCTTTCCGGGGTAACCAGATTTCGCCGTACTTTATTGTCGGCTTCCCCGGATATCCTTATCCGAACGGTCTTGTGCCGGGGACAACTTATTACTGGCGGGTCGATGAGATCATTAATCAGCGAGCGGGCAATATATCAGTAGGAGATGTCTGGAGTTTTATGATTCCATCCAGCACGGCTTATGCCCCTGAGCCCGCTGATGGAGCCGAGCTTGTAGAATCCAATGTGATCCTTAGCTGGCAGTCGGGTTTTGGTGCGAAACTGCACACGGTGTTCTTCGGCGAAAATTTTGCCGAGGTTAACAACGCCTCCGAAGGACACCCGCAGGGAGATACAACTTATAATCCCGGCCTTCTTGAATTAGGCAAGACCTACTACTGGCGGATCGATGAGTTTGATGGACGCGAAACCCATAAAGGCGAGGTCTGGAGCTTTACAGTAGGGATAGAGGGCCCCCCGCCCGGCGGGGAGGAAGGAATTATCTACGTCGATGAGGTTAACGGAAACGATCGCAACAACGGATTGACGCCCCGAACAGCTTTAGCAACCATTCGGAAGGGTATCGATGCAGCAGCGGATGGAGGAGTAGTTTTGGTCTATCCGGGGCTGTACCTGGAAGAAATCAATTTCCTGGGTAAAACGCTGACAGTGCAGGGCGTCGCTGTGAGTCCTGCCGGTGTACCTGTAATCTGGAATCCTGACGATTTTGCAGTTTCGTTTTACAACGGCGAAGGCCCTGACAGTATTATGAAGAATTTCATCATCAGAGACAGCTTCATGGGTGTCTTCATTGTCGACAGCTCTCCCACTATCAGCAATTTGACAATAGTGGGTAATACATACGGCATTGAAGCTTACGCCGATTCGGAGCCGGACATCAGCAATACCATTCTCTGGAACAATACAGATGGTGACCTGTTCGGATGCCGGGCCAGTTATAGTTGTGTCGAACGAGGAGGCGAAGGTGACATTACGGACGATCCATTGTTTGTTGATCCCGACAATGATGACTATCATATTCGCTCCGAGCGAGGACGATATTGGCCAGAGCATGATATATGGGTCCTCGATAAAGTCACCAGCCCCTGTGTTGATGCCGGCGATCCGGCGGCTGATATATCAAATGAGCCGATGCCCAACGGCGGCAGGATTAACATCGGCGCTTACGGCGGCACGACGGAAGCCAGCCTGTCACCGAGCGAACAACCGAGTCCTCTGTCTGCCAAGGCTTCGAACCCAGAACCTGCCGACGAGTCTTTCTATGTTGGGGAACATGTTACATTGAGCTGGACCGCCGGCCTTAAGGCCATTTCCCACGATGTATACTTCAGCATAGCCACAGGCAGCGACGACACTGGTATAGACGCCGTTGCCAATGCTGATACCTCCGATACTACCGGCATATATCGAGGCCGCCAGACTGCCACCAGCTATACGTTGCCCGAAGATATTGATATTGGATCGTACACTACGTCTTGCTACTGGCGGATAGATGAGGTAGATAGCGAGGGTAATATAACAAAAGGTGATGTTTGGACATTCTCAACAACCTCTCTACGACCGCCGAAAGGCAGGACCTGTTTCACTGCTGAGACCAACGTCTGGTCGAGTAGTGCCCTTGTTCCAATATCGAAGATTGCTCTGGGGCAAAGTATCCGCGGCATGAACAGCCTCAGCAAAATTCAGGAAGTGCAGGAACACAAAGGAACGTTCACCTGCTACGATGTTTTGCTTGAGAGCGGAAATTGTCTCAGCGTAGCCGAGAACCACTACTTCCTGACGAAATCCGGGCAATGGATATCGCTGAAGAATCTGAAAACAGCGATAAGACTGCAGACGCCGAAAGGCTCGATTGCGATTGTTAGCGTAACCAAGAGGCCGATGCCGTATGTGGGCAAGGTTTACAATCTCAAGGTAGAAGGATCGGACCGGTACCTTGTAGGTAAAGATGCGATTATCGTCCGTGATTATTAAGAGCGCCTAACAGATTGAAAATTTATTCTTGGTAGGGTGGGCACTGCCCACCAATTTCGATAATGGTGTGCGTTGCACACCCTACACGAAGCTTCGTTCGATCGATGTGAGTTGAATCCTGTTTTAGGTAGGTGGTGATAAGAAGCAAGCAACTTGCTTAATTGTGAAAGTATGCTGCGGCTGTATCGGCCGGGGTGTCAATAGAGATTCATTGTCTTCAATTGAAGGGATGGAAAGATGCGAGGTATAGCAAATTTTATGATGAGGCTGGAAATTTCAATATTTTCCATCGTACTAATTAGTGCGGCTATCGCTTCAGGAGAGGTCATTTACGTTGACGACGATGCACCCATTGATGGTGGCGGCTCAAGCTGGGCCGATGCGTATTATTGTTTACAGGAAGCTTTTGCTAAGGCGAGCATTGGCGATGAAATCCGTGTGGCAAACGGCATCTACAAGCCCGATCTCCGGA
>CAZSOR010000448.1:0-3462 GCA_964608395.1 uncultured Pirellulales bacterium
AAGCGGAGTGCCTCGTCTCCGCTCGGCATGAAGGTTGTCTTCACCCTGAGCGGAGTCGAAGGGTGAGCGGAGACGAAGGGCTCGACTCCGCTGCGCTTCGCTCTTCCTTGGGGATACCTGACGGTGGAGATGACCCAGGCAAGCGCAGTTACTAATCAGAAATCGTATTAGTTAGGTCTGATTGATGATATTCGTATCTATGACGAGGTGCTCAGCGACGAGGAAGTCGCGGACTTGGTGAAGTAGGAACGCGGAACAAACTGTTTCGATTCTGGATTCCTGCTTCCTCAGGAATGACAGTCTATGACGAACTGCGGGTGTCGGGCGGTAGGGTGGGCACTGCCCACCAATCATGTTGCGGTGTGCATTGCACACCCTACGGGCTACGGGCTCAATGTGCCTTGCTGTCCAGAAGAGGCGGGGCCGGCGGGGCTTTCCAGACCCGGCACAAAGGATTTTCCGCCCGGGTCCAGCCTTTTTCCTGCGGGGCCGGTTTAGTGCTGTAAATTCGCCGCTCTGTATCAGCGTGATAATATTCATAAAGCGGCACAATGCATGAATTCTCGCTCTCCGAGCCGCTCGACGGCAGAGCATAAAAAAGCGGTTCGGCAGATGGATCAGGACGCTCTGCGGTTAGCTTGATTGCCCGCCCTTTATCAGCGTAGATGGGGACAAGATCGCTGTGGGTCCTTTTTGGCTCGATGGCATAGAAGGGTATCGATTCGACAGAGTCCCATTCATTTGCCTTTTCCACGCCGTCGCGCAGCAGATAATCGCTTCGGCCCTGTATCTGATAGACCGCCACCGGTAGAGCCAGACGCGGATCATCGAGATTCAAGCGGTACATTATCTGATTATAATCGTAACGCGGCGTGGCGTTTTCGAGCGAGCCGGAGAATGTGAACGTGTACGTGCCTTCGAAGAAAATCACACGACCGCCTTCTTTGTCGAAAAACGGATGCTGCTTTGGATTGTAGAAGGAATATTTATTGTGCGTAGCAATCTTTCTTGCATAGGCCCACGGCCCGACGGGCGTGTCGGCTTCGGCGTACCATACTTCTCCTAAGAATGAGCTGTCGCCGAACTGCTGCACGAAAATCGAGACCCATCGCTGCCGGTAGGCATTGAAATAGACGCTGCCGCCGTGAGGCGTGATTTTTTTGCCAGAAGTTACATCGTAGAGATACGTGTCTTTTTTCTCTTGCTTCAGAGCTTCGATCAGCGAAGGCATATTAGAGGCGTCATTTTCAATCAGCTCTCCGGCACGGATCCAGCGACAGGGCTCCGGCGGTTTTGGAGACGTAAAGACCTCATAACGGTTCGGATCGAGGACGTGGTCCCACTCGGCCTTGACGCGCATACGAACCGACAGCGGAAACTGAGTGGCAAAGTAATAGTATTGCTCACCTTCGGCATCCACGGCAAGAGCATGCCCCGAATTATGGTACGGCAGAAAATCCGGATCCGAACGGACAATCGGCTCAAACGAGCCTGTCGAATCATTGAAGACCACGAGCCCGCGCTCGTGCTCCTGGCCAAGGTCTTTCAATCGCGCGTGCTTGGCAACGAGCCGCTCGGCGCCCTGCTTGTCCCTGACGGTCAGCAGCCCATCAAGCCAAACCAGACCTTTTTCTTTCAAACGACAAATCGGCCTGCTGAATCCCGTCTCATCGACAAAGTATTCGAGATCGACGCCGAGAGCCGGGTCGAGCCCCCCCTGCCCGGGCAAATCAGAAAACGCGCCGGCCGTGGCAAAATGCCCAAGGGGATAGGAAACTCTATTCGTATCGCCCCACAGCCAGAACAGACGATCCCGGTAGATACACGTGTACACCGAATCCTGCCCCGTGACCTGCCCGTTGAGGAGCGGGTTTTTCAGCGGGACCGGACTGCCGGTAAGAATACTGTCACGGTAGATTCCCTGGCCCGTGACGCGATAGAGCCGCTCGGCAATATTGTGCCGGTCTATTTTGATAACGGCACTGCCTCCGGGCGAGGTCTTCAGCCTTGTTCCGTGGAATCCGAATCCGTCTTTTGGGAATTCATAGCCGTGACTTTCGACGAAAAAAAAGACCTCTGCGTCCATCAGGCCCGGCTCGTAATACGCCACGATTCCGTTGCTGTCCGTAAAATACCGCGTGTTATTGGTCGAGCGTAATTCGACTAAAGGCACGCCCCTGCCGGTTTGCCGGTCCACCACCTGAATCTTGAAATATTTGTTTGAGGAATCCTTCGCCGAAGGCGACTCCTGCTCAGCGGCCATAACCAGGCCGGGCAGAGCAAGAGCCGGGAAAAATATCATCAAAACGGCTATTAGATGACTTTTGTTAATTGTCTTTACTTTTTTGCTCATCGTAATTAAAGAAATTGGAAAAGCCAACGGTCGGATTCGAACCGACGACCACTGGTTTACAAAACCAGAGCTCTACCGCTGAGCTACGTTGGCATAATCCAGTAATGATAAGGACTTACGAGAATTTCGCTTAGTCCTGTTTTTACTCTGGTGTCCATATAGTGTCCATACGTTATCCAATCTTTCCATAGCTTCCTGGACATATTCCGGCGATAAATGGGAGTAACGCATAGTCATTTTTATATCCTTGTGGCCCATTACCTGCTGCACTGTTTTAAGGTCTACTCCCTGCATGACCAGGTGTGAACCAAAAGTATGTCTAAGGTCGTGGAAGTGAAAATCCTCAATCCCCGCTCGCTTAAGAGCTGCCGAAAAGCCCTTTTTAATATCTCCGAAGGGACAGTCATCTCCGTTGGTGAAAACGTACTCGCCGTCAGACTGCCCAGAGAGATTTGACAACTCCCGGTAGAGCGTCTGATTGATCGGGATCACCCTTATCTCATTGTTTTTCGGTTTTCTTACGGTAACCTTCCGATTTTCAAGGTCGGCATCCTTCCAGCATAAAGCAAGTATCTCACCTTTTCTCATCCCGGTATTTAAGGCAGTTATCACAATCGACCTTAGATAGCCGCGGCAAGCATCAAGCAATTTCTTAACCTCTTTGGGCCTTAAATATCTAAGCCTTCCGGGCGGTTCCTTTAGCAGCTTAACGCTTTTGACCGGATTTATCTTCAGATAGCCCCATTCAATAGCCTTGGTATACATATGCTTCAGGCAGGCCAATTCTCGATTAACCGTAGCGGGGGCTACTTTCCCCAACCTGGTTGCCTTATACTTCTCAATCATCCGGGGCGTAATCTCAAATAGATATTTTTCCTTAAAAACACAAATCAATTGAGCAACACTGAATTGGTCACGGCACTGAGTTGACTCGGCCTTATTAGCCTTAGAGAAAGCCAGATACTGCTGGCTGAACTCCTCGAAAAGAATCTTCTTTTCATCATAGACGCCAAGATACTCGCCTTTGGCTATCTTTACATGGACATCCTGTAAAACCTGCTGGGCCAGCTTCTTTGAAGGGCCTATCTTCCTTCGTTTTCGCCGTCCTT
>CAZSOR010000449.1:0-2274 GCA_964608395.1 uncultured Pirellulales bacterium
AACAGACAGGCGGCAATCAAAGTCATAAAGCGTTTGCAGCGAAGCGGATTCCAGGCTTTGCTGGCCGGTGGCTGCGTGCGCGATATGCTGCTCCGACGACGCGCCAAGGACCATGATGTCGCCACGGATGCGCAGCCTAAGGATGTGATAAGGTTGTTCAAACGCACGTTAAAGGTCGGAGCAAAGTTCGGCGTAGTAATCGTCCTGATCGAAGGCCAGCAGGTGGAAGTCGCCACGTTCAGGACCGAGGCTGGCTATACCGACGGCAGGCACCCCGGCTCGGTCGAATTTACCACCGCCGCGGAAGATGCCGGCCGGCGTGACTTTACCATAAACGGGATGTTTTACGATCCCCTAAATAAAAAAGTGATCGATTACGTCGACGGACAGGCTGACCTCAAGAGCCGGATAGTACGAACCATCGGTAAACCCGCCGAGCGGTTCGGCGAAGATTACCTGCGAATGCTGCGGGCGGTGCGGTTTTCCACCCAGCTAGGCTTTGAAATTGAATCGTCAACGTGGGCGGCTGTTTGCCGCAATGCGAAAAAAATCGCCAAGATAAGCGGCGAACGCATAGCGATGGAACTGGAAGGCATCCTCGTTCATCCGAATCGAGCAGCCGGGGCGTCGATGCTGATAGAAAGCGGTTTGGCGAAGGAGATTTTCCCTGGTTTCGCGGGCGCGCAGGCAAAATCAGCGATTCACGTTTTAAGCCGACTGCGAAGGAAAGTCGATTTTGCCCTGGCGTTGGCCAGTTTTTTTGCCGGCGGTGAGACGGACTTTGCCGTCCGAAGCTGCCGGATTCTGAAGCTAAGCAGAAACCGGAACAAACATCTCAAGTTCCTGTTGGCAAACAGGGGCAAGCTGCTCGATGAGAGGATGTCTTTAGCAGGATTGAAGAAGATTCTCGCCCAGCCGTATTTCTGGGACCTGTACGAACTGCAGCGGGCCATTCAAAAAGCCAAAGGCCCCGGCAGGAAAAGCATTGCTGCGCTAATCGCCTTGCGAAAGAGAATCAACGCACTTGGTGACGTCGAGCTGCAACCCAAACCGCTGCTCAACGGTCACGACCTGATTCGATTGGGCGCCATACCCGGCCCAGCTTTGGGACAATTAGCTGAAGAAATGTACATCGCTCAGCTCGAAGGCACACTGCACACAGCCGAGCAAGCCGGGCGATGGGCGAAAAAGTGGCTGCAAAAACACAAGGCGATAGAAAGATGACGCAACCCTTTACGCTCCTAATCAAACTATCCGATTCCGATTGCGCATCATACGTCAGGCCTGCCCTGCGGACATGGTGGTCCTGCAACCGGATCACGCGACGAGGGAGCATTACGCATAGAGATCGAACTGCCCAAATACGCCAGCATGAGCAAATAAAATATTGACATAAGGCAGACATTGTCATATAGTGTGAACAATGAAGGTTTTTCGCTGGGACAATGAGAAGAACGAATGGCTGATAAAACACCGAGGTGTTTGTTTTGAGCAGGTTGTTCTTTTGTTTGAAGCACAGGAAATTCTTGACGTGCTTGGACATCCGAACAAGAAGAAGTATCCGGGGCAGAAAATTGCAGTCGTTAGAATTGACAATTATGCGTATCTCGTTCCTTATGTGCAGGATGGAGACGATATCTTCTTGAAAACGATAATCCCCAGCAGGAAGGCGACACGCGAATACCTAAGGACAGATAAATGAAGAAAAAAAATGTGAATAACGAAGAGAAGGATATTTTGGATTCGTATGAACAGGATCAATGGAGACCTGCTAAGAATCGAAAGCGGGAAATCAAGAAACTTCAGCAGTATGCCCGGAATACACTCCAAAAAGACAAGAGGATCAACATTCGGATGTCTTCGAAGGATTTAGATCAGGTCCGAGTGATGGCAACCCAACAGGGCATTCCCTACCAAACGCTGATATCCAGTATCATCCATAAATACGTGTCCGGATACTTGAAAGAGAGAGAAACGGCATAGCATATCACTGTTTGCGGATCAGTGGCGGCCTGAATTGCAATGCAACCCTTTACGCTTCTAATCAAACCTTCCGGATCGGACTGCAATATTGACTGCAGATATTGTTTTTATAAGGACAGGCCCTCCGAATTCGGGTACGGCAAGCAGCGAATGAGCGCCGAGATGTTGGAGAAACTTGTCGGAGATTATATGCGGCTGGGTTTTCCGGTTTCGGGTTTTGCCTGGCAGGGGGGCGAGCCGACGCTGATGGGCGTGGATTTTTTCAGAAGGGCGGTGGAGTTACAGAAAAAA
>CAZSOR010000449.1:2374-3436 GCA_964608395.1 uncultured Pirellulales bacterium
TGGGCAACATTCTTGAAACGCCCCTGGAAAAACTTGCCGGCGACAGCAAAAAGCGAACCTTTGCCCGCAACAAGGAAAAGCTATGTAACAAATGCCTCGTATGCAGACACCTCGATATCTGCCGCGGCGGTTGTCTGAAAGACAGAGCCCGCTTCAATGAGCAGGGCGGCGAACGAGAGAGCTATTTCTGCGAAAGCTACAGGCAGTTCTTCGATTATACGCTGCCGAGGTTCATGCAGATCGCGGCCGGCATAAAAAACAGTTCGGTCGGCAGGCACACCCGTTCGGCCGACAAGATAAGGCTGCGCATCGAGAAGTAGCAGCGAAAACAACGGTCCAAGATAAAAAGCCTGGCAAAATCGCATCCTTTCTGCTATCATTTCGCTTTGGAATTTAGGAGAAACTTGTGGTTGCTCGAACTGAATTTTTCAAGTTATTGATTGTGGCGTTTTTAATCTGGGCTATCGGGTTAAATGACGCTGTGTTTGCCGACAGGGCACCGGCCGCTCCGAATTCGAGCAAGTCTTTCCACGTTGGCGTCTGCACTCACTTCAGCCAGAACAAAGGAATCGTGCAGATGAACATCCGGAGCATGAAGAATGCCGGGATTGGCGCGATTCGTGATGAGGTCGGCTGGTCCTCTATCGAGAGGGAAAAGGGCAAGCTGGCGATGCCCGAGCGGCTCGATCATTACGTACGCAGCGCCGCTGAGGCGGGTCTTGATGTGATGCTGATTCTGGATTATTCCAATCGCTTTTACGATGACGGCGACCGTCCCCGTTCGGATGAGGCTGTTGAGGGATTCTGCCGATACGCCGAATTTGTTGTGCAGCATTTCGGAAAGGACGTCCGCCTCTACGAGATATGGAACGAATGGGATATCGGCATCGGCCTGAGAAGTCCTTACAACGTGGGCGGTTCTCCCGAAGACTACGTCAAGCTGCTCAAGGCGGTCTATCCCCGCATTAAATCCGCCGACCCGGACGTCACTGTCATTGGCGGGGGATCGACCAGCGGGGGCGTCAACAAAGGCTGGCTTGAAAAAATTATTCAGCTCGGGGC
>CAZSOR010000450.1:0-3426 GCA_964608395.1 uncultured Pirellulales bacterium
CAGAAAACCAACGTCGCGTCTACTCCGAATGCCATCCAAAATCAAAGATTTCTGTTTCATCCTTCTAATAAGGAGGTGTTCCTAACGATTTTTCTCTTTTTCTCACTCTTTAAGGCGGTCCGGGAGAGTGTAATTGGCTTTGTTTGGCTTTGTTTTTTCGCCGTCTCAAAGCATAAAATTCTTCATAATCACCTTTCATATAGATACTTAAGCTCATTTTAGCCATTTGAAAATTGGCTTTGTTTTTTCAAACTGGTTTTTCGACCCCCAGAAAATCTGGGGGCTAACTAAGATTGGCTTTGTTTGGCTTTGTTTTTTGCTGCCCAAAACCGCCAATAATCAATATAATCTCCATAAATCCTTACTATTACTGACTTAATATTATTTTGCCTATATTAACATTGGCTTTGTTTTTTCAAAAAGCATTTCTTTTTAGACAGGATTTACACTAATTGACACTGATATTTGTTGTTTGTCATTCCCGCGAAGGCGGGAATCCATGACTTATTCTCAAATTCATCAATCAACTTACATTGTTTATCCTGTCTTCTATGCTCAATATTCATTTCGTTAAGTATTATACGAACCGCCACCCTAAATAGCGGGCATATTTAAAATAAATCTCCATTACACGGCATTCATTATTCTGCCAAGGAGGATGCTGAGAATGCAGAGCAATAGTCAATACTAAATGGGACACCACGTGGGGTATCCCACTGTGGTCGTAAATAGTAAATTGCAAGGTCTCCATGAGACGGCGGTCTTTGTTCGTATTGCGTAGAGAGTATTGCGTAATGCGTGCTGTGGATAATCGTTTTCATAAACCGCTGATTTCGAGGATTACGCTGGAAAAATGGAAATCCAAAATCCTCAATCGTAAATCTACTCGGCTTTCCGCCAAAGCTACGGATAGTCCTGCCGTGTTGGTTTTAATCCTGGGCCGTATAGTCGCCGAGCCAATGGGCCATTAAGATCATAAGATCATCGAAGTCAACTTTGCAGTCACCGTTTATATCGCCTGCGATGATGGTTTCGCAGACCGGCTTGCCGAAGTATGATTTACTTGCTTCGGCTGTTCCGCCGTAGGCGCCCATATTAATAATGCCGCCGTTCGGGAACGGCTCGTGGCCGATGGGACTGTTCGGATCGCCGGCATCGATACAGGGGCTCGTTACATCATCCTGAATCCAGCTTTCGCTATCCGGTTTCCATCTGCCGGCCTGAGACTTCAAGTGATAATCGCCATCTACCCAGACGGCGTTGGGATCATTAGGCTCATCAACAATATTCGGGTCATCCGCATCAGCCCAATAGCCAGGATCAGCAAAACACGGATCAGCATCGATATTACCCTCACCTGGCCACGTCCATCCGCCCTGGGTGTCAGAATAATCCACAAGAAATTGATAAGAATTATGAGCACGTATTTGATCCTTGGATCCCCAGAATATGCAATTGTTCACGTTTGCTATACCGCTGCAGTATATAGCACGCCTGGAATCTGCCCAGTTATTGCTGAAGGTGCAGTTGTTAAATGTTGCAGTTGAAAAGCTATATACAGCTCCGCCTGTGCTGTGTTCTCCTAATGACCTGTTTCCAGCGAAGAGACAGTGACTGAATGTCGCCATATAGACACACACAGCTCCACCGTCATATGGAGACGAGTTTCCACTGAAGGTGCAGTCTGTAAATATGGGACCGATTGGGCTGCCGCCATCCTCTACGGCTCCTGGATAGTTTTCCTTAAAAACGCATCCTTTCACAATCAGTTGACCACTGTTTGAGACAGCACCACTATAACTTGAAGCGGTATTCCCTCCGAACTCGCACATGTTTAGCTCAGTGTTACAGTCTTTGTTGAACATTCCTCCACCAGTAGCTGCCGAGTTTTCAATGAACGTGCAATTGGTAAGCACAATGCTGCTATTTCTATTGTACATCCCACCGCCCTTATTTCTTGATCCATATGTCGAGTTACGTCTGAATGTACAGTTGGTCAAGATTGGATTTCCACTGACGTTATAAATTCCACCACCTTGATGCTGGGCATAATTATCACTAAATATACAATTGATAAGTGTTGGACTGCTTGTTGAGCTAAATAATCCACCCCCCGATCCGGCATAGTTTCTTGTAAATTTGCAGTTGAGCAACGTAGGATTACTGTCATCATAGATTAGTAATCCTCCACCGGCGTTGCCGGTTTCATTATCAGTGAATGTACAATCGATTAGTGTTGGGCTTCCTGATGAAATTAACATTCCGGCACCGCCAGTTGGCGGTCCACCTAAGTTATATGCAACCACCCAAATATATCCGCCGGTAATTGTAAATCCATCAAGAACAGCGGTTTCATCAGTATTGCTGCCTGTTACTACATGCCAACTATAGTCATATCGGTATGGTGTATCATGCAAATCACCAGAATCATTTACATCTATATAGTTTCTGCTAAGATCACCGCTCAGGATAGTTTCGTATAGTTCAATATCGATTGTATTTGGTTCCACTGCACCTGCATAACCTCCTTTGATAGTTACACCATTAATGAGTCGGAATGTGGCAGTACAGTCGCCAAGTGTTTGAATTACTCCTTGATCTGGCTTGTAAATACCATGCGCTACGCGGATTTCAACTGGTTTTATGGTAGTCTCGGCATCGGCCAGCGCATCCTGGAGAAAATTATAAGCATTCTGCCATGATGAGCCGTCATTTAGACCAACGGCATCGTTGTCTACGTATATGACCTTGCCATAAGTAAAGGGGCAGAACACCACCACGATGAGCATTAAAGGAATTGTCCTAAAAACTCTTGATTTTCTCGCCGTCGTTATAATGTTTCGACCTCCTCTGCCGGCCTTTCGGGCATAGAAAAACCACCTCGCTTTTCAATTTTCTGACAGAACGAAACAAACTGCTTTTCGACAAGATGCTTCCGCTATAGATGCTAATGGTTATTGTAGCAGAGACTGCTGTCGGCGTCAACTACAAAACGGCTGAAATGTCCTCGTCCTTTTCTTTATGAACAGAAGTTTTGGAGGATCGGCTCTGCTGCTCATTCAAGGAAATAGTCTCGTGTCCTGCGGTCTTTGCGAAGTACACATAAGGCATTGTGAAGCCTTGACTTTACCGTCCCGACGGGAATCTGTAGGGCCGTAGCGATCTCCTGAAGGCTCATATCGTCCACGAACCGCATTAACAGAACCTCACGCTGCTCAGCAGGCAATACAATCAATACAGCGGCCAGTTCCGAACGGTAATGCTCACTTTCCCCGGATTTGGGGGCGGCCAGTTCGTCAAGGACTTCTTCTTCGGATGCAAATCGGCTGCTCTTGCTGCGGATAGTTAAGGAAACATGCCTGACTACAGGATAGAGAAAAGTCGTCATAGCAGAGGTAAGCTCAAAACCGGGGAACTTACCCAGCA
>CAZSOR010000451.1:0-3420 GCA_964608395.1 uncultured Pirellulales bacterium
CTCCAGCGGTATTTTACCTCTTTTTGCCTGTCCGGGGAGGCTGATTTGACGAATTTTGGAGAATTTTACCGCCCGGCCGTAAAGAGGCTGAAAACGGGATTTTTATCCGCCTCGGGGATGCTCCCGGTAAAACCGGACTTAAAAAGAATTATGTATTCGAGCGAAGCTGCCTGAATTGCAATTGTGTGGGCGGACCGCGAACAGCCCTGACCTAAGCGTTTTGTACGCGGGCAAGTTCATCCCGGCACATCTTTAACTGGCCGGGGTCGGTGAGTTTCTTTTCCGCGATCTGTAAATGTTTTACCGCCGACTCGGGCTGATTCAGATAGCGCGCATATATGATACCTAACATCAGCTCGACCTGTTCGGCGTATTCATAGGTACTATAGTGAGATAAAAGCTGTTCATAGGCCCGCGCCGATTCGGCGTGCTTATTATCGCCGGCAAGCTGATTGGCAATATCCAGCAACTGCTGGCGGGGCAAAATCTGTTCACTGTCTTGTTCCATCAGCTCGATAAAGAGTTCGGCCGCGGCGGGCAAATTACGCTGTATCATCCGATCGCTAATCTCGCTGCGAAGCTGCCTTAATTGCTCCTCCTTTTGTTGCTCGGCGGCGCTTTTGATAACCTCTTTTACTTTTATCTTAGTCCGGCCGGTATACGGGTCGTAGCCGCTCGATACTGCATCGCGATAGCGGCGGCGCCGATTCCAGAGTTTTATCATTGCCCACAAATCGTAATTGCTGCCGCTTAGGATATGGGTTGCAAGCAAAACGACCATCGCTCCGATTCCAAAGATATATCCCGCCAGATGTGCCCCGTAGGCAATGGCGACCGGAGGTGCAAAACGAGGTTCGACCATATTGTCCCAGATGATGAGCTTGAAAGCGATAAAGTACATCGCCGGCAGCTCCATGGTGCCGATGAAAAAGAACCAGTAGATAACGGTGATTAACGTCTGCGGGAACAGTACCAGATAAGCCCCCGTTACGGCGGCAACGGCCCCGCTGGCTCCGAGAACAGATGCACTACTCAGAAGTGTATGTCCTATCCCGCTAAAAACCGCCCCCGCTAAATAAAAGGCCAGGTACCCGATATGGCCGAGCTTGTCGTTAACGTTATTGCCGAACAGGTACAGGAAGAACATATTGCCGACGATATGCATAAGGCCGGCGTGTAAAAAGGCGTAGCTGACAAACTGCCAAAGAAACAGATGCCCCGGTCTGGGATCGAGCACGAACTGATTGGCCCATTGCCGAATATATTCCGTCGGGCCTCCGTACGATTCAACATGGGGGAAATAGCTCAGCAGGAAAATAGCCACATTGACAGCTACGAGGGCGTAATTCGCATAAGGTGTTCGTCTCGGCTTAATGCTTGTCCGAATCGGTAATAACATAATTTAAGGAAATCCAAAGATTAAGAATAAAAAAACTGCCGTATTGTACCGGCAAAAGGGAGCTCTTACAAGATATAAAAAAAGGACGGCTCTAAAAGCCGTCCTATCCGGGAAAAAATCGGGCGTTACAAGCAGTTCTTCTCCCTTGCGGAAAACATCAAAGGCGGGTCCATGTTTCTACGCCAACCGGTTTCCCCCCCAGCAAGGTCTTTATCTACAGAAAGTATAAGAACCAGGCAGAGAAAAGCCAAACGCGCCGGCGAAAAAGGCTTTATTTTTTCGCGGTTTTCTGTAAATATTATAAATATGATACGATTTACACTGAAGTTTTCGCTTTGTTTGTTTGCCCTGGCAATTGTTTCCGGTACCCAGGGCAGGGAAAATTCCGCCACATCCATATCGTGGAGACGATGCCTCAACCAGCGACCGGAGTTCTACGCTACCGACCAGGCAATACGCATTGCCGATAACCTTCTTCTGCACCAGCGCGATTCAGGCGGCTGGCAGAAAAATATCGACATGGCATCTGTCCTGAACGAGCAGGACAAGGCTGAGCTGCGCAAGGCCAAAAGTAAGAATGATTCCACGCTGGACAACGGGGCTACCCGCACGCAGATGCAATACCTGGCGATAGTCTATCAAGCCACCGGAATCGAACGCTTCAAAGACGCCTTTCTCAAGGGGCTGGATTACATGCTCGAAGCCCAGTATGACAATGGCGGCTGGCCGCAGCGCTACCCGAATCCCACCGGCTATGCGAGGCACATCACGTTCAATGACGGCACGATGATCGGTGTGCTTGACCTGCTCGGCGATATTACCGGGAAAAAGCCGCCCTATGCCTTTGTCGATGAGGACCGCTGTCGCAGGGCCGAAGCAGCCGTGCCAAAAGGCATTGAGTGCATCCTGAAATGCCAGATCGTCGTGAACGGCAAAAAGACGGCATGGTGCGCCCAGCACGATGAGAAGACCTTCGTCCCGAGAAAGGCCCGCAGTTACGAATTAGCCTCGATCAGCGGGGCTGAATCTGTGGGTATTGTCAGGTTCCTGATGAGCATTGACAGGCCCGGGCCGGAGATAATCGAGGCCGTACAAGCAGCGGTAACATGGTTCGACCAGGCCGGGCTCGAAGGGATCAGGCAGATTCGAAAACAAAACAGGGCAGAATCAAATAGCTGGGACAAGGTGATTGTCGAGGATGCTTCGGCGCCTCGGATATGGGCCCGGTTCTATGACATCGAGACCAACAAGCCTATCTTTTGCAGCCGGGACGGCATACCGAAAGCGACACTGGCCGAGATATCATACGAGCGCCGCAACGGATACAGTTGGCTCGGATATTACGCGACAGATCTGCTGGCAAATGATTACCCCGCCTGGCAGAAAAAGTGGGCCCCGGCAAAGAACGTGCTCGGCCGCTGAGCATCGGCAAATAGTATCGATTGGAGAACAGACCGAATGAATATAGATATTATACGCAAGCGCATCAGGGCGATTCGCCGCGAACTGGATAAAAAGAAAATACGATTCCTGATCGTCACAAAGCCTGCCAATGTCACTTACATGACCGGCTTTCTCGGCGAGGATAGCTGGGCGGCCATCGCCGGAGGCAGGGTGTATCTTCTGACCGACAGCAGATACACCGAGCAGGCACAGAAAGAATGCCCGAGCTGCAAAATCATCGACCGTGCCGGGCCGATGGCAGGCGCCGTCGCTGTACTGGTAAAGAAATTAAAATCCGTCCGAACTGTAGCCGTTGAAGACTCCGTTTCGCTGGTGGACTTTGAGCAGTTGAAAAAGAACGTCAAAACCCGGTTCAGAACAGCAGCAGGCATTATCGAGACCGTGCGCAGCATCAAGGACGAAAGCGAGATTGCAACAATCAGGTCTGCCGCTGCCATTTCAATAAAGGCCCTCGCACAAACCCTGCCGTACATCAAGCCCGGTGTCACCGAGAGCGAGCTGGCCGGCATGCTCGATTTTCAAATCCGCAAATTAGGGGCGCGTAACAGTTTCGAGAC
>CAZSOR010000452.1:0-3415 GCA_964608395.1 uncultured Pirellulales bacterium
CCGTGTTGTCTTCTCCATCGCGTAGGATCACAACCTGCGTCAACAGCGGCGCCAGCACGCCGTGTGCATATCGCTCGCGGCCAAAGCCTGACATCTGAACCTGCCCCGGCGCAGGCGTAATGTCTGCTTCGGCGTAGCCAACAGACCACGGCCTTTCACCTGTCTCGTCTGCCCGCACGAGCGGACATGCCTGACTCACACAAACTATTACTCCCGTAACCAAAAACAATACGTTTTTCATTGTTGTTCTCTCAAATCAGTTGATTTCGATTATTGCTACGTCCTCGCCCTCGATAGTGAGGTCGATTTGTTGCTTGTCCCACGTGATAGTCCGACCATGAATTAATTCGCGAGAGGTCTTTGGCGTGTCCCGCTTTAGCTTGATCGTTACGGTTCGCTGTTCGGAACTATCGTTGAACACGGTAAAGAGCTTGTCGCCAAATCGTTCCACGTAAATATGACTGTCGCTCGAATGAGCCAGTGTAACCGGTTCCCAACCTGCCTCGGCGACTAATTTACACAAGGGGACATATTTCTTGAAGAGGATCCGATCTCGTTCGTAGAGTTCCGGCCGGGAGAAATAATGCCCCTGTGAAGCGTTGTGGCTGAAAAAGCCCGGAAACATGCCGTATGCAAGCGACCGCTTCATATACTTCTCGACGAGTTCATGGGAAAAGTCCTCAAAACGAGTATTCATCAGGAAACAGAAAGGCTTGCCCTTGCACAATGAACGTTTATAAAGCATGTCACGGTCAGACATCGGCCGCCATCTTCCATTCGGATTCCAATTGGTCTCAGTGCCTATTACATCCAACTGCGGCACCAGCCAACATAGATTATGGGGAGTAGAATTAGCCATCATGAGTTTATCCATTGCATGAACATCTCTGGCGAGGGCACGTACATACTCAAAAGATATCAGGCCGCGGAAAATAGCCGGCTTTCTGCTATCGAGCGAGAAGGTCAGAGGTATCTCAGCAGCGGCGAAGTGGTCCCTTCTAAAGTTAAGCTCGTCTGTCACATACCCTTCGCTCGAATCAATATACTCGCCGTCCAAATCGCTTTTGGCCTTGGGGCCATAAAGTTTTTCTCGACGTTCCGTACTCCACTTATTTTTGAAATCCGTAATGTCACCTTTGATTTTCGGCATGGAATTTATGCTCCAAACAGCCCCATTGCACCAGGGCGTATCCTGCAGGCGGGCGGGGAACTGCCCCATGTGGTCATGAAAGCCGCTGGTGAATAAGGCCCTGGCCCGCGGATCTGCTTTTTCATCGGCAAGACGCCGAGCCTCGGCCAAGGCACTTTCGAGTGTGCGGGGCATCTCTTTGGGCATGGACATCCACCAGGTCATAGGCTCTGTGTAACGGAAGGTAATGATACGGTTCTTGTCGTCCCACCCTGTTTCGTTGGTACCCTCCTTGAACTTGAAGCCGAAGTCATGCCAGTCGTTAACATCGCTGATCCTGGCGAAAGGCATCCAGAGTCCCTGTTCAGGCGTACGGCAACGGAATTGATCCGGGAATGTTTCGTAGTATCGCGCGAGGGCGGCACGAAAGCCCCATTCCGGATCGAACGTAAATTTGCAGAAACGCAAACGAGCTTTGGGTTTCTCGGGCGCCAACCCGATGTCGTAAGCCAGGAACAGCTCTTTGGTTTCAGCGTTGTAGCCGGCGCGGAAAAATGCCGGCCGGTCCATGTCAATACCGAGGCCGATGCCCTGATTGCCGCTAACCAACGCAGCGAATGGATAACGTGACAGCCGGCCGTTTGCTCCCGCCGAGAAGCTGCCGGCATTCACGTATTCCTGATTCGCCTCGACAGCCAGACTTCGACGCGGATCCTGCAGCCAAAGGCACTTTTCTAAAGGTACCGGAACAGCATAAACCAAAGTGACGGCTCGATCCTTGCCGGTCGTATCGGAGATGGTAACGTCATAGAAAGTAGCTTTACCCGTTTGCTCCTGGCGATACTCAAGTTCCAATCCCATGGCACGGCGTTCGAATCGGACGAAGTCGGAATCAGCGGCCACGTCACGAACCTGGAAACCTTCTCCCGTAAAATCCGATAGTGAAACAGGTACACCGTCGAACAGGCATGCACCGGCCGGCGGCTTGACAACTCGCAGTTCAGGATTGCGGAACCAGGCTTTGCCCGGATGCCGCCGCAAAAGCATGTGAAAAGACACCGATTTTATGGGCTTTTCCGGGAATACAATGACCTGTGCTTTTTCCCAATCATGAGTCCCGACATTGAAAGGGGAAACCTGACCCCAGAGGGTACTGCCATCGGAATAAACAAGGTCAAGATAGAGGGAGTAGTTACTATCTCGACTACCGTGTACCGCTTCGGCTTTGCTCCAGGCAACCGCCACAATTGGTTCGGGCCTGCTCTGGTTTATTACGACGGTCTGTGAAATGCCCCGCTGGACCTGGGCGTCAGATGCGTTGTCACAAATGAAGACTCCACCGTTTTTTTCGAATCCCTTTTGCCAGGGTCTCCAGACGCCTGGGTCGAGCAGATTCTCGCCGCCATGGCCGGCAGCGAGGACCCTCTTTAGCGGCATGCCATCGAAAACGGATCGAGAGCCCACGCTTTTCTCAACGGTCACTGCATGTATGGCGTTCACTGGTATCAGGAAGACACTTATTGAAAACATTAAGAATATGTTTTTTATAGCACTTATGTTCATCGCACTTTGACCTTTCATATTATCACCTTAAAAAGACTGGAGTTCGACTGCTCATATTACCTTATTCGCCGCGAGATTGCACAGTATTCTGTAATCCTTGTCTTTGCCGAAGTCCACGTTTTGTATGGCGGGAGGCTTGCCTTGCTCAAACTTCTTTGATATTCTCCTCTTCACTTGAAAGGTGTTTTTTATGATACGCAAACGCAGATTCTTTCTTATCCTGATAGCTTTTCATGCTGCCGTCGCCGGGTGCTTTTAGCAGAAACAGTCACCTATTTTTTACTTTATTTCGGGAAATTCAACGCCGCACTACCCATGTGCCCGCCAACCGGTCGTGCAGGCCACGGTTGGGAACAATAACGGCATAGACCGCTGCGCTGATCCATAGGACAAGCAAAACGATAGCTAAGATGAAAGCTGCGTTATGCTCACCCCTTTTAATCAACAAAGCCACGAACAACATTGGGAAAAACAGTGGAAGCCAAACGATCGCCCAGCGCCGCAGCAGCGTTACTCTGTTGGCGCACTGTCCTTTGGCGTTGATCACCGCCAATCTAAAAGTGGCATGACTAGGGGTAGTACGGAACAACGGCAGTGCCAGAAGTTGAATCAAGGCTATGGCCCCTAATACCAACAGAGGAGAAATGATGACTATCCCGCCCAGATGGTCATTCCACTGCTTGTCATGATAGCGTCCGACAAAGACTGCGATCCAAACATAGC
>CAZSOR010000453.1:0-3414 GCA_964608395.1 uncultured Pirellulales bacterium
AGGAGATTATGAAATGGCAAAGGTGTCGATTGGAGTGAATACGGAGTTTGTCCGGCATGCCGACAAGGGCTTTGAATGGGCCGTGGAAAAGGCCGCTAAACTGGGATACGAATACATCGAACCATGGGTCCACTGGGGCCGCGAGCTAATGAGCGAGGCCGGTTACTACATGACCGTTTCGATGCTGGACGATCCTTACCGCATCAAGCGGGCGTGCGAAAAGGCGGGGATTAAGCTATCCGGCCTGTCGTCGCATACGGCGCTTTGCAAACCCGACATCAGCGGCAACTATCTAAAGCAGGCGATTCGTTTCGCAGCAGAGTGCGGCGCTCCCGTAGTCAATACGGACGAAGGCCCGAAGCCGCCCTGGACCACGGAAGCCGAAGACCACGTCCTGATGCGTTATGTGCTGACCGAGGCGGCGGCGGTTGCCGAGCCGCGAGGAATACTGATCGGACTGGAACCGCACCAGCAGTACAGCAAAACTCCCAACGGCCTGGACAAAATCTGCAAGCTGGTTGACTCGCCCACTATCGGAGTCAACTTCGATACCGGCAATTCTTACCTGAGCGGCGAGGATCCGGTTAAATGGCTTGGCCGGGTCAAAGACAAGCTTGTGCACGTTCACGCCAAGGATATTTCGATCGAGCAGTCCGAGGACGAGCGCGGCAAAGTGACGGGCACGCCGTCCGGCTGTGCCTGCGGCGATGGCGTCATCGACTGGAAGAGCGTAATCGAAGCATGCAAGGAAGCGCCTCGTGACTTAGTGCTGAGCGTCGAGTGTGGGACAATCGAACAGGCCGAGCGAAGTATCGAACATCTAAAGAAATTCATTTGACGGGCGGTTTGCAGCAGAGCATGATATAGGTGATTTTATGGAAGAACGTAGTTCCAGAAGGCAGTTCTTGCGCACGGCAGCGGCTGGGACAGCCTCGGTTGCTTTAATGCGGCAATTATCCTGGGCGGAAGGTTCGGCTGTAAACCGTCCTGCCGGTAGCCCGAACCTCGTCTTTATCTTCGCTGACCAGTGGCGAGCCCAGGCGACCGGCTATGCGGGGAACGAACAAGTCAAGACACCAAACCTTGACAAGCTGGCGAAAGAAAGTATCAATTTCAGCAACGCCGTATCCGGCTGTCCGGTCTGCAGCCCCTACCGCGCCAGCTTGATGACGGGACAATACTGGCTCACCCATGGCGTCTTCCACAACGACAAACCCTTGAATCCCGATGCGACAACAATCGGCAAGACCTACAAGCGGGCCGGTTATAAAACGGGATATATCGGTAAATGGCACCTGAATGGCCACGATAGGGATACATCTCTCCAGGTTGGCAGAAGCGCTTTTATTCCCGAAGAAAGAAGGCAGGGCTTTGGCTTCTGGCGGGTATGCGAGTGCACCCATAATTATAATCGCTCGCTTTACTATGCCGAGACGCCTGTCCAGCGTTACTGGGACGGTTACGACGCTGTCGCTCAGACACGCGAAGCTCAGCAGTACATTCGCCGGCATGCCAACAAGTCACCCTTCGTTCTGTTCATGTCGTGGGGTCCGCCGCACGCCCCATACCAGACGGCTCCGGAGAAGTACCGCGGTATGTTTGATCCGGCCGTAGTCAGCGTTCATCCCAACGTTCCTAAGTCATTGAAGCAGAAAGCCCGGGAAGAGCTGGCCGGTTATTATGCGCATATTGCCGCACTGGATGACTGTATCGGAGATGTTCTCGATACCTTAAAAGAATGCCAGGTTGAAGAGAATACGATTTTCGTCTTTACCTCAGATCACGGTGATATGTTGCGTTCTCACGGCCATACAAAGAAACAAAAGCCGTGGGACGAGTCGGTCAGAATTCCGCTGCTGCTCCGTTATCCTGTGGTGCATGGCAAGTCCGGCAGGACAATCGATATGCCGATCAATACCCCTGATATTATGCCGACGCTGCTTGGCCTGAGCGGCATTGCCGTTCCTGAATCGGTTGAGGGCACAGATTTTTCAGGTGTAATCAAAGAGACACAGCAGCCCGACAACGATGCGGCTTTGATTATGTGCCCGGTGCCGTTTCATCAATGGAATTACCAGCGGGGCGGTCGGGAGTATCGGGGCGTACGCACGCGACGTTACACTTATGTGCGTGACCTCAAAGGACCGTGGCTGCTGTACGACAACCAGGTGGATCCGTATCAATTGAAAAATCTGTGTAACGATCCGAAGTATGCGAAAATTCAGCAAGAGCTGGAAACGATACTATCTCGAAAACTCAAAGAGACGAACGATAAGTTCCTTCCCGGCCCGGAATACATGGCTAAGTGGAATTACCAATGGGATGGAAATGATGCTCCCTTGTGAGGGCGTTTGGAAATACTAAAGGAGATGCTGTTATGGAAAAATTCAGGAATGTCACTATTCTCTTACTTTTGGCTTTGGGCTTTTTGACGCTGTCCGATACAGCGATGGCGGAAGAGCCGATGCGTATTGCTATGGAGGCGAATTCCGTATCGGTTCTCCGGGGACAGCGTAGCTTACTCCGCTATCGTTACGAGGATGTGCCTTTCAAGCCGTACGTGCAGCAGTTGTATTCGCCGAGCGGGATTAACGTTTTGCGCGATGCACCACACGACCACCTTCACCACCATGCTCTGATGTATGCGGTTGCAGTGGACGGCGTGAATTTCTGGGAAGAGCAAACAGAGCCGGGCCGGGAACTGCATAAGCGTTTTGGTGATATGAGAATTGACAGGAACGGTGATGTGCCCGGCGCAGGATTCACCGAGCAGATCGAATGGATCAATCCCCGCAGCCGGGAGCTGCTGCTGAAAGAGCACCGCTCAATCAAAGTCTGTCAAATAGACGATGTCAAGGCAACGCTATTGAGCTGGCAATCCAGCCTCGCAGTGCCGTCAGGCAAGAAATCGATGACGCTCACAGGCTCGCATTATTTCGGTTTAGGTATGCGATTTTTAGAGTCGATGGACACGGGGGGGCAATTTCTCAACGCCGCCGGTCAGTCGGGCGATATCGTACGGGGTGCCGAACGGCTTGCCCGGGCGGATTGGTGTGCTTATACCGCAGAGGCGGACGGCAAGACTGTAACAATAGCGATGTTCGGTCATCCGGAAAATCTGCGCCATCCGACGCATTGGTTCACAATGACCACACCTTTCGCCTACCTGGCGGCAACGCTCAATCTGCACAAGGAGCCGCTGGAGGTGACTTCGGACAAGCCGTTGGTATTGTGCTATGCTGTGGCTGTTTGGGATGGCCGGATCGACAAGAGCAAAATCGATCAGATTTACCGCCGGTGGATTGACAGTCAATGACGTCATGTAAATTTATTCTTCCGATTTCAATGCCACCAGTTTTGTACGTGTTTAGCCAGATATTTTAGTTTTTGTGGCGATACATCCGATAACATAAG
>CAZSOR010000454.1:0-3389 GCA_964608395.1 uncultured Pirellulales bacterium
TAACGCGAATCCTGAACGATATCCGGATCCATCTGATAGTCGGCGGAAGTGCCGCCCCAACTCGTTGGAAATCCCGAAGGACTCCGCGGCTGCTGGAGGACGTCATCAAGAAAAATAAACGTCTGAGTATTTATTTTGCTCGGCATCCAGCCCGGCTTGACCGCTATCGCTCGTAAATATGTGGTCTTATTGATGGGGACCGGGTCGGTATAGATGATGCCGTTCGGGGACCGGCCGCCACTTTCGGTATCATACGGCTCGGAGCCGTCGAGAGTATAGTAAATATCAGCCCCATCGATCTCGGTAGCGATTGTCAATGAGAAAGGCGAAGTGTAAAATCCGCGGTTATGGCTGAATTCCGCTTCTGCAACCTCGCCTAAATAGGCACTAATATTTTGGGCTCCCGGGCTTGGTGAATCGAAACTCTGCCAGTAGTCACCGGCATCGGGATAGCGGCCATAGGAGATATCGGTAGCCTGATTGCCAAAAGTAATGCTGTCGATCAGGGTAATTCCGTCGCTGTCGAAAAGGCCGATTTCTTCGCCTGCGGCGTCGAGTTTGAAATTCGCGTGCAGTCCGACGTCGGTTGTATCATTGTCCGCCCATATCAAAAGAAAACCGCCTGCCGGGACAGTAGTAACAGTGGGATTACCGAATGGTATCCGCCACTTGGTCGTATCGGACAGATTATCCGTCAGGTACATGCCGCCCATATCAATCGCATCGATGCCGTAGTTATGGATTTCGATCCAGTCATCGTACTGACGCTGTGGATCCTGAATACAACCGCTATTGGAGGCCATAAGCTCGTTAATTGACAACGGGATACCTGCCTGGTCGGCCTGTTCGTCTTGAGCAAAGCAGATAACAGAAACAACCAATATCGGGATTAGTAACGGGATTCTCATGCGTTTGATCATTGCCTGTATCCTGCCTCCTGTGTTTTAGACCAATGAGTACAGATTTAACTTTTTAAGCCTGCAAAAAAGCAAATTCGTACAAATAAACTTCTTCATTATAACATAAACAGCGTCCTTATTACAAGGTCCACTATTAGCCGGGTTGGATGTTTTATCCCGCAGGACTTGCATTTAACGGTGCGAACGGCTATTCTTGTCGAATAATTTGTGTCGTACCGTCGCCTGTTCTTTCCGCTTTCGGATCGAAAATTTAAGGAACTGTAATATGAATGTTTTCCGTTCACCACATAATCCTGTAATTAAGCCGGAACATGTGAAAACTTCCGCCGACGACTTTGAAGTAATCGGCGTTTTTAATGCCGGCGTCACTCGCCTCGAAGACCAGATCATTCTGCTGCTTCGAGTGGCGGAAAGACCGGTTAACACGAATCCGGATGTCGTATCGGCCGCCGTTTACGATGTCGCCGAAGAGCGGCCTGTCACTATAGAATTTCCAAAAGATGATCCGGAAATCGACTTTTCGGATCCCAGACTGATAATCAAACCGGCCCAGACTTACCTGACTTCTATTTCGCATCTCAGGCTGGCGCGCAGCAAAGACGGCATCAATTTCGAGATTGACGATGTCCCCTCGATCTCCCCGGCCAACAATTATGAAACATTCGGCCTCGAAGACCCGCGGATCAGCCTGATCGACGGCGTATACTATATCAGTTACGTCGCTGTCTCTCCCCTTGGAGTGACAACCTGCCTGATATCCACGAAGGATTTCATCTCTTTCCAGCGTCACGGCGTCATCTTCTGCCCGGAAAATAAGGACGCCCTGCTTTTTCCCGGAAAAGTCGAGGGCAAATTTTACGCCCTGCACAGGCCCGTCTCCCCCCTCTTTAACAAGCAGGAAATCTGGATCGCCGAATCGCCCGACCTGCACTGCTGGGGAAACCATCGCTGCCTGATGGGACCTAACCCGGGTCACTGGGACGAGGCGAAGGTCGGTGCCGGCACCGTACCTTTCAAAACCGACTCCGGCTGGCTCGAAATATACCACGGAGTCGACCGAAACAATCGCTACTGTCTCGGGGCGGTCCTGCTGGACGGCGCCGAGCCGTGGAAGATTATCGCAAGAGCAAACAAGCCAATTCTTGAACCGCAGGTCGGCTACGAATGTGACGGCTTCTTCGGAAACGCCGTCTTCAGTTGCGGGCTGCTGTGCGAAGGTGACAACGTCAGAATATACTACGGAGCGGCCGACACCGTTATCTGCTGCGCGGAGCTTTCTTTGAAAGAAATCCTCGAAACGTTGGACCTGTAGCGAAGAATCCGCAAATCAGTCCTCAAAGCACGCTTCGATACAGCAATTTATCGGAACCATATCTAATCCGCCAAACTTGACCGTTTGCGATTTTCCTGCCGCCGTCGAAGGAAGTTTTTCCTCAACCTCTGATACTCCGCCTCCTTTCTGCCGATAAACCTAACATAGTCGATTGGAGATAATCCTATGAAAACAAACAGAAACACATTAGCCGTCTTAGTGGTCATTATTGCCTGCTCAGTTTTGGTCTGGCTTTCGGCATCAATTGAGGGCGGCCAGAAAACTTACGAGATCCAGCCCCACCTGACCATACCCGAATACAAAACCGATCTCGCCCGCGTCATGGACTCTTACGAGCGTTTGATGGAACGCTACATGGACCTGACGCAGCAGAATCAATCTATGGTCGGCACGGACCTCAAATATGTTGTCACAACCCTGGACTCTATCGACGGCCGATTAGCGGAATTCTCGGCAAGAATCGCGAGGATCGAGACCGCCCTCGGCATCGAGCAACCCAAAAGTTCCCTCAATCCCAAACCGGATGCTCAGCCGTAGGTCTTGCCGTCTTCGTCCACGTAAATAGTGCCCTTGGCCCGCTCTATCACTTCGGCCGCCTTCGGCACTTCATCCGGCTTCGGCACCTTGAAAAGTCGGCCGCACTTCCGGCAACGAATTCTCCGGTCCGCGAAGCTGCTGTCGAGCAGCCATGTTCTGCTACATTCCGGGCACTTGGCGATAATCTGCATCAGCATATTCCTTACCGTACTAAAGCAAAACATTCTATACCATAGATTCGATAGTTATCCATAATAAATTCGCCTCTCGTCCCATAAAATCATCTCATCGCGAATATTATCACCCCGAGCGAAACATTTACCCCGTCACCCACTCCGGCCGGCGAGATTTCTCTTGATTTCACCTCGCGATTTTGCTACAATAGTTATCGTTGGGGTGATGAAATGAGAAAGAAAATTTCCTGTAAAATTATCAAATCCGTTCCTCTTGGCGCTGACGGTGATCAGCCGCGCCAGAGTTTCAGTGAAAATATACAACACCCCAAAATCAACGATATCGGCACCTCCATCTATACCCCCCGCCTTCTCGTTATAAAAACATCTATCAACGACAGCTCGACGGCACGATTTCTTGATTGC
>CAZSOR010000455.1:0-3375 GCA_964608395.1 uncultured Pirellulales bacterium
TCTACAGTATAGAACGTAAAACTACCAATAGCGCTACAGACAAACCGTAGCATGTTCGTTTTTTCTTAGGAAGCCTGGTTTTAGGAATTCATCAGACGTGGCGTCCAGTTTCCGCCATTATTCATGAATACTTGATGTTGCAGTGACTAAGCCGCATACAATTTGAGGAAATCGGGTGTCTGTTATTTTTCATTCAGCTTTGATCTTGCCCTGCTCGGCAACGGTTTGTATTGCCCTGGCGATTTCATTGGTATCACCAAGATAATAATGTTTCTGCGGTTTTAAATCATCACTGAGCTCGTATATCAATGGTACACCGGTTGGGATATTAAGCTGAGTGATCTCGTCATCACGTATATTGTCCAGATATTTAACCAAGGCCCTTATGCTATTACCATGGGCGGAGACCAAAAAAAATTTTCCCTTCTTCAATTCAGGCACCATTGATTCGTGCCAGTAAGGCAAGAATCTATTGACAGTGTCCTTCAGGCATTCAGCCACTGGAATGTCTTTGGGGTCTAAGTCTTTGTATTTCGCATCCTTGCCGGGATAGCGTTGATCCGTCTTCTCCAGTATGGGAGGTCTGACATCATAGCTGCGCCTCCAGATATGGACTTGTTCCTCTCCAAATTTTTTTGCTGTCTCCGCTTTATTAAAGCCCTGCAAGGCCCCGTAGTGTCGTTCATTCAGACGCCAGGAGTTCACGACGGGAATCCACATTAAATCCATCTGTTCGAGCACAATCCAGAGCGTCCTGATTGCCCTTTTTAATACGGATGTAAAGGCCATGTCAAAGGTGAAATGCTCCTGCTTAAGGATGACTCCGGCGTTACGGGCTTCGCGTACTCCCTGTTCGGTTAAGTCCACATCGGTCCATCCCGTGAAACGGTTTTCCTTATTCCACGTGCTCTGTCCGTGTCTGATGAGAACCATGCGTATCATGTGAACGTCATCTCCTTATTTTGCCTCGACGATTAATTTGACGGCTTGATGCTCGTCGGCACCGATCAAACAAACAAACTTCCGCCGGAGCTGCTTTTCCATCCGCGTAAATTCCGCCTGGGTGTTCTGCTTTAAAGGTATCTGACCGCCGGCATAGGTTTGGTGGCCTCCACCGGTTCCTCTCCTAGCAACAAGATGTTTCACAATCGTCTCAGCTTTATTGGCCTCATCAGACGTACGCAGGGATATCAATATTTTACCTTTGAATAGGCCCATGCACATAGTCCACGTTGTCTTGTCCTCGCGCAACAGTAGGTCTGCCACCTCACCGATCATGTCCGGATTGTCGATTTGGCCTATTGACGTGACAATGGCATTTCCGTAGATTCGGGCGTTTTTCAAAGCTTCGGCAAGCATCTGAAAGTACTCCTTTGGCACACTACCGCGTTGAATCTCACTGAGCATTCTTTTATTGGCTAACGGATAGAGCCACTCAATCGCTTCGATATCTGCCTGGGTCGCTTCTCTGCCGAGATCCTGTGTATCGGAACGAATCCCGTAAAGTAAGGCCGTCGCCAAAGGCGTATCGGGTATAATCTGAGCCTCATGCAGATACTCGGAAAGTATGGTCGATGTCGCACCAAGTCCACTACGAATATCAGTCAGTTGTGCGCTTCTGGTGGAGCGGCGACAAGGGTGGTGATCAATAACGATATCGGGCGCCTGTGTTTCGGGCAAAGAATTATTACCGGTGCCCGGTTGTGTATCGACCATGGCGATAAGATCAAACTTCTGAAATTTAATATCGTTAAGCTGATGTAGATTGAAGCCCAGATAGTTAACCAGAGCCCTGTTTTCGCCACGTCCGACTGTTCCGCTGTGGGCAATTGAGCATTGAACGCCAGAGGTACTGTTGGCGAATCTGCGAAGAGCAACCGCCGCGGCAATGGAGTCCGGATCGGGATTATCCTGCATCACGATGAGCAAATGCCTTTTGCCCTTCAGCAGTCGAGTAAGTTTTTCGACTCTCAAGCGTGTTTTGGAAGCTGGTTTCATTGTTTGTCCCTGTGTTAATCGTAGTTAACGTTTAATGGCATACTTGAAAAGTTCCAAGTATTATTGAGAAAAGCAATTTCCGGTTTTGTCCGGCTGGAAATATTATCCCAAGAGTGAATTTAAAAGCAAGAGAATATCACATTCCCTACAGCGGATTACATATGAAGTTGACTGCGAAAAATATCCTGTTTGACACAGCACCATGGATTCACTATTCTGATTCCACCTTCATGGTAAACGATACGGTTACATATAAAGGTAGAAGCTGATGGTTCAAAATAAAAGTATAGAAGCTATTTCCCGGGGAACAATCATAGTGTCTCTTCGGCGTTCGTTGCTTCTCATTCTCGTATCCATCGCTATGGCAGGCTGCGGCACGACATCATATCTGGCGGACATCTCCTATATGGATGAGTATTGCGTCGAGCCGATAGATGCGCCGGATCCTTCTCTGGACGGCCCTTATTCATATCGCACATATTTCTACGGAAGTGGTGACGACAAACGTCGCAAGGAATATGGTAAGGGCGTCGATTTCAAAACGGAGCCAGTGGACGCAAACCCGTTCATGGATTTCTTCGATAAAATTCCGCGATACTGGGGATTCGACTTTAACAAGCTGCCGCTCAATGGCCGGGTATGGTTTCCGGATGGCGCCGGGCCTTTTCCGCTCGTTCTGATAGTGCACGGCAACCACAACATGAAGGACTTTTCCGATCCCGGCTATGAGTACCTTGGCAAGCTGCTGGCCGGGCGGGGTTTTATCGCCGTATCTGTGGATGAGAATTTTCTGAATCAGAAATTCGGCGGCGAAAACGACGCCCGCGCATTTGTCTTACTGGAGCATCTCAATGTCTGGGACACATGGAACCAGACTGAAGGCCACATATTCGAAGGCAAGGTTGATATGGACAGAATCGCGCTGATCGGGCATTCCCGCGGCGGAGAATCAGCCGCTCACGCCGCGGCGTTCAACCGGCTCGAACGCTACCCCGACGATGCCAATGTAAAGCTCGATTATAATTTCGCTATCAGGTCGGTCATAGCAATCGCACCCTGCGACGGGCAATACAAACCGGCGGGACATCCTACAGCGTTAGAAAATGTGAACTACCTTGTAATACAAGGCGGGCACGACGCTGACGTGGCAACATTCATGGGACTGCGACAGTTCAAACGCGTACATTTTACGGATGATAACTTCTGGTTCAAAACAGCAGTCTATGTATATCGGGCGAATCACAGTCGATTCAACACGGCCTGGGGCAGTTTGGAAGCTGGCCCTCCGGTGGGCTGGCTCATCAATGACAAACCGATAATGGACATGGAAAGCCAGCGTAAAGTCGCGAAAGTACTCATTTCCGCATTTCTCGAAGC
>CAZSOR010000456.1:0-3361 GCA_964608395.1 uncultured Pirellulales bacterium
GACGAAGTCATTGTTCTGCTCCTGCTGGATACGGGCCTGCGGCCCTCCGAGTTGTGCAATTTGGCTATTGCCGACTTGATTACGGAGCACGGCAGGAACGCCATAATAGTACGTGATGCTTCCGGGAATGCGTCGAGAGCCGTTGATGTCACCGGTGATATAGCGGAACATGTGCGAAGATTCGCAAGACTCTACAGAAGAAAAGCACAACCAGGCGACCCCCTCCTTCTAAGCGAACGCGGTACGCGGTTCGGTTATATGAGTCTCTACAACAAAGTCAGGAGGATAGGCGAAAGCGCCAAAGTCGAGAACCTGCATCCAGGTGTGCTTCGTGCCACATGCCTGGTCAGGCTCTACAACAGCAAGCAGGATCTGTGGTTTGTTCAGCAACAGGCCGGCCACGCGAGCCCGAGGACAACAGCCATCTACGCGACAGCAGGAAGCGACAGCTACTCGCAGGTTATGCCGCCAGACCGTGCCGATTCTAAAACGACGGAGAAGACCCATCGATCGAGCAGGCAGGCGGTAACAAAAAAGCGAACAGCAGAAAGGTCGGTAAAACAAAGAGAAACGATTTCCGTCAAGCATATACAGCAGACTGAGAAATGTGAGGCTTGCGGCAAACCAATCGGCGACAGAGGCGGGACGAAAATAGACTCCGGCCAGGTTCTATGTGCGAGATGCATCGGGGAACTTCGAAAGCAATAGAGTCACAGCTTGAATGAAAGGTACGGAATGTGTTTCCTCTTCCACGACGCATTGTTTGAACCATAGAATAAAAAACAGTTGGTTGAACATCTCAGAGAGAAAATTCCAAAAAATCTCCGTGAGACGAAACTCGTTGTGCGTGCTGTGTACTTCGTGCTGTGGATAAGCAATAATCAACTTAAAGTAGACAGGAATAACAGGATAAACATAGTGAAAAGAAAAAGATAAAAATCTGTGTAAATCTTGTAACTCCTGTCCAAAAAGACATTTTCTCCCATTTCATCCTTGCTCAACAGGCAGACACATCTATAATTTAACATAGAGGATATGATAGCTCTGAAGCGGCAACATCGTAGTTTGTGCTTTCTTGCTCTATGCCGAGAGGCTTGGGATGTTATACGGAAACCATATAGATTTTGTTAGCAATCGCGATGACTCAAGAAGAACAAAACACGTACACCAACTGGTATGTGCTTCTCTATGGTCTTGGCCTTGAAGAGGAAGCCATTTCTGTTGGGCCTGGCATGACTGTACGGCAGCTTGGTGCCCCATTGACTGTGTTTGACTTGGCAGCGGTGGGTGCTGCTGGCTTTCGCGGATGGGCTTCTCTGGAGCCCTTCGCTCCACGATGCACTAGTGAGATCGAGTCTCCGAAGGATGGGGATGTTGTGCCTGGCTACGATGCGCTCGGCCGCGCGTGGCTGGTATCGTCGCTATTACTGCTCAGGGGGTACACAGGCCACCTGCCGTTGGCTTGCTCCACATACTCCTGGAGGAAAATCGCTGGACACCAGAAGCGCACAACCCCAGCCTTCCGTGAGCAACTGGCTGAAGAAGGTGTTGATGCAGCCGTGCACTCCTCTCGCCGGGAATTGCCCCCATTTCGTGGGCAGATCCTTGAGCATCATATGAAGCTGATAACTCTCCCTGAGTTCGGCAAAGAAACCCTTCTGGAGGTTGACGCTGCTTGGATGTGCACCAACTTTGAGCGCTTCAACGCACTATCTGCTGACTGTCTGAATTTCCGATTCGCTCTGGAATCAGCAACTGATTGGCGCTATGCAGGAAACCTGCGCATAGCAATCGCACGGATTTGGGCTGGTATTGAAGCCATCTTCGGAGTCAGCTCCGAACTCGTCTATCGCATTTCTCTCCTTTCGGCCTCGCTTCTGGAGTCGCGAGGAGAAGACCGCCTGCAGAGATTCAAAGACGTTAAGAAGCTCTACTCCATCCGTTCGAAGAGTGTACATGGCGATAAACTTTCCGACAAAGAACTAGTGGAAGGATTGTCCGGTTCATTCCAACTATTGCGGGCATTGCTGATGCGGATTGTCGAGTTGGGACACCCGCTCACAAAGGATGATTTTGACAGAGCAGTCTTCTTCTGAAAAATAATTAGAAAATAATTAGGGACGTTAAATATTTTTAGGCTTCGTTTATAAGCAGTAGGTCGACCGAAAAACAAAATCAGGCCCAAGGTGTAAAGAAGAAAAAGCATGCTGAAGCTGTAAATAAACAAAAGTAAAAGAACTCAATAAGGTAAAATAAATAAACGTTCCTATTAAACTGAGCATATTATTGGAGAAACGAAGAATGAAACATATAGCTTCAATTATTGCATGCTTAAGCATAGTATTAATAAGTGTTGGCTGCCAAGAGACACATCAAGTCAATAGAAGCGCGTCAGCAGTGCAAGCAGAAAAAGATTTCGAAAAAACACTTCAAGATGCAATTACTGCGTCAGAACGGTTTCTCACACCTTACCGCACTAACGGTCTTGTGATATTTAAAATAAAGCCTAAGGGAGCTGCCATATATATCAATGATGGCGAAATAGGCCTCAACGTATCTCGTTTTCTCATTCCGGCAGGTACATATCATATGAGAGCAGTTTGGCCCAACGGGAGTAGTGTTGAGAAAAAGGTATTCGTACTTCCAGCTCTCCAAGAACCCCCTTCATATAACTGGAAATTTGAACAAAGTGCTTGGAAGGGTAAGTCAAGTATTGATTTCAATGCCCCATTACATAAAACAGAAATAGTTCTAAATAAACCGGAATAGCATTGTACGGAAACAGGTCCTAACAAATCAATCCTGAATTAAAGTAGTACAGCACCTTTTTCGATGAGTTGTGCTTGATAACGACAGGTTTTGATAGAGGACAGCGGGTGGGCTGAATAACTGCGGAGTTTTGGGACGCAGACATCGGCTGGATTCTTGTGTTTTGTCACTTTTACCTTTGCCCTCCTTCGACTTCACTCTCCTGTGACGGGGTCAGGACATGTTGCGTATGTTTTATGTTGTGATTCGACCCGGCACCACAAGGGTGCGGGCTAAACTGTTTGCAATCCGCGACTACAGGAGTCGCGGCTAATCATCAATTCACCAATTCGCTAATCAACTCAGCCGGTCGTTCTATATCATCGTGGTAGTGAGGCGAGGAAAGGGCTATTTTGGGGGGATATCGCCGGTAAAGAATAATACTGGCGAAGAATAGTCAAAAAGAGTTGTACTTGTTAGCGAAAGTTGCTATCTTAATGGAAGAAAAGATCAGCCGTTAAGCCTGTTCCTTTTAACGGTAAGAATGTCTGTTAGAAGCAAGAGTAAGGAAATCTATATGAATATCTATGCAGGAAATCTGTCCCCCGAGACA
>CAZSOR010000457.1:0-3350 GCA_964608395.1 uncultured Pirellulales bacterium
AGTTAAGATGAGAAGGCTATTCCCCTCGGGCCTGTGAGGCTCGATAATACGCACTCGTATTTTAAGGTGCAATTGACAACGTCAATAAAGGAGAATAGCCATGACTAATGTAAAAATCGGAATGGATTTAGGCGACAAGAATCATGAGGTTTGCGTGTTGGATCAAAAGGGCCATGTGATGGACCGCTTTGCCGTAGGCAATACCCGAAAACAGCTCCGAAAGGTTTTCCAGCCGTATGCAGGAGCCCTGGTGGCAATGGAAAATGGGACTCATTCCCCATGGATCAGCCGTGATCTGAAAGCCCTGGGCTGTAAAGTGCTGGTCGGTAATGCTCGGAAACTCCGGATGATCTGGGCCCGTTCGCAGAAGACCGATGTCAAGGATGCCGAAATGCTGGCCCGAATCGCACGGTTTGACCGGCAACTGCTTTATCCGATCCGTCACCGTAGTCAACAGGCACAAATAGACCTGGAACAGATCAAAGCCCGTGACATGCTGGTGCGTCTACGAACCGATCTGATCAACCATGTACGTAGTACGGTCAAGGCCATAGGTGAACGATTACCGGCGTGTAGTGCCGATTGTTTCCACAAACGGGCCCAAACCTTCATGCCCGATTCTCTGCGTACGGCCTTGATGCCTTTGGTCGAACAAATTGCCTCGTTAAGTCAGCAAATTCGAGGTTATAAATGTAAGATCGAACAGTTGGCTCTCACTGTTTATCCGGAAACCGCCTGCTTACAACAGATCCAGGGTGTCGGTTTGATTACATCATTGGCCTTTATCCTCACCCTCGAGTCCCCGGATCGTTTTGACAAAAGTCGAGCCGTCGGCCCCCATTTAGGCCTTACGCCCCGCCAGGATCAATCGGGCAGTTGCAATAAGCAGCTACGCATCAGCAAGGAGGGAGATGTTTATCTTCGGCGTCTAGGCAGGTGATATATTTTGATTCTTATTATAGGGCTGGCAAATACTGCTGGCCCTATATCTTTTCTATTGATAATGACAAATACGGCTTCTGGGTTTTGTTTAATTCCTCACAAAGTTGAAGAATGGGTTTTGTAATGGTCTTGGGTGTTCTTTGCATCATACAGCAATAGTATAATTCAAAGCCCTGAAAATCAAATCTTAAATGGCCTTTTAGGGGCCGGTTTCGTCTTTAAAATCCGGATTGTTAATCGTAATACCATCACGGCTCCCACCCAATGGCATCAGACAACGCCTTACGATTTCCTTATCTATATCCGTGACGTCTGCTATTTCATAATACATTAAGACGGTTACTTTGGAATCCTTAGCTTGCTCATTTATATAGTCTTCAATTTTCTGTGCGCATACTCTACCAGTATCAGGAGGATACCTTTTAGGAAGCCGCTTAGGTGTAGAAACACTTATTGGGTATGTAGGCATATGAAACTCCTTTCTTTTTAGCCTAAATTACTTTCCCGCAATTATACACTACCGCAGACAGATAATCGCATAAAAAAGCCCCTGCGAAGCGGAGGGAGAGGAAAAAGCGAGATATCCGCAGGAGCTTGAATGCTTATCAGTAGTCCTTAAAGTGTCTCATCCATTCGGGCCAGTCACTGGGCTGAACCCCGCCGGCCTTGGTCCAAGGACCGTTTACCGGATACTTGCGATGCCACTTCAGCGTCCACAGCTCCTTGAGTCCTACACTCCTAACCGTCCAATCCATAAAGAGTACGTTCGTACCCGTTTGGTGCCGGTTGATGGCAAAGTGCATCATTTCATTGCTGTAGTTAATCCATTGGCCATCGTATTCCGGGGGGATGATGCGGTTGAAAGTGGGAGACGGCGCCGCTGACTCACTAGTACGATAACAGGGTCCGCCGCCCCGCCACATGGTATCGGCAAAGACGGGCGCTCTCGACGCTTGAGCAACATCCTTGATTTTCCAATTCCAGGGGATCGGACGGCCCTGAATCGCGCCGTTGCCTTCAGCGTAATAAATCCAGTTATTTCCGCCGTAGCTGGCCTCTTCTTGTGAATTAAAGAGCCCTCCTGATCCCATGATATAGGTATGCGAGGAATCCCCATACTCCAGTATGCTGCCTCCGGCTGAGGAACGTCGCTTTGCCGCCGCCGGGCACAAAAGAATCTTGGACCTTGTTCTGTACTGCGAGCGCAACGCTATCACCCACGTCCCGCGCAGCCAGTTGAGGTTGCCGGCTTCAGAGAAACGGCCATTGTTGTCGTCGCAATACATGGCCCAAATGACGCCCCACTGTTTGAGCAGTGCCTGACAGGCCACAGACCTGGCCTGTTTTTTCACACGCGACAGCGCCGGCATCAATATCCCCATCAGCAGAGCAATGATGGCTATGACTACTAGAAGTTCTATCAGTGTAAAGCCTTTTTGCTTGTGCATAACAACTTTCCGTCTCACTCAAAGAATAATCAGTTTCGTTGGTATGCTTATCTATTATGATTATAACACAAACAGTCGTGGCAATGCAAAGAAAAGGCTAATTCCTGCTCTCAGAGTAGCTTCTATGGCTACTCTGGCGTTTTATATCTGTAAATATGCCCTATGGATACCCCTCAAGGCAAGATCGTTGCTAATATGGCCTTCCAGCGGTGTTCTGGGAAATTCTATGGGTACTCTTACAACTCTTTGCATTTTCGCAGCTTCAATCCAGTGAAAATCTACATACAAGGGACGTAGTTGACTGCTATGTACAGTGGCGATACAATTTTAAATAAATATCGAGAAACTTGTAATCGAGGGATCGAAAATGGGTTCTGTTATCATAACGTCGGGAAATCAGAAGGGAGAGTACTTGCCGCTCGGAAGACGAACCAGTGTTATAGGCCGGGACGAGGCCATTTCCTTGCAAATATTGGATGTGTTGGTATCACGAAAGCACCTGCGGATATGGTTCGATAAGGCGACGAACAGGTATTATGTGGACGACATGCAGAGCAGGCATGGGGTATTCGTAAATGGGGGCAAGCTTACCGAGAGTGCCATTCTAACCGATGGGGATGAGATTCTTATTGGTGAAACAATGTTGTTGTACACGGACAAGGACTTCGACTGCCGTGAGAGTGCGTTGGAACACTACAAGAAGCGGGGGCAGCGGGAACTTCGAACGCAGGCTGACTGATGCCTTTGCGAATAAAACCACCCGAATGCGAGTAGTAGATGATGAAGAAAAAGCTCCCGCTATAAATCATTTTTCAAAAAGCGGTATGGAATTGAATATAAGGTTGTCGGTTTAAGATTTCATAAGGATTTTCGTAACATCTCACTCAAGTGCCATGATTTCTTGGAGGAAGCGGGGGGATGTTTCCGGTTTGAATGTATTTTCTTAATGCTTCTGCTATT
>CAZSOR010000458.1:0-3348 GCA_964608395.1 uncultured Pirellulales bacterium
CAATTCCGGCAGAAGGTGCAGATCTTTTCATATTGATTGTATCAGGAAAGGGATTAACAATGTCAACGCGAAAAATAATTCTCGGATTGGTTGTATGTCTTTTACTTGGAGTATTTGCCCGGCAGTTATTGTCCCAGGGCACCAGATCGAGTGGATTCTCAGGCCGCTCCGGCTCTGTGCAGTCGCGCAATATGAGACCGAGGAGAATGCCGGGGCAGCCCGACTTCGAGCGGATGCGCGAGATGAGCCCGGAAGAAAAGATGAAGTATTTCCAGCAACTCGCCGAAGAGCAGCGAAAGGCGGCTGAAGAACAAGAAGCCATCGCGATGCAGCAGGCCCTCGGCGCCAACGACGAACAGTGGAAAGTCATCGAGCCGAGATTGAAGAAGGTCAAGCATTACAGAGAGCAGGCGTTCATAGGTACCGGGCCTCCTTTCCAGAGCAACTTCTCCAACTTCAATACTGGCCCGGGAAGCATGCAGGGTTTCAGCAGCGGTTTTTCCGGGAGTTTCCAGTTCCAGGCCGGCGGCAGTGGTCCTGTTGAAACCTTTCAGAATGTCCCCGGCAGACAGAATTTCGACGGCCCGGTATCTGACGGCGAAATAATCTGTGAAGAGATTCAAAGGCTGCTGTATGACCCGCAAGCCACGCCGGAGCAAGTCAGCCAGAAACTTGATGCGCTGCGTATAGCAAGGGAAAAGGCCAAGCGGCAATGGATCGCTGCCCAGCAGCAGCTTCGAGAGGTGCTGGATTTCCGCCAGCAGGCAAGGTTAGTGCTTATGGGATTACTTGACTGATCTTCCGGCAAAAAATGAGTGTAATTGAACACAATGGGGGCAAATTTTTTCTTGAGCAATTCGGGAAAAGATGTTACCATTTCTTCGCATCGATTGCTTAATAAAGGGAGATTATTATGGCAAAGCGAAAAATAATCTTTGTTTCGGTCGTATGCCTCTCGATAATGGTCTTTTCTGTGCGAGCACCTACTCAGGTTGCTGAAATTTCACGATTCAACAAGAAGGTTGCCGAGAGTCTCAATGTTCGCTGGCGTTCGATTGAATATAAAAAGACGCTGTACAATCTGACGTTAACATCAAACAAGCAAGGTCGGCCAAAGGCGGAAAGTCTTTCACTTTCGTTTGAGATTGAGAAACTTGATTCCGGACTAATCCTGAGCGCGTGCCCCCATGCCGTAATCGAACGGATTACAGACAGCAGGGGCAATAATATCGAAGCCAAGTCTCTTTCGTCAGGATCAAGTTTAATGTACATCCATATTCCGAGTTTTGACGGAAATATCATGACGGTAGAACGACCCGACAGGCCGGAACTTCCAACTTTACGGGTGAGGCTTGACGCTAACTTGCTCGAACAGATTAACGGCGAAATCGGGCTCAAAGGCTATTTCTATGCACTTACCGCCGATTCGCTTGAGTATGTGGAGCTGCCGTTCAAACCGAGCAATAAGTGGGTAAGTCTGACACCGGATGTGGAAATCAGGGTTCGCGAGGCACGGAATGAAGCATCTATGTACCAATTCCACATAGAGCAGCGCCCGGAGATAGTGCCTCGTCTGAATGATATACGCATTGGGGATTACTTGCCGAGCCGGCTCGTAGTGGTCCGTCAAACCGTCGTACAAGCAAGTGCGGTAGGTTCCGGCGGCGGGAGTTCAGGCCAAGGTACTGGAATTGGAGAAAAAGGCTCCGGAACCGGCAAGGCCGAGAAAATCCGCTATACTATAGCGGTCAATCCGGCTCATCAGACGATACCGTTTGAAATTGAACGAATCCCTCTTTCGACCCTTGCTGAGCCGGCGCCGTCCCAGATGCATAGTTCGAATCGGCCGGAATCCGCGCTTACCAGGCGACAGATGCAAAATATAACACGCAGAGGCGCCAGAAGAGCAGCTCAAAGGATGCCGGAGCAGGTAAAACCACAGTTCGATAAGGAGGTCGCCGATTGCTTCGAGGTCAATTGGAATTCCATCATCTACAACAAGATTCTTTATAATCCGGCGATTTCTGGAAAAAGCCGGAGTCAAAGGGTATCGGAGAAGTTATCAGTTCGTTGCGAGGCCAGGATACTCGATCCCAAACTGATTGTTGGCACTTGTGATATACCTGTTATTGAACGGATTACCGGTGGCAAGAGCCGGGATGCCGATATCAGCAGGGCACAACCTCGCTCAAATCGCATGTACTATCATACCCTGCAATATCGACCGAGTCGTATTCAAACTTTACCATCAAGTCTGTTCTTTTGGGAGGGAAGGGCACGGTTAGCCCTGGGACTGCCGCTTCGGGCACGCCATCTGCCAAAGCGCACCTCGGTATTACAACCCGTTCGCATGGGAATACAACTCGATCCCGGATTGCTTCGACAGGATACTGGAGAAATCAGAAGTATCAAGGGGTGCTTCCATGCGCTCACCGCCGAGTCTTCAAAGCACATTGAGGTGCCGTTCAAACCTGACAACAAATGGGTGCGGCTGACTTCCGGCGTAGAGATTCAAGTACGTAAAGCCTGGCATACGGGCACACAGGCCCGCTATGACATCAGGCAGCGCGGACGGACCGGAGCCGGTTCGCATGAGCTGTACGTCGGTGATAGTCTGCCGGACGGAATCGTGCTTGAACGGCAATTCATTGGTAGAAGCAGCCAGCCGAAACCACCGGTTAAATTGTTCCGTTCTCTGCCGGGCTCCATAGGAGGGTCAGGAGGTTATAACATAGGCCAGCAGATTGAGAAAATTGACTACCTGATAGCAATCAGTCCGAAACATAACAGGATTCCGTTCGTACTGGAGCACATCCCATTGCCCGAACCCTGATTTGAAGAAAACTAAGGATGTACACCATACTGTGATCGGTGAATTACAGGTCGAACCACGAGTCACGATTCAATACCGGGATTGTTTACCCAGCTTTTTTATGCGCTTGTGCCATTCGAAACAACTCTTTTTCTTTATGCGGTTTTGTTTTGACGCTGGAGCCAAGTTGAGTTATTGTATAACCTCAAATCAGAAGCCGTGATATATCAAGCTAAGTATGAGTACTCCAGTGCCTCGTCTTCGCTCGGCATGAAGAAGCTCTTCACCCTGAGCGGAGTCGAAGGGTCGGCTCAATTTGGAAGTTATAATTTGGCTCAGCTAAAAAAACAACTTGGCTGCCTTGAAGTTTTCGCCGTGGCGGCCGGGGCGATGATTAGCTCCGGCTTATTTGTTCTGCCCGCCATTGCCTATGCAAAGGCAGGGCCGGCCATGATATTATCTTATCTTATTGCATCGCTTGTAATTATTCCCAGTGCTCTTAGTCAGGCCGAATTAGCCGCAGCGATGCCGCGGGC
>CAZSOR010000459.1:0-3320 GCA_964608395.1 uncultured Pirellulales bacterium
CAGGAAAGCAAATTGGAAGATCAGCACGATACAATAGAATCTCTTCAAAAAGAGAAGGATGAGCTTTTTGCCAAGCTCCAGCGGGTCAGCGCCGACTATGCGAATTTCCAAAAGCGTGTGCCCAAACAAATCAGCGATACGATCGGCTACGAAAAGGAAAGAATCATCAAGACGCTGCTGCCGGCTCTGGATAATTTCGAGCATACGCTGCAAAGTGCACACTCGGCGGAGAATTTTGACGTGCTCGTCAAGGGTATTCGAATTATTTACGACCAACTGCTCGACATTTTGAAATCTCACAACGTCGAGCAGATAGAGGCATTGGGCGAGATATTCGATCCCGCGGTGCACCAGGCTATGACACAGCAGAGCGATCCCGACAAAGAAGAAAACACCGTGCTGGAAGAATTCCAAAAGGGATACAGACTCAACGGCCGGGTCATTCGGCCAAGCAGGGTGATTGTCAATAAATTGCCGGGAGAAAAAACGGGCGATGGGCGGGAAGGCGAGTCGCCGGGACAGCCTGAAGATGAGAATGATGCGGCCGAAGAGGGTGAAAGTGCCGATACGGAGTAATTGCTATGCCGACTTACGAGTATATATGTGATAATTGTCAACACCAGTTCGAGCAATTTCAGAGCATAAAAGCCAGGCCAATCCGTAAATGCCCGGAGTGCGGCAAGCTCAGCGTCCAGCGGCTAATCGGCGCCGGCGCCGGCATCATTTTCAAGGGCTCCGGGTTCTATCAAACCGACTACAGAAGCGAAAGCTACAAAAAAGCTGCCGAAAGCGAGAAAAAGACCAGCACCAGCAAAGACACCACCAAAAAGAAAACCGAAACCAAAGCAGAAGATTCAAAACCCAGCGAAAAAACCAAACCCACCACAAAAGACAAGAAGAAATCGGCATAGAGTTCAAATCTTCTGATCGGCGTGAAATAAAAGTTGTACCCGCCGATTGTATCAATGCTTCTCAATTATTTTATCAGCGTTGCGATTTGTCTGAATTTGGGGTGTTCGGCGGTTTTGAGCAGCTCAAAGAGTGCCATCTCGGTGCAAATGATATTTGCTCCTTTGCCGGCCAGGCGATTTAGTGCGATCTGTTTGTTTTCCAGTGCCCTTGAAGAGACTGCGTCGGCTATTACTTCAACGTGAAAATCCTGCCGGAGCAGATCAACTGCTGTTTGATAGATGCAGACGTGCGTTTCGATGCCGCACAGCAGAATTTGTTTTCGTGCCAACTCTTTCAGCCCGGCGTTAAACTGCTCGGCGCCACAGCAACTGAAAGCGGACTTATTTATCGGCTCAATATTGGCAAAGAGCTGTGCTATCTCAGGAACCGTCGGCCCCAGGGCATCGGGACATTGCTGACACCATAGGATTGGAATCTCAAGGATTTTAGCGGCACGGACGAGGATTTGGATGTTCTTAAATAAAGCTTCCCTGCCGTGCATCAACTGCGCCAGCTTGCCCTGGATGTCAACGACCGCCAGACAGCACTGTTGTATTTCAAGCATCCCTACCAATCTAATATTATCGTCAGATGAACTGTTTGCTTCTCTTGTACCTGATCCGCCGGTTTTTTAACTGCCTTTTGGTTACTGGTCAAGACCGGCTTGAATATCCGCCATTGCTGCGTGAGACTTGAGTCTCCGGCTTCGATGGCGACTCGAATTTCCTTGTCCGGCAAATTCTCGGCTATATTGTTCAAGACGGCGAAATCCTTTGCCAGCTCGATGCGCCGTTTGGAACTATCCTGGCCGGCGATCTCCGCTATTTGCTTAGTCGTCACAGCGTCAACAACTGTCTGAACGCCAAAGATTTCCGTATTAACGAATAACGTTGCAGAATCGAGCTCGGTCCATATATTATCGAGATCGTCTAAAAGCGAATGTAAGCCTTCCCTGGTACAATCGAGCGAATAGATACGTCGGCCCTGCCGGCGTTCGGGATTGATGGAAGCGGACAGGCCGTTATCGTCAATCGCACTTTTAATGAAAGCATCGACGGCATTCAGGGCGCTTGTCTTTAGCTCAAGTCTGCCGCTGAATCCCGATGCAGCGACCGTGCGGGCTGCGGGTTTATCCGGAGCAGTCTTGGGAGCAACAAACCTGTGAATAACTACCGATAAGACGGCTGCCAGCGTGATCATGGCGGCGGCAGCTAAAACTTTGCGAAGGAGCACATATTTCTTTCCTGCTTGTTGTTCATAAGCCGGCTGCTCCTCGCTCGGCAGTGACCTGTCGGCCAGCGAAGCTTTGACGCCCTCCAAAACACTGGGCGGTGCCTCGGCATAAGGCATGGAACCGACCAATATCTGGCATTTTTGTAGCTGTCGCAGGCGTTGTGCTATTTTCGCATCTTGATCGATGAGGCGTTCGACTTCAGCCTGCTGCTCGACCGTAAGCTCATCATCAATATAACTATTCAGCAATTCGTCAATACGCTCATTAGAAGCGTTCGTATTCATATCAGGATTTTCTTTCATCGCAAAATGTCCTCCAAAATATCCCTCATCTTGCTTCTGGCTCGACTCAATCTGCTCCTTACGGTTCCCAACTCGATATCCAGAACTTCTGCAATCCGGGCGTAACTCATCCCTTCAATGTCCCGTAAAACAATTACGGCTCTATGTGCTTCGTCCAATCCCATCAGGGTTCTGGCCGCTATTCTGTACAGCTCCTTGCTCTGTACTTCGGCCGCAGGATCCGGCGAACTGTCATCGCTAAGAAAATCTTTCAGTACCTGTTTAACCTGGCTGTCGTCTTGTTGCTGCTGCTCGGCATCGAGCGATCTGAACGCCAGCCTCGAATTCCTTTGGCAGTAATTCAAAGTCAGGTTGACGGCTATTCTGAATGTCCATGTATAAAAGCCGCTTCTGCCTTCGAACTTATTCAGATTCTCTATTACTTTGACAAACGTTTCCTGCGTTAGTTCCGCAGCATCGTCTGGATCTGCGCATATTTTCAGGATAACGTTGTAGATGCGATTCTGATACTTGAGCACAAGCCGCTCCATAGCTTCAGAATCGCCCTTTCGATACTGCTCAATCAGTACGGCATCGTTAATAGTAACACGCATATTAGAAACCTGCCGGCTGCGGATGTCCGGATTTGCCGCTTCCGTCACAGCTTTTCTCCTATATTAGACCAATATAAACACAAAAAGTTCCTATAGAAAGCACAGCAATAATGAAGCTATACCCCGTCACATAATCGCAGATTTGCTCTTTTCGGTCAATCTAATTCCGAGCGGAGGGTGAATTTCATGTTGGGCAAGCGTATCCTAATCGGGCTGCGGCATAAAAATATGGAATGCAAA
>CAZSOR010000460.1:0-3290 GCA_964608395.1 uncultured Pirellulales bacterium
ATTTTAGCTGATGGTGTATTGAAAGCATAGTGCTTTATTTAGTGATATTGGCTAAAACTTACCACGATTAATAAATACTCATTGAAGAAAACCTGTGACAAAAGAGAAAAATGTCTCCTGGCACCAACTTCTATATATGTGGCTTGCCGACAAATATTCCAAATAGGGCTGATGGGGATTATGAACGGAGGCATTTTTTGATACTGAAAGGAATCAGAAACTCTTTGATAAAAATCCTGCTACTACTTAGAATCAAGCAAACCAAACAGTAGTGGGAAGTCTAATTAGGTGAAAGGATTTGTACGATTGCACAAAAGGCACTTGTCAAAGGTTTATGGTCAAAGAGTGAGGTTGCATTGCTCAAAAAACTCTTTTCGGGCAATCCAACCTCCGTCGAAAGTAGTTTTGGACGTTAAGGAGCAACAGATATTTGACAGGAGAATGGAAGTGAACGTTGGGGGAAATTCAGCATTAAGATTGATCTTATTTGTGATAACCACATTGTCTTGCACACAGCAAAGGACAAATCCAGAGAAGATTGCAAAATGGCCTGACAAGGTCAAAGTCGCTGCGGTTCAAATTGGCGGCTATGATAAATGGCTTAAAATCAAGGAAGGGTGCAATCCTGTTGAGTCGGTTGTGAAGTATATTAAAAGGGCGGCAGCCGATGGTGTGCAACTGGTTGTTTTCCCTGAATACCATCTCGGCAGAATCTCTGTACCTGGACCGCAGACACGGAAAATATCTAAAGCGGCAGCAAATAATAATATTTATGTAATTGTGGGTTGTTGGGAAGTCTTTGAGGACGAATCGTTTGCGAGTACGGCTTTGTTGTTTGGCCGGCAAGGCGACATTCTCGGCAAATACCAGAAGACGCACGCAGCGGTGGATACTTACGATGAGCTGCCAGCATACTCAAAGCCGCCGTCGGGAAAAGATAAGCAGTGGTTTATAGAAAACGACCCGGAATGGATAATGAAAAGAGGTAATAACCTACCAGTATTTGAACTGGATTTTGGCAGGATCGGTATTCTTATCTGCTATGACGGCTATTTTTCAGAAACCTACAGCGTTCTTTCTCTAAAAGGTGCTGAAATCATCGTCTGGATTAACGGCAGAGGAGGGAGTATCCAGGATTATTACGTCAGGACCTTTATGGAACAAAACCTTGTCTCAATGATATGTACCAATCAGGATTATGGGGCGGGGACAATGCTTGCACAATACCCTAATAAAATTGATGCATTCTGCCGGCAAACAGGGGAGCATTATATTACCGCAGAATTTGATTTGAAAAAACTCCGCATTGCCCGGAAGAACAGCAGGAACTTTCAGCAAAGAAGGCCGGAACTTTATAAAGAGATAACCAAACCTCATCAAATTTGGGAAGACTATGAGAACATCAGGAAGTAAAAGCTTGAAGCTTTATACAACAATACAGACGTTACCCTACTAGCCGATCATTCCTTGTAAAAACTAATTAAATGGACCCAAAATGATATCATTTTCAAGAGCCACAGAACGTCAGAATTCTGTAATAAAGTCACCTTTTTCATGAGCTAAAAACGCCCCAATTTATATGGTGACACGTTGACTCCGTTTTGTCTCCACAGACACTGATTTTTCCCATATCAGGTCCGAGTATAAACCACTTTTTGGCTAAAAAACGATATTTTTTGTATTAGCAAAGTATTCAATGCACTTCGTCAATTAGTGAGTGACATTGATTGGCTCGTCATTACATGGATGCCTCAAAGAAAATATTTTGTGGTAACAGAGATTTTACTTTTTGACTTTGAGCTCTTCATAGGTGCACTATCGCAAATCAAAAAGGCTTACAACTCTCTCAAGTTGCTGGCTCTTCGAAGCTCCGGGGATTAGATTGTTGGATCAACTACCTCCACCGGGTTGATATCGAACGCCATGCCATCAATCTTAAGTTCAATAACAGTGGCGGTCTCGTCGCGATCGGACTTCGAAAGATGGATTTCTATACTACCTTTGCTTTGTTTCACTAAAACCTGTCCACTATCAAGCGTGCGGTAGGATATTATCTTCTGGCCGATCCCGGGGAGTATTAGCTTGCTGTCGGCATGCCAGTTCATTACGTAAAGGTACACCTTGTCGTCCTTACAAGTCGAGGCGCCCCACTTGCCCGGCTTGAAGGGTCCCCCGCGCGTGGCGTACACGCCATCACCATATTTCTCCAACCATGCGCCCATCTCTTTCAACCTCTCTACCTGCCGTGGCTCAATCCGGCCGTCCGGCATCGGCCCGACATTGAACAAAAGGTTACCGTCCCCACCCACAGTGTGAAGCAGCGTCTGGATACATTCTTTGGCGGACTTCATCTGGTCATCGGGTTTCCACGCCCACTGCCGACAAATTGTCATACAGGTTTCCCATGGCCTTTCACGGTTGAATCCACCTATTTGCTGCTCCGGCGTGTCATAGTCGCCTGAATTGAGATGAGATTCCTTAGTCGTGCCGGCCATTCCGTGACGGCCCTTGCTCACACGATTGTTGATCACCAGGTTTGGTTGGATCTTCTTGAGATAGTCGTACATTTCGTTTCCGTACTCGCGCGTCCACGGTTTCTCCCACTCACCATCAAACCACATAATCCCCAACGGACCATAGTTGTCGATAATTTCCTTTGTCTGGTTCCTCAAGTACTGGAAGTAGCGTGGCATGTTGTGGGTCGGTTTTTCGGTACTGCCGCCGGGACTACCCAGTGGGTAGTCCGGATGGTACCAGTCGCAGATCGAGTGGTACGTACAGAATTGGATGCCGTGTTTTTTACAAGCCTCGGATAGCTCCTTAAGCACATCGCGTTTGAACGGCGTGTTGCCAATATGGTAGTCCGTGTACTTCGATGGCCACAAGCAGAATCCATCATGATGCTTGGAGGTGATGACCAGGTACTTCATCTTGGCATCTTTAGCTACCTTCACCCACTCTTCGGCGTCGAATTTCGTCGGATTGAACTGCTTATAGAGTTGGTCATATTCTTCGGTCGGTACTTCTTTCCCGCGCGACCAGCCGATTTCGGTACCTTTAAGACTTACCGGCCCCCAGTGGATGAACATACCGAACCGTATGTCCTGCCATTTGTGTACTGCTTCCGACGTAGCTTGTTGAGCATCCGTTTTCGCGATGCAGGTAGAGTGGATGTTAATAGATGCTCCTGCTATCATGGCTACCAAAACCACAGATATCAGATTGGACTTTGAGGATCGTCGAGTAGACATAATATGGTTCCTTCATTTAGGTTTAATTTGTTTTCTCTG
>CAZSOR010000461.1:0-3289 GCA_964608395.1 uncultured Pirellulales bacterium
TTCTCTTTAAGGATGTGGTACACGTAATTATAATTCAGATCGTAGCCATGTGATTGCCCCATAGCTACAATGTCGTCACATGAATAATTGTGTTTGCGAAGTTTAATGATGAATGATTCCAGTTCACTGGAGCGTTCAATCGGTTTTCTACCCAGGGCTTTTTCCTTAAAGAACAGATCGGTATCCGGATTGTTTTTAAGCTGTTCCCTGAAGTTATGCACCATCCAGTAAAAACTCTTAACAGTATACCCGTATTTGGAAGACACCTCTTCGGCTTTTTGCCTGTAATGAAAAAAATCCCGCAGGGCATCATACTGCTTTTTGATGGGAAGATTCATCTGGTTAAAGTACTCTTCTGGCGTCATACAATTATAGGTGAGTCCAGTCTAAAAAGGTTCATACAAAATTAGGGACAAATTTTAGGGTTTCAAATTGTTGATAAATGTACTTTGTAACCGCCTGAATAACAATGAGATAGAATTTTATCAACAGTACTTATAAGTCGTTGATAATCAGGCACAAGCATGTTCCACATGGAACGTATATATTTGAATATCAGAAAGATAATACTTATCTTTATCTTAGGAAAAAACAAGGAAAAAATGTTCAGACCAAATGACCAGCCGTCCTTAATTACTTTTGAAGCAGAGCTTAGTAAAAAACAGCGGAAATTGCTTGAGCGTTCAAAAGAAAAATGGTTTAACAACCTAATATTGAGAAATATAAACGAGGATGATTTTAAAACGCTTTATTCAGAGATAGCGTCCCGTCCCAATGTGGCGGTGAACATCCTGGTTTCAGCCTTGATATTAAAAGAACTTAGAGGGATAAGCTATGATGAATTGATGGAAAGCGTAATGTTTGATTTGCGTTTCAAAGTGGCATTGGGATTGGTAAATATTGATGATGCACCTTTTTCGAGAGGCACCCTTTTTAATTTTCAGAACAGGATATTAGAATATGAAATTCAAACAGGTATAAACCTGATAGAGCAGGTTTTTGATAGATTGACTGCACAACAATTAAAAAAACTATCACTAAAAGCCGACATTCAACGAACAGATTCCACACTAATCAGCAGCAACATCAGGAAATATTCCCGGGTGCAATTATTAATAGAAGTATTGATAAGACTGGAAAGGATACTGGATGAGCCGGATAAAAATCTTCTTGGGGAAAGCTTACAGTCATACCTGAAAACCGGGTCGGACAAATATGTTTACGGATTAAAATCCAAAGACCTTCCTCGTGAGCTTAATGAATTGGGCAGGGTGTATCACCTGGTGTATAACGAAATTAACAAAAGCGACAAATACCGCAACACGAAAGAATTTATCAATTTCGAGCGGGTTTTTCAGGAGCATTTCATAGTTATAGATCAGGAAATAAAAGTAAAACCAAATGAAGAACTCAATAGCAGCATGCTGCAATCGCCCGATGACCAACAGGCAACTTATCGGAAAAAGAAAGAGCAAGAGAGCAAAGGGTTCACAATAAATGCAACCGAAACGGCAAACCCTGACAACCCTTTACAGTTAATTGATGACATCGCTGTAAATCCCAACAATGTTGATGATACCAAAATACTAAACAGCCGGTTGAACAAGATAAAAGATAAAACGCCGGAGCTAAATGAAATGCACACCGATGGGGGATATGGTAGCGAAGATAACGATAAAAAATTTGAAGAATTAAGCATAAGTCAGATAACAACAGCCGTAAGGGGAAGAGAAAGCGAAATTGAGAAAAAGATAGAACAAACCGATCATTTGCCTGAAACCTATACAGTAGAATGTCCACATCAACAAGCAATATCCACTCCAACAAAAAAACGTCATAAGGCACAATTTGATTTAAGCAAATGTGCAGAGTGCCCGCTAAAAGCTAATTGCCAAATATTCAAGAATAACGGCAGATACTATTTTACCCACGAAGATTACCTGTTAAACAAACGCAATCTCAACATCCTCACAATACCCGAAGAACGTCGAAAGATCCGACCAAACATTGAGGCAACAATGAAAGAGTTTAAAGCCAGGGCTTCAGGAGGAAAAATAAAAGTAAGGGGCCTGTTTAAAACAAGTCTTTTTGCATATAGTGTAGGAATCGCAATAAACTTCGGAAGAATTTACAGGTATATCATGGATAATAATATGGATAATGACCTGATTAACACTGCTTTTTCAGCAATAAGTAATATTTTCACTAAAATTTTCGCCCAAAACCATTTTTCAAATTTTATAACTCGAATATTTGAGTTTTTTCGGAACTGTCAAATAAATCTCCAAATATGCGATTCTCAGCGACTCTAAATTTTGAGTGTTTTTAAACTGGACTCATATATTATACCCAAATTATTGGAATTACAACAATTCCACCATATGTAAACCTAAAATTACTGAATTTAATAATGCAGCTTTACTTGACTTTAATCTGAATATTGACTATCTTATATTTGCTTTCGGATTTCAGCCCCTCTTTTAATCCTGGTGTATTATTATGATCACCGGTTTCTCAGGATTTTATTTTTCTCAAACATAGTATTCACTTAATCCAATTAATTATGAAAAAGTTCATACTCTTTTCGTGTTTAATGTTAACCACATGTGCATTAAGCAAGTCACAATCAATTGAACGTGATATTATATCCCCGGCGGGCGGCTTCTTTGAAAAAAGTTCCATCCAAATGGCTTGGGTGATTGGAGATCTGGTCACAGGTGCCTATGATATCGGACAACTGATCGTTCCATTTGATCCTGGAACCAATCTTCAGGATCACACTACTATTACATCGCAAATAACAGTGTGCCCAAATCCTACGGCAGATAAGGTATACCTTAAATTGGATATGGATAATATTCAAAACTGCATATATTATCTGTATGATCTCCGAGGCAAGGAAATTAAAAACAGGAACATCACTGCCAAACTGACTGAACTGAGTTTTGCACCATTTGAAAGTGGTGTCTATATCCTCAGGATAATCAAAGAGAAAACAATGGTACAAGAATTTAAGATCATCAAACGCTAAAACCCCTACTAAAATGAAAACACTTTATTCAATAATACTTTTAATGCTGGTCAGCATTCTGGGATACTCACAGGTTCCAGAAGCCTTCAGCTACCAGGCATTAATTCGTAACGGATCAGGAGATATCCTGGCTAATACACAGGTCGCAGTGCAAATCAGTATTCTACAGGCTTCTGAATCAGGATCAGCTGTATATGTAGAAACATTTAATCCAACTACTACACAATATGGCCTGATTGCCTTGAAGCTGGGTAAAGG
>CAZSOR010000462.1:0-3267 GCA_964608395.1 uncultured Pirellulales bacterium
ACACCATCGGTAATCGGCTCGCCCGATATCGTCAGAATCCTGCCGGCCTTGACAGCCGTGACCTCCGCCCGGCCGGGAGCGACAAACGCTGAAACAAGCAGCAAAAAAGTCAGTAAAATGACGTAGATTCTCATTCTCCCTGCCTTTGATATACAATATTGCCATTGATTATGACCATCTCAACGCTGGATGTCAGTTGGAGCGGATCACCGTTGAGAATCACCAGGTCGGCGTCTTTGCCTTCGGAGATGCTTCCGAGACGGTCACCGACACCGAGGATTTCCGCGGCATTAATGGTCAGGCTTTTTAATGCCGTCTCTTTATCAAGTCCGTACTTCGCGGCGAGGATTGCCGAGGTCCTCAGATCGTATAAATCGGTCTTCGGGGCCAGCGATGCGAAGGCGAGCTTAACGCCGCTGTTGGCTATCTTGCCGGCACGCTTAAGATCCTTATCCCTGCTGGAAAGAAGCAGCGGCGGATATATAACGGGTAGATTCCGCTTGGCAATCATATCCGCAATTTCGTCGCCCTGCCCTGCCGCAACGAGAACCGCGTTCAATTTGTATTCATCAACGATTGCCATAGCCGAAGCAATCTCATCGACGGTGTGCGCCCAAATATATGCCGGCAGGTTCGCATCCACCACGCGTTTGAGGACCTCACGGGGTGGATTGAATCCGCCATCCTTATCTGCCTTCGCCTGATCCAGTTCCTCTTTGATCAACGCCACCAGTCCGGTCCGTGATGTCGGCTCGCGGTCGAACATCAGGGCCTGATTCATCAACGAGAACTCAACGCCGGCCGTGCGTTTCAGCACCCAGTCGTTCGCCTTGCTCGTATCCAGCTTCACTACGGCGGGCTGTCCGCCAACCGGATTCCTGTAGCCCGGCGCCAGCATTACGGTTGTCACTCCGGAGCGAAGGGCTTTCCTGACGTCGTCCGCATGCGGATTGAAGGCATCGAGAATCTGCATGTCGGCGGCGACCGCCGCGACGGTCTCATCCATCTCGGCGAGAATATCCAGCGACAAACCGATATGGCAATGAGCATCGATCATACCCGGCATCACATTCTTGTCCGACATATCCAGGACTTTGGCGCCCTCCGGGACATCTATATTTTCGCCGACGGCTTGTATCTTGCCATTATCGACGATGATAACGCCGTTCGTTATGACGCCGTCTGTTAACGTCCAGATTTTGCCCGCCCGTATCGCAAGGCTCTGCGATTCGCCGCCGGAACTCGCCAGGCAAAAGGAGCTGCTCAGTATAACCAGAAAGCTCAGAAATCTTCCTTTTTTCACTGCTGGTCTTTCCTTTCAAAGACAGTTTTGCCTTCAATCAAAACCATTTCGACCCGGCTGAGCGAATCCAGTGGATGGCCGCTGAGGATAACGATGTCGGCGTCTTTGCCCGCTTGAAGGCTGCCGATTCGATCCGCCACACCGAGGATCTCGGCGGGGGTCAATGTCACGGCCCGCAGCGCCAAATCTCTGTCCATGCCGTTCGCCACTGCCATCGCGGCCGTCAACGCGACGAATTTCGAGCTTGCACCGTCCCGTCCCGAGACGCCCAACGCCAGCTTGATGCCTTTCTCTGATAAAATCGCGGCATTCCGGATATCATGGTGACGGTATTCCAACCTGGGCATTTCGACAAAAGATGCCGAGACAGGACCGAGGATAACCGTGGCTTTACGCCGGGCAATCTCCTCGGCTACCAGATAACCCTCGGTACATTTATCCAGAATCAGCGTGAAACCAAACTCATCCGCCAGGCGCAGCGCATTGAGGATATCCGTGGCACGGTGAGCCTCGATCTGAAGTGGAATTTCTTTGCTCAGAACCTTCGCAAGGACTTCACGTGCGGGATTGGGGCGAAACCGGGCTGGCCTCTTGGGCTTTTCAGCTTTCTCTGTCGGCCTTGCTTTTTTTTCTTATCGTACTCCGCCTTCTTCTTGTTATATTCAGCCTGCTCCCGCTCGTGCTTTTCCTTGTTGTGCATGTATATTTTCGTCTCAAGCAGTGCTTCGCGAATAGACGAATAATCCGCCAGACGCCCCAGCGACGAAGATTCGTTATTTGCAGAGACACCAATAGCCGCTTTGACGGCGACATCGCCCTTCAACAGCATTTTGCCGACATCTTTCGAGCCGTTGAGCTTCAGAACCGCGCCGCTGCCGCCGATCAAACTGCGAGAGCCCGGCGAGATATAGATCGCCGTAACACCTTGTGCCGCCACTTCCGGGGCTTCTTTGACGAACGGGTCGAGCCCATCGAGGATATTGAGCTCGGGAGCGATCGAACGGCTCTCATTCAGCTCGCTGTCAATCACGAACAGACGGGATTGAGCATCAATCATCCCCGGCATGACAAATTTGCCGCTTGCATCAATTACCAGAGCGTCCGCGCCGACAGCGATATTCTGCCCGAGTGCGGCAATCTTTCCGTCTTTTATCAGAATCGTGCCGTTTTCTATCGAGGCGTCGCTTATCGGGAGAACGGTGCCGGCTTTGATCGCGATTTCCTGCTCGCCGAACGCACCGGCGGAAGGAAAAAGTATGAACAAAGATGCAAGAGCGAAAATCCTTTTTATGTCTTTCATCCCTTTTACCTGCAAAAATATCGGACTGATTCTTCTAATACTATCCATCGGCTGTATCAAAAGAATTTCTTCAAAATAATCGCAAAAAACGAGCCGGAAACCCAGTTTTTATGCCGCTACGAGAGCGTTTTAGATAGTAAAAAGCAAGTCTCATATCTCCCTGTTTCTCCCGGTTTCCGGAGAGCAATTTTTTTATTTTAGCAGGGCGGAAATTTTATGAACTTCCGCTCTCAGACGCCGTACACAATGGCGCAAACGGCAAATATAAATATTGCGAGCTGGAAAGAGCAACTTTGCCTGTCTCATATCGAAAACGGCATTAGTTGCTCTGAAAAGCTCTGCTTGTACTTGACTCTTGGAAAGGAGTTGACTATGTGGGACGATGATCCCGATATTATGGATGCATTCGAAGAAGAATATGATTACGAGTGCGAGTCCGACGATGGTTTGGACGATTTGGCGTTCGATTCCGTCGTAGCAGCGGATGTCGAGGACGACACATTCGATAAAGACAGCGATTTCTTTGACGACGACGATTAATTTCACACAATAACGATACTTGCCACCCCGATAAACCGACCTTGACAAGCCAAAACGTCTGTTTTTTGCATATTTTCCGAGCAAAATGCCGCCGCACCGCGTCTGACCGAATAACGGAATAACC
>CAZSOR010000463.1:0-3267 GCA_964608395.1 uncultured Pirellulales bacterium
CAAATTGTTATATTAGCGACAAACGTTTGTTACCGAATCAATTAGGCGGGCCTAATGGAAGACAAGCTGCTTGTTATTAGTTGTAAACGCGGGAGCAAAGATGCTCTCGGGCGGATCTATGAAAAGTACAAAACCGATATGCTCGTTTTGGCGATGGCCCTGTTAAACGATAAAAGTGCCGCCGAAGATGTTATGCACGATGTTTTTCTGTCTTTCGTTCAAAATATCGAAAAGTTCAGCTTAACTGGCAGCTTTAAAGGTTATTTGTTGACCTGCCTCGCCAACCGAGCGCGTAACCTGAACAAGGCAAAGCATCAGCAAGGCGTGGAGTTGGATCCTGCCGAATCTGTTAGTTCCGGTTCTAATGAGCCGCTGCGAGCGATTATGTGCAACGAGCAATTGCAGCAATTAAGCAATGCTATGGTTCAACTTCCATACGACCAGCGCGAGGTAATCATGCTGCACTTTCAGGCCGGCATGACGTTCAGGACAATAGGCAAGTCGCTTGGCGTTTCGGCCAACACCGCAAAGAGCCGGTATCGGTATGGACTCGATAAGCTGCGGTCAATTTTCGATAGCGAGGCAAAAAATGGAACCAGCAGATAAAATTAAAGAGTTGATAAATCAATCGGATGCTAAGACAGTTCCCGAGGTAGATAACAGAATCCTTGCCGGTGCTTCGGATCATTTGGAAAAATTAAGAGAAAAGAACCTGGCAGTAGGAGGAGCCGGAGTCTGGAGAATAATTGTAAAAAGCCCGGTTGCCAAACTGGCCGCTGCGGCGGTAATCATTATCGCGGCACTTATAGGAATACATCAAATAAGCGCTCCAGGTATTGCCTGGGCGGATGTCACAGAGCGCTTTCGGACCGTACCTTTTTTCAGCGCGACAATCTACGTAAAGGAGGATGCGTTGGAAGAACCGAGGCAGCTCGAGCTTTGGATGGGTCCTATGGGACGCGCCCGGATGAGAATAGGTCATCAGGTGATTTTCGGCCGGGCGGATCAGGCATTGAAAGCCTTCGACATCAGGAGGCGTATGGAGGTTGAGCCGGATGTGCAGGCCGTTGAATTGCTCGATATGCTGGGAAATATGGAAGAATATTCTCTCGAAACAGTTATTCGGAGTATTTCCGGCGGCAAGCTGGTCGATGTAACTCCCCTTGTGAATGCGGATGCCGTCATATCAGAGGACATGGTTGTTTTTGACGCCTTTTCTGACGGCGATCCCGAATGGCTTCGCGTATACGCGCTTCGCGAAAGCAGACTCCCTGTGGGAATTAGAATATGGGACCCCCGAAATGGAAAGTCTGTGGATGTGTTTATTAGCTATTTCAAAGATCAGCCAGATGTATTCTTCGATGCCAAGACCTTTTCAACAAGGCTCGCTGATCTTAGCTGTACCGATGCAGACTTGGCTCATATATTCTTGAAAGACCCCGGGGGACAGTACGTTACGGCAAAGGATTTACTTGAGCGGGAAAGCAGCTCCGAAGGTAGGGACGGAAAATAACATGAACAAAAAATCCAGAATGTTACGAGAAGGTTTTACTCTTATAGAACTGTTGGTGGTGATATCCATCATCGCTGTCTTGCTGGCAATATTACTGCCCTGCCTGCAACGAGTCAAAGAACAGGCGCGACGGGCTGTTTGTCAGAATAACCTGCATCAAGCCGCTGCGGCCATGTTCATGTACGCCGGTGATTTTGATGATGCTTTACCCATCGGCAGTATTATTGATCGAACGGCCCCTGGATATGCAGCCTCCTGGGAACGGGCTGATCAGATGGCCCTGGTCAATGCCGAAACCATGAGGCACCTGGGAGAAGGTTACGGCCTGACCGATGAACATGCAACCTGTGAGACGGCGCGCAAATACTTTGAGGCCAAAGAGGACTGGTTGGAACCTCGGCAGCCGTCACCACAGTATACGCAGGTATTCCAGATTGGATGGATCTATTGGGGCGTACGCGGTCGCTGGAGGGATCCGGACACAAACCAGGAGTATGTCACCGCGCGAAAGCTCTCGGATCGACCCACCTCCAGGACCCTGGCCACCTGTTTCTGTTACAACCGATATGATGCCGTAGGCCCCTCTGGCCCATGGCCGACGTGGTATGCCTCACATGTTCAGGGCCAGTTCCTCTGGGATCAAGGCGTTCCTTTTGACCCGAAACCGGATGGTTTGGTGGTCGGTTATCTGGATGGGGCTTGTCGTTTTGTCAAGTTCAATGACCTGAGTCCCAATAATCACGAAGGAGAATATTTGGTCTATTACGACCGGGGCAATTGATTCTAAGAATCATGCCGGGACAATGGAGGAGTGTTAGTATTGTATGTGTGTTTTGTAACACACTAATTGTAATGAAAGAAAGGAGAACAAATGAGTATGAGAAACATGTTTTTGGTAATTGTGGTGCTTTTGGCCATCTTTGCGGTCCCTGCGGGGGCACAGGAGAAGCTCGGGGATTTTGTCGCCGAGTACGGTTATGACTGGATGATCGGCAAATGGTCGGCTTCAAGAGACGATGGCCGGCAGGTCGAACTTGAGTATAAATGGATACTGGACAGATGTGCAATGTGCGTGGACGTCAAGATCGGCGATTTCAAGTATCATGGCCTGATCATGGGAATGCCGTCCCGCGAAGAGATTGTCCAGATCGGGGCCGACAACATGGGCGGCACGTGGAATGGTACATGGACTGAGGACTACGAGGGTGCGGTCAACAGGAATCAGCGTCTCGAAGCCGACGGAACGACGCAGACTATGGATCTTGTCTATATCAAAATCGACAACAACAGCTTCAAGGTGAAAGAGTATCCGGTCGAGTCGGGCTACCGAGCCTCCCAGGCCAGAGGCGAGACGTTATTCAAACGCCGGAAAGCTGATGTAGCACAGAAGACCGAAAAGGGCACTGAGCTTGAAGGAACCTGGGTCGGCTCGGACGCCGGAAGTTACGGTGACGTTTAAACTTTCGTAATTTCAAAAGGTAAAGTGGAGGTTAAAGGACCGGATTCGGCGTTCTACTCAGGCATGATAACGCTAAACGACAAAACGAATCCGAAACAGGCTGAGTTTAAAATTGAAAGGTGTTCGATGCCGGAGTACGTTGGTGAAACCGCGCTTGGTATTTATAAGCTGGAGGGCAAGAAGCTGACCCTGGCTGCGAGTGAGCCGGGCTCGATTAGTCGCCCCGCTTACTTTGATTCCACCGGCGGAGTAATGCTTTTTTCCTTAACCAAACGGTAAGAGAATTGTATATATC
>CAZSOR010000464.1:0-3267 GCA_964608395.1 uncultured Pirellulales bacterium
ACAGAGAAAACAAATTAAACCTAAATGAAGGAACCATATTATGTCTACTCGACAAGAGAATATTATCACGAAGCTGCTGATGACGGTCGCCTTAACCGCGATACTTTGGGCAGGTAGCATCACCTCATTACGAGCTGTTGAGATCCGTGGCGCCGAAGATAATTCCGACGTTCTGATGCGCTGGCATCGCGTCTCGCTTACCTTCGATGGCCCGGCCACCAGCGAAACCGCCGATCCCAATCCTTATTTCAACTATCGTCTTGAGGTCACCTTCAAAGGTCCCAGCGGCCAGGACATGACCGTTCCCGGATTCTTCGCCGCCGACGGTAACGCCGGACGCACCGGCGCCGATAGCGGCAACAAATGGCGAGCCTGCTTCAGCCCCGACGAAGTTGGCTCCTGGACGTGGAAACTTTCCTTCCGTCAAGGCAAAGACGTCGCTATCGCCAAAGATCCCAAGGCCGGTAAATCCTGGAAGCCGCTCGATGGCCAGTCCGGCACGTTCCATGTAATCGAATCTGACAAGACCGGCCGAGACGTCCGCAGCCCCGGCAGATCTTGCCCGCCTTTTGGATAGCCATACACAGCAGCCATCATGGCCTTTTGCTCTTTGAAAATACCGATGCGATAACGCAACACCTTCATTAACACGCCGTCCTCTTCCCACTCCTTCAGGACTTCGACATCGAGCGGTTCTACACGTGGATCATAGCCAGCCCAAAGTTCGGCATGCGTTTGCGGAGCCAGTTCATCCTGCAAAGGCGTCAGGGATTCCTGGGCAAAAGAAGCACATCCCAAAACGCACAGGACTATCACTACCAAAGTCATTTGCTTGTTCACTGTCATTTCCTATTTCTTATAATAATGTTTGTGACCCGGAAGGCGGGTGGTTTTTTCGCTCAATCCAAACAGGTTGTGGTCTGATTCGTTGACAGGAATCGGTGCAATACTCAAATCTGTTTTTTCCAGCGCAACAGAGGTGAAGGTCACGCTCTGACCCTTCTTTAAGGCAATCTGATACATTCCGTCTTCGCCAACACGTGCCTGCTTCTTCGTAGCCGCAAATCCATTTATGTAGATCTTTGGGTTCGGTATGTCGGTTTGAACAAAACAGGGTGAACCGGCCAGACTTTTAACCGTCACAAATTGCGTTGCACCGGATTTCTTTTTGGCACTGACGAGGAATGCACCCTGCGTGCGCAAATCCTTAAAGGCCACATCCGCCCATTTTTCCGGAGTCCCACGGAAGACACGAATTTTCCCGCCCCAGCTCTGCAGCAGCATATCGTGAATAGAGGTCGCGAACGAGAGCGGGCTTTCGATCACCGGGTTACCTTCGGCATACATAGTGGTCGGTGAGACGCGATCGTGCTTAATCAGAAAATCGAGATAGTGATAGGCCTGCTCCGGATCGCCGAGGCAGGCATACATCGACGCAGCGCCCGTAGCCGTGTAACCAGTAACGGGCATGGCGTTGACCTTAATGCCGCTATTGATGGATACATCGAGCCAATGGCCGAGCGTGGTGCGCAGCAGCTTCGCATCTTCTTCCTTTTCCGGTGTAATGACAGCCAGCGGATAAAAGCCAAGCAGGTGCGAATAGTGGCGGTGCGGCTTATTGAACGGAATGTCCTTACCGATACGCAACCCGTTTTCATCTATCTGGAAGTCAACAAGCTTATCGACAATGTTCTGCCATTTTGAGACCAGCGGATCGTTGAGTTTAAATTCTGCATTAATCTCCAGCAGGGTCGTGAAGCACCATTGCATCAGGGCGATCGTGAAATTGACATCCTGCCCACGACCGCCGGGATATTCCGGTGACCAGCTATTCTTGATATGAATCTTCCCGTCATCGGATTGAACCGGATTATCTTTAAGGTAGTTCAAATAACTGTTACCGGTTTTGCGCAACAGTGGGAACAGACCGTCACGCATGCGTGCACGATCACCGGCAAATTCACAGTGCAGCCAGTAGTTGTGCAGCATCCAGGCCAGCATATCCGGAACAGAATTTTCGCTGCGGGCAATCAGATCCTGTGGCATGAGTGCAGCCACTGAAGCACTGTCCTTCCAACGACTGGAAACATTGGCTGCCAGGTTGTCGGCATACTTATCCATGTTATTTGGCAGGGATTCGCCCACTGCCATGCGGTTTGATGCCAGATGGGTCCAGTAGATCAACTGCACATTCAAATCCCCCCAGACCATCGGCCAAAACGTCTTATGATACCACGGCCCCATCAAATCAAGGATCGGGCCTTTCTCTCGCATGGCGGAACCCAGCTTATACATCTGAATCCAGTAAAAGGCCTCCTTTTCCGGATCATTGATTGTCAGGAAGCTCTGGGGATAATACGCATGCCACCATTGGCGATGACGGGCAATAAAGGTTTTGGTTTTCAGCAACCTGCGTGCATCCAGCAGGATCTGCTTGACCATTGCCAGACTGTTGTGTTCCGGGAAGCTGTGATGGATGCTGGCCGTCAGGATCTGTTGGCCATCGGCTTCACCGGTAATCTCCCAACCGGTAGTGGTTTCACCCCGGTGGTCATGCAGGGGATGAAAACAGAACCGCATACCGTTAGCCTGGCTCCAGGTCGGGCTCGGCGGCATGGGCATCGGTGCCGTGCGCATTCTATCCCAGCTTCCGCCCTTGGGCCCACCGCCTCTATCCAGCGTGGCCCGCACGGGCGGCATAGGTTCGTCCGGATGCCAGGAAATCTTGATCGACTCACCGCCGGTGGCCTCGGTTTTAAAATAAATGACATCAGTCGTGCTATGCGAGAGGCCATGAACCGCATACGAGCCCTTGGTGGTCTTGATTGTCCCGGTCATCTCGGCATGCCACAACCCTAAGCGCAAATCCACGCCTGTGATATCGCCCTTGGACTCCAGATTAAAGTGTCCCAAGGGCAGGCGGCTGCGGTAGATCCACAGCATCTCATGCCCTTCATGAGGCAGGCGGTGGTCATAATAGTCATGTCGCCCGGCGTAAATCGAAATCACATTTCTTGCCTCACCCCTTGCCTGATAGAACAGAAAGCCCACATTGCCGTTACCGGTATAGGGCGCCACTTCCCAACGATTGGGAATGCGATCCCAAAGCATGTCATGCCGGTTCAAAAAGGATTCAAAGTCGATGGCCGAACGATCAGCTGCCATACCGCTTGCTGTGATGATCACTACCAATAGCAACACAACTGTTATTTTTGGCTCTTCCGAATAATGGGTAGATGTAGTTGCATAAAAAAGGACATGGCCTTA
>CAZSOR010000465.1:0-3251 GCA_964608395.1 uncultured Pirellulales bacterium
CATCGCCCGCAGATGTTTTATCGGCAAAATCTAATTCGAATGTTGAGCAATAAAGTGTATCCCCCCCGCCCGGCTGAAAAACACGTGGTTCTTCGATTTGCCGGATGTTTTGGTATCTTCCGTGAATTCCGGCCGAAAAGCCGCCATTTCAGCCAAATCATTCGGCGCATTTTTGTCTTGACCTTTAGCCGGCTTAGGGCTATTTTCGTGCTTTGTTTTTGGTCGCTGCTTCAGACCGGACGGAAAAAGGATTTTACGGTGCCAGGAATGGGAAAAACCAGGGAGCAAAGAACAGAGAAGAGATTACGTTATCGCTGGCACGCCCGGTTCGCCTCGAATCCGAAGCAAAAACCTCTCTCGGGCCAGATGGTCGATGTCTCCAGTAAAGGTATGGCGCTTCTTTACCACGCCGACGAAAACTGTCCCGGCCCGAATCAATCGATAACAACAAATTTCGGCGTTCCACATTTTGACTCGGGCGACTCTTTCGACACGGTATTTTTCAATCGCATCGGACGCGTCTGCCGGATTGACAACCTCACCAGCAAAGTAAACCGTATCGCAATCCAGTTTGCAGAACCGCTGTTTTTCAAGCCCGGCGAGCAGGACATCAATGATTCAGATGCAAAACAAAGGCTTAAAGCCAAAGCCCAGCTAATTGTACATGCGAAAGAAAAAACAGTCGCCAAAACACATGCAAAAGTTAAGACTGATAATCAAGTAAAACCTGAAGCCGAAGAAGGTACACGCCTTTATAGCGAGGCTCTGGCCAGGGCCGAAGAACGAATACGGTCCTACGCCGAGGTGAAAGTACAAGCCGAAGAGAAGCTGAAGGCGGAAATCGAAGCAAGGCATACAAGCGAAACAAAATTGCTTGCCGAAGCCGAAAAAAAGATCAGGTCTTACGCCGAGGCAAAAGCCCGGGCCGAAGAAAAAGCAAAGGCCGAAACCAGGGCAAGAGCCAAAGCCGAAGCGAAAGCAAAAACCGAAGCAAAACTCAGAGCCAAAGCGGAAAAAAAGGCCGAGACCGAAGCCGAGAAACGGGCAAAGATCGAAGCGGAATTGCGAGAAAAGGCCGAATTATATACGGAACAATTAGCGAAAGTCAAAATCGAAGCAGCCCGGGAAATTGCCGGCATCAAAGACCGGGCCGACGATACTATTGTCAAAATCAAGGCTGAATTCAAACCCAAGTCGCATCAGAAGAAATCAATACCAAAGAAAAAAACCAGGGATAAAGAAGAAAAGTCCGGCGAGGGAGTCCTGATGGATAAAGTGGATAAATTCATTACGGACAAAAGCAGAATTTTTTAATAAAACACCGCTTAAGATGAAAGTGAAGATAAACAATCGCGTTCTGGAACTGCTCGACGGCGACCTTACCGAAATGGACACCGACGCCATCGTCAATGCCGCCAACGCCCAACTGATTCTGGGCGGCGGGGTCGCAGGAGCAATCAGAAAAAAAGGCGGACCCAAAATCCAGGCCGAATGCGACAAAACAGGTGGGACATTTGTCGGCGGCGCCGTCATCACAACCGGCGGCAACTTGAAAGCAAGGCACGTAATTCACGCCGTCGGGCCTCGTATGGGCGAAGGTGACGAGGACCAAAAACTGAAGAACGCAACGCTGAACTCGCTTAAAGCAGCCGATGAAAATCATCTGAAGAGCATTTCCTTCCCGGCTATCAGCACGGGAATTTTCGGCTTTCCCATCGGGCGGTGCGCCGAAATCATGCTCAAAACCACTATCGATTATCTTAAAGGCCAAACCGGCCTGGAAAAGGTCGTCTTTTGCCTTTTCGGCAGGAACAGCTACGACGTCTTTGCAAGCCGGCTTGAGCAGGAAACCTCACAATGAAGGCGATGATTTTGGATAGACAATCGCCGATTGAAGAGAGACCCTTGAAACCTGCCGATTTGCCAACTCCTGCGCCGGACGACAGGCAAATCCTCGTTAAGGTCTCGGTTTGCGGAGCCTGCCATACTGACCTCGATGAAGCCGAAGGCAGGCTTAAGCCTACAAAGTCACCAATAGTTCCCGGCCATCAGGTCGTGGGTAAGGTAGTTGACAAGGGCAAAGCCGTAACGAAACATAAAATCGGCGACCGGGTGGGAATAACATGGCTTTTTTCCAGTTGCGGCGAATGCGAGTTCTGCAGAACGGGCAGCGAAAACCTCTGTAGCCGGGCCAAATGGACCGGGAAAGATGCTAACGGCGGCTATGCGGAATTCACCGTAATCGGCGAGGATTTCGCTTATCCGATCCCCGAGCGGTTTTCAGACTCACAAGCCGCCCCGCTTTTATGTGCCGGGGTAATCGGATATCGCACGCTCAGGCTTGCGGATATAACGGACGGCCAGAAGATCGGCCTGTTCGGTTTTGGTGCTTCGGCCCACATCGTTATCCAGATTATCAAATATAAGTTCCCGAACAGCCCGGTTTTTGTCTTTACGAAAACAGCCCGGCATGCCGAACTGGCCAAAAGCCTCGGCGCCGCTTGGACGGGCTTCTCCGGCGACAAACCGCCTGAGAAGCTAAATAAAATTATGGATTTCACGCCGGTCGGGGAATGCGTTCGAGACGCTCTCGGCGTGCTGGAAAGGGGCGGAAGGTTGATTATAAACGCAATTCGTAAAGAAACACCCGTCCCGCCGCTCGATTATACTGAATATCTCTGGCTGGAAAAAGAGATAAAGTCCGTAGCCAACGTTACGCGTCAGGACGCGGAAGAATTCCTGCCCCTGGCGGCACAAATTCCAATAGTGCCCACAATCGAGGAATTCCCGTTAGGAAAGGCCAACGAAGTGCTTCGCTCGATTAAGAATTCCAAACTCCGCGCCGCTGCCGTTCTGAAAATAAACGAATAAAAAACCGGGTCCCGGGGAAGTGACGGACAGACAGAAATAATAGACTATTGTACTGTGATTTCCAGATCGAATTATTTTAAAAAAACTATGCCGATGTGATTGAAGTTACAGAACGAATCTGGTATTTTAATAATATAAAGGCTCAGTAGCGTACTGCTCTGCCACCTGTGGTCTTAGGAATTGTAATTTCGCACTTGATGCGGAATTTGTCGGTATCAACGGCTTTTGTCTTTGCTCGACGCTGTCGCGGAGACAAATTTGCACCTGTGGAAGCATCTGCAACAATGGCAATCATCGGCTGAGCGGATACGGCAAATTATGAAATAATAAGGCTTTTTGGGAAGGTGGAATAATGCAGACTAAATTTAACGTCTTTGAAG
>CAZSOR010000466.1:0-3239 GCA_964608395.1 uncultured Pirellulales bacterium
ACCTTGTTCGGCTCGGTAGTGGCGAAAATAAACTTGATATGGCTGGGCGGCTCTTCCAGCGTCTTTAACAGTGCGTTGAAGGCCGAAACGGTCAGCATGTGCACTTCGTCGATAATGTAAATCTTGAATCTCGAACGTGCCGGCCGATATATCGCGTTCTCTCGCAGCTCGCGTATCTCATCGACGCGGTTGTTTGACGCTCCATCGATTTCGATCACGTCGATATCGTCGCCGGTATTTACGGCAAGGCAGCTATCACATTTGCAGCAGGGCTCGGTAGTGGGCTTATCGGCTGCCAGGCAATTCAGCGCCTTGGCCAAAATCCGGGCCATCGTAGTCTTACCGACGCCGCGGGTGCCCGTGAAGAGGTAGGCATGAGCGACCCTGTCGGTCTTGATAGCGTTCTTAAGCGTCTGGGCGATAGGGTCCTGCCCGATCACATCATCGAACGTCTGCGAGCGATATTTTCTTGCTAAAACGGTATACGACATTTTCTATTTACTATTGTCTATTGACTATTAATATAAATTATCGTTACGATTTTTCTTTTAGGCCGCGAGCAGTTTTCCTTGAAGATACAAGAATCGAAGTCAATTCGCGGCCTTCCTGCAATAGCGGAAGAACTTTTTTTTCCTCTAACAGTTTCTCATCAATCACGAAGTCCATCCAAAAGCAAGCCTCGTCAGCCTCTTCTATTGTTATACTCAATTTCGAAATAAAAGTTGGTTTCGATTGGGCAATGCAAACAGATCTATAATTTGCCGCCACTGATGTTGAGCATCTTATAAGTTGGCCCTTGATATGACTACCCAGTGCTGTCTTAGGCAAAGCCAGGGCCAATTTAACACAACGGTGCGCAAAGTCTTTCGTTCTGTCTTTAAGATCATCTGCGTCCATTTGCTAATATTCAATAGTAAATAGAAAATAGTCAATAAAAAAGACGGCCGGGTTTACCCACAGCACGACCAAGCTGCACGTTTATGGCTGCTCGGTTCCCCGCCTGACCAGATTCACGGGCTCGGTCTGCATGGGACCCGGCCGTAATAATTGCTTACGGTTGATTTATCACCGGTTATTCAAAATATTTCCGATTTATCGCCATTATAGCAGCAAAAAAACAATTTTCTACAAAAACATTTTCGATTTGACAAATATTGTTTCAGCAGCTATTTTCTGCACGAACGAATCCGATAATTTGAGATGTATCAGGAAAATTAATACCAAGGCGATCTACCTGTGATTCTGAACGTCTGGAAGACGGACGGCGAATCTCAGGTGCAGGGAAGGAGATTTTTATGAGAGCCAGAGTTGAAGATACGTGCACAGCATGCGGACTTTGTGTCGACACCTGCCCCGAAGTCTTCGAGATGGGCGACGAAACTGCAGAAGTTATTGTCGATGAAGTTCCCGCCGAGCACGAAGACGATGTCCAGCAGGCCGCCGACGAATGCCCCGTCGAGGCAATCACAGTCATATAAATCAGCCTGACAGCTCCTTGCTTCTGTCGCATGCCGCTGTTAGAGCATCGGTTATCAGCCGACTGTAATCGTTTGCGGCGAGTCTTTTCAGTGCTGCTTCAGTGGTTCCGCCCGGCGAGGTCACCTTCCGGCGAAGTTCCGCTGGGCTTTCACCGTTTTTGTCGGCCTCGACCGCGAGCAATCCTGCCCCCTTGGCCGTTTGCAGAACCAGGTCTTTCGCGACATCCTCGGGCAGACCCAGTTTTACGCCGGCCTTTATCATCTCCTCCATCAGCAGGAAATAATAAGCTGGCCCGCTGCCGCTGACCGCCGTGACGGTGTCGATTAAATCTTCGTTATCCACGACAACCGCCTTGCCCACCGACGAGAAAATCGAAAGTGCTTTATCCAGCAGTGATTTTGCCCGCTCGTTGGCATAAAGCGCGCTGGCCCCTTCGCTAATCAGGGCAGGCGTATTCGGCATGACCCGAACGATGGCCATATCACCCAATGCCGCGGCGATTTTTGCGACCTTAATTCCCGCCGCTATGGATATTACCAGCGTCTCGCCGCCGATAGCGTCTTTTATGCTCTCCAGCGCATCGGCCATATTCTGCGGCTTGATGCTCAAAACGAGAGTTCCAACCTTCCCTGCCAGCTCGGCGTTATTCCCGATAGTCGTGACGCCATACCTCTCCGCGATCAATTCAAGCCGCTCGGTCCGAATATCGCTTATAAAAACATTTTCAGGTGCGTAAATTTTTGCTGCGACGATTCCTTTAATCAGGGCCTCCGCCATATTCCCGCTGCCGACAAAGCCAATTGTATCCACTTCTTTCTCCTTGTTAGATTCGATTTGAAGATTTATAATTTCAACGTTAAATTATACGCGGTCAATATAGAATGAGTCATGGAGAAATGCAATGCAAAAACGAGTTGAATATTCCGATGCCGTCAAAACCAAGTATCCCGAGCAGGTCGTCATAGCAATCGCCAAAGACAGGCAGGGCAAAGCCAACCCCGTCACATTAGGCTGGACAATGTACGCATCCGGCAATCCTCCCATGATGGCGATTGCCGTAGCGAAAAAGCATTATTCAATCGAAGCGATCACGCACTCGGAATGTTTTACGATTGCGTTTCCATCCTCGGATATGGCCGATGCTGCCTTATTCTTCGGCTCGGAGTCCGGCCGGGAAATCGACAAATTCGCCGAGTTCGAGTGCGAAACAGAGCAAGCCAAAGAAATCGACTCGGTGCTGTTAACTGATGCCGTAGCAAATTTCGAATGTATGCTCGATTCGCAGGTCCCCGTTGGCGACCATATAATCTTCGTAGGAACAGTAGTCAGCTCTCACATGAACACAGAGCCCAAAAAACGCCTCTACACTACCGGCCCCGGCCATAAGCTTGGTCCGGCATCTTGATAGATTTGGTCGAAAGCATTCGATGCTGTGATGAAAGTGGCAATATCGACTGGCAATAATCAATAATCAATTCTTCTACCGCCTTACCCGGGCGTTGCCCTGCCAGATGCTCCATATCTGCTCCTCGTCTGCAGGCTGGGCGTAGTCGGTCAGCAGCGTTGTGACCAATGCCCCCGTGGCCCATCCGAACTGGACCCATTTCTCCGGCTCCCAGCCTCTGAGGATACCATAGAGCATGCCCCCGACAAAGCCGTCGCCGCCTCCGATCCGGTCGAGCACCGTAATCTCTCGCGGTTCGACCACATGCCAGTCGTCGCCGGCGGCCATGATCGCACCCCAGAGGTGGCAGTTGGTG
>CAZSOR010000467.1:0-3236 GCA_964608395.1 uncultured Pirellulales bacterium
GCTCGCCTGTCGCGCGTTCGATCATCTTGTTCCAGTGATAGACCGCGCCGACTTCGAAAACCTTTTTACGTAGAAAATTACCAACCTTTTTTTGCCCGACGTAACCGACGTTCTCGTCCGATTCGAGCTTTAGCACCTTATGCACTATATGATTATGCAGTTGAGACGCCAGCAGTTCGCCCAACAAATAATTGTGATAATAGCAGGGATAAAGGGGCACATGAATCTTGGCTGCCCAATCCGGCATGTCGCGACCCTGCGGCTTTTTCACAAGCTGATACTTCTCGACCAGCCGCCACCAGAGCGCGTTGAGATCCTGGTCGGGATTCGCGTAAAGCTGCTTCTCGAAGTTATACATTACCATTGCCCAGCGGGCAAAAATGAGCTGCTTGAGCTGTGCGTATTTGTCGCTGACTTTTCCGATCTCCAATCGCTGCTCGTCCGACAAATCCAGCATCTGCTGCATCCATGCGGGGTGACGGCTCAGGCGGCCGAAAAACATCGCGATCGCTTCGGTTGTAAAAATATGTGCCGGCTCTCTGAGCAGATACGGCGCTTCCGGATTGTAATATTTGAAATAAACGCCGTGGCCCAATTCGTGCAGTATCACCTCCATCCAGTATTCGTTATTCTTGATATTGCAGAGAACTCGCACATCCCCCTGACGATCCATATCCTCACAGAAAGCGTGCGGATTCTTGCCTTCTCGCTCATAAAGGTCGCTGTTGGCAAGGATGGATTCGACCGGCAGATCAATGCCGGCGTAGAACCTTGCCGCAAGCTCCTTGATGTCCTTATCTTCGTAATAGGTATCCAAATCCAGGTCGTACACCATTGGGGTTTCCTGGAAGAACGGATCGTGATAATGCCAGGGCATGAGATCCGCAACTGCAACATCGTATTTAGCCGCCAATATACGGTCCAGGTCGGCTTTTAATCTGGCAAAAGGCTCGTTGGTCAATTCGTAGAGTTCGTCGAAGATCCGGTCCAGCTCTTTGACATCCTGCTCAACGGCTGCAAGAGAAAGAGTATGGAAATTGTCAAATTTGAGTTTTCGGGCCGCCTGGTTGCGCAGTTTGACCAGACGGATGACATCTTCTGCGACTACTGTTCCGACCTGCTTGCTCGCCAGCCATGCACGCTTTCTCTTAAGCGAATCTGTCTGTGTTTTCAGAACCTCCCTGATTTCATTGCCGGTGACTTCCTGCCCTTCGATTTTGCCGCGATGTGTATTGAAGGTCCTTTCGATCTGAGAGCTCAGATCGACAATTTGCTTGAGCAGCTCGGGCTCTATCTGGTTCTCAAGGTAACGATTGTACAGCAAATCCGATTGCCGCGCCAGAATCACATTGCTAACCTTGCCGGACTTTCTCACTTCCTCAAGAAATGCGAACTCCCGAGGGTTGCTGTAAACCTGGCGAATCTTCAGCGTCAGGCTGCCGGCTCTTTCATAATCCTCGGATTTGCCGGTAGTTGCCGCGTTCCAGGAAGCAAGATTTCTTTCCTTCTGCAGCGGCTTGATTTTCTCGGTGTGTGCCGTAATGAATCCTTCCAGTTCATTTTGCCTGGCCCTGGGCGCGCAGCCGAAAAGGAAAATACCTATTGTTAACATCATAATCAGGATCAATAATGTTTTCATTGCTTCATACTCCTAATCCAATGTCGCGTTGCCATTTTGTCACCAACACCTCTCTTGAGGCAGGATATTATCATGTCTGACTTTCGAAATCAAGCAGGTTCTGAATTTGTCCGGATGTAATCTCGATCTATTTTCAATGTTCCGGAATTTCTTCTTTGAAATTGGACGGTAACCTCAGTAATATATGCGATTATGGCTAAAAATAAATATCTGACAGCACCGGTTCCATCGAAGAAGATGCCTGCCGGTATTCCCTCCATCCTCACTACCGAGGCAACTGAACGCTTTGCCTTTTACGGCATGAGTTCCATACTGGTGGTATTCATGACAAGGCATCTGGTGGGATCAAACGGCGCGCTTGATGTCATGGCAGATGAACCCGCAAAGGCATGGTTCCACTACTTTACTGCCGCAGTTTATTTCATGCCGCTGATCGGAGCGATCATTTCCGATGTCTGGCTGGGCAAGTACAAGACCATCATCGTCTTCTCGATGGTCTATTGTGCTGGATTTGCCATTCTGGTATTGGACCACACCCGGCTCGGATTGACTGCCGGACTGTTACTAATCGCTGTGGCTTCGGGAACGATCAAGCCATGCCTGTCAGCCAACGTGGGCGATCAATTTGGGACATCCAACAGGCACTTGATAGAGAGGGTCTATAGCTGGTTCTACTTCTCGGTCAATCTTGGTGCAGCCATTTCGATGTACAAATGTCCGGATCTGCTCGAAAAATACGGTCCCGCAGTCGGATTCGGCGTTCCGGGAGCTTTCATGTTTGTCGCGATGTTCGCTTACTGGTTGGGCCGATACAAGCTTGTGCACATTCCTCCGGCCGGCAAGACAGGTTGGCGGGAAATGCTCGACAAAGAGGGAGTCAGGGCGCTGGGCAGGCTCTGTGTCGTCTTTTTGTTTATATCTATGTTCTTCGCATTGTTCTATCAGTCGGAATCGGCCTGGGTACTCCAGGCCAAGAGTTTGAATCTTAGATGGCTCGGCAAGGATTGGCTGCCGGCTCAGATGCAATCGGCCAACCCGGTCCTTATAATGATCCTGATCCCATTATTCTCGTATGTCATCTACCCTGCCCTCAACCGGATATGGACAATGACTCCACTGCGCAAGATCGGTATTGGAATGTTCCTAACGGCTGGAAGCTTCCTGGTGCCCGTGTGGATCGAGACCCAGCTCGGAAATGGGCTCCAGCCATCTATTGGGTGGCAATTCGTCGCATATATCTTTTTGACGAGTGCGGAAGTCATGGTATCCATTACGGCTCTTGAGTTCGCATACACACAGGCCCCTAAGAAAATGAAGTCCATGATCCAGTCGATTCAACTTCTTGCTATCTCGCTCGGAAACATGTTTGCAGCCGTGGTTAATGACGTCATAAAGAACGAGGACGGCACAAGCAAACTACCGGGGGCCAGCTATTACTGGTTCTTTATGATTGCTATGCTGGTAACAACCGTGCTTTTCATACCCATGGCCCGTTGGTACAAACCGAGAGAGTATATCCAGGACGAAGCCGCGGCAGAATCCTCAGCTTGACCGAAGTTAAATCATGTCTTGTCCCGGGTGGCACCCTCAAACTTGT
>CAZSOR010000468.1:0-3235 GCA_964608395.1 uncultured Pirellulales bacterium
AAAACTGAGAATCTTCAACTTGCACAACTCAATATACACATTAACCGGATGAACCAAAAATCCCGATCAGCCGTTTGATTATTTTGACGAGCTACTCCGCCGGATTCAGGAAATCAGGACATCCGAGCGCAGATTTTATCATAAGATAATGCTAACCGGTCAGTTTTAGTAATAATGATTATTTGATTTCTTTTCGACGTCCTTCCATGAGAAGGCTCTGTGGTAGACATGAAAACGCCGTCTCACGGAGATTTTTTTGAAATTCGCCCGCCTTTATGTGTAATATTTCGTATAATACTTAACGAAATCGTATTTCGTATGTGGTATGTAGTATGTCGTAAGTGGAATTGAGAATTTAGAATTGAGAAATATAGAAGAAAACGAGTCAAAAAGAGTAGAAAACGACGAAAATTTGAGCTTAATTTGAAAAAACAAACCCAATTTGCGAAAGGGCAAAATGAGCTTAAGTGGCTATATGAAAGGTGGTTATGAAGAATTTCATGCTTTGAGATGGCGAAAAAACAAACCCAATTCAAAGCCAATCAAACCCAATATTATTTAGCCCCCAGATTTTCTGGGGGTTGAAAACACAAGTTGAAAAAACAAAGCCAATTTGCCAGCGGGTGAATTGGCGTAAAGTCTTATTTGAAAGGAGATTATGAAAATAAATCCCGTCCGGGAAGCCGGGAAAACAAACCCAAACAAAGCCAATTTTAAGGCCGGATCAGATCCATTCGGCTATGCTCGGGTTAGGCATTGTCCAGGTGGGCAGGGGGGCAGGGGGGCCTGAATTCGTCCGGGATACCGATTTAATCAGTATTCAATGGCTACCAGAGTTCGCGGCGTTATTTTCGTGAATGTTAACTTTGCCCCGCTTTGGGAAAAGTCGGCATTACCGTCGCCCGGCAGAACCAATGTCTTGCGTGCTTTGACCGGCCTGGAGAATTCGATGCTTGCATCTATAGACTCATCATTGAAGTTCTCGACGATCAGGCAATTATCGCCGATCAGATACAAAGCGACCTTGTTGGGGGCATCGAATTTCATGCCGAACGGCGCCAGCATTTTGTCCCTGATGGGTTTGAGCTGCTGCCGTGAAAGCTCAAGCAGGCTGCGCGGACTTCCGCCGACCTTTAAGATGGTCAGGTTCTCGCTCTCAAGGTCGACGCCGTCCAGCCGTTTGGCTAATCCGTCCGTTATCAGCACGGGTTTGCCTGCTGCCAGCATTCTTTTGAGTTTGCCGGCGAAGTTCGGGTCTTTGAGGGCGTGGACCGCGAAAAACGCCGCTTTAGCATCGGCGTCAATTTCCGCCGTGGGCACAAGCGGCAATCCGAGCATCCCGACGAAATCGAATACGTACTGCTCATCGAAAGCGTCGCTGTTTGGCGGCTTGGCCGCGGCAATACCTCTGATAGCTTTGCCCCGCACAAGTTCGGCGAGTTTGAATAAGGCGGGGATCTCGGCACGTAATTTTTCAACGTTCGCCGGGCCGGTACCCCTCAGCAGCGAGCCGTAGCAAAACAGCAGCATCTCTTTGGCATCGGCAAGAACGGTCTGGCGCGCCTGTTCGAGGTAGGTATTCTCCGTGGTGCCGAATGGGTCGAACCAGCCGCCGCCGGTTTTGGCGCCGCCGATTTCGCCGAGCCATCGCATGATATAATAGGCTTCGTACTGGACTTTCCCGCCCCAGCGCTGATTGTCGAAATCGCGAGTTTCTGTGCCGACCCAGATTCTGTCGTAGTCGGCGGTTTGACGTAAAACCTCATAGCCGCGATTGTGAAAATCGTCGTACCACTGCGGGTACTTGATGATTATCCTGACATCCGGATTGACTTTTTTTGCCGGGGCCAAAATCCTGTCCCGGCTGACCCGGACCATCAGATCACAGCGGTAATCGGCCCAGGATTTGTCGCCGCGTGCCTCTTTGCATTCGTCGCACTGACAATCGGTAAAAAGAAAATCGTCGATCATAATCTCATCGAAGAGCGACGCCGTGTATTCGAATATCTCCTGAAGCTGGCTCTGGGTATCCTTATTGGTGTAACAGGAGATCTGGTCCCAGCCGGTCGAAAGTTTGCCGACCATGGTAGTTGTCACGCAGCCCGAGACATCGAAGCCTTCGGCTTTGAATTTCGCTTTGGCATTTTCCAGGACTTTCCGCTCGGCGGTATAGTTGCCCCTGAAAGTTTCGATAAAGACGTGCGTGACGCCGGTCTTTTTGCACCATGCGATCGCGTCGCTGATGCCCTGCTCGCCGGACAAATGGTCGCGCACGTTCTGGGCCGTGAATAGCGTAGAAATCTTCAGAAGACCCTTGTTTTGATTCGCCAAATCCCACAGATTCTGTGCCTGAGACCATGAAACGATTGATAGAACAAACAGTACTCCGGCGAAAAGATATTTCGAACGCTTTGATTTCATCATTTTTTCTCTCCTGTGATTTTCATGCGCATCAGTTCGATTTTTCTGACGGACAGCTCCAATTCATGACCGAGGATTACGATTCGGAAATCCGCGTTGTTACAGCGATTCATAAAGCGGCACTTCGTAAGCGTGAACTCGGCCGTTCTCCAGGCCCCTGTGTCCCTGACGGCGACATCGCCGATTTTTCGAAACGCGCCTTCGAACAGCCCCTTTGCCGGATCGGAGCTGTCATATTCGAGGTAGAAAGCCGAACATCCCGCGTCGCGGTAGGTGACAATGACAACAACGGTCTGATCGAACAGGCCGTAGGCGAAGGCCCCGTCTACGTCAAAGTAAAGGTAGCGGCTCTTATCCGAATGAGGATTCGCCGCCGAGACGACTGCTTCGCCATCGGGGGACGTGACTTTCTTCCAGGCGCCGTCGCCGCCGCTCGGGCGAAGGTTCAGGCCCTTTTCCTTGCCCTGTTCCCATTCGACGCCGTCCGCGTCGGCGTAGCCCGAGGCAATCTTCAGAACCGTTTTCGCGCGCCACATATCCGCGAAAAGTCGCGTCAGCACGATATAGCTTCGGCCGTACTCGCGCGAGTGGGCGACGTCCGTGCCCTCGTGCCACTCGTTCCAGGTTTCCACGTGCACGATCCACGGGCGGCTTTCGGCGCGCAGCGCCAGCAGTTGCAGCCACCGGTCGATATACGTCTGTCCATCCCGGCGCTCGATGATCAATGGCTGCCTTCCGGGCACGGCGCTGTGGTCGTACCCGGGGCCGAGAGCTGCGGTCTGTCTGAAAATCAGAGGCCCGCTGACCGCGCCGC
>CAZSOR010000469.1:0-3225 GCA_964608395.1 uncultured Pirellulales bacterium
ACTTCTTTGCCGTCGAGAATTGTTGCAGCGATTCGCAAATCCTCGATCCGCCCGTTCGTACAGCTTCCGATATACGCCTGGTCCATTTCCTTGCCGGCACATTCGCCGACGGGCACGCCGCCGCTCGGCAGATGCGGCAAAGCCACCATCGGCTCGATCGCCGAGCAGTCGAACTCTTCGGTCGCAAGGTACTCGACATCTTCGTCGGACTCGAAAACGGTGTAGTCTTCTCCGTCCTTAAGATGCTCGTCGAGATATTGTTTGGTGACATCGTCGAATCCTATTATGCCGCTCTTCGCGCCGGCCTCGATGGCCATGTTCGTGATTGTCATTCGAGCTTCGGCCGACATTTCGGCAAGAGCCGGGCCGACAAATTCCATCGCCCTGTAGAGAGCGCCGTCGACGCCGATTCTCGCAATTACGGCCAGAATCACGTCCTTGCTGTAAACGCCCGGTCCGAGCGAGCCGTTCAGGACGAACTTCATCGAAGCCGGGACCTTGAACCATAGCTCCCCGGTAGCGATGGCCGCGGCCGCGTCGGTCGAGCCGATACCCGTACTGAACGCTGCAAAGGCCCCGTATGTGCATGTGTGCGAGTCCGAGCCGACGATCACTTCGCCCGGCCGGATGTGCCCCTGCTCCGGCAGCAGAGCGTGACAGACACCCGCCCTGCCGAGCTTGTAATAGTGCCTGATTTTGTGCCGCTTGGCCCAGGCGTCCAGCCGCTTGTGAAGCTCGGCGCTCTTGATGTCCTTGGCCGGCTGAAAATGATCGGGTGTTACCACGATTTTATCGCGGTCGAACACTTTGTCGATGCCCTTTTCTTCCAGCATCGAAATCGCCGGCGGAGTCGTAACATCATGGCACATCACAATGTCGATCTTCGCATCTACAAGCTGGCCCGGCGAGACTGTTTTTTTGCCGGCCGCCCTTGCCAGTATTTTCTCGGTTATTGTCATTCCCATTTTCTTCTTTATTCTCCGTTAATTAAAGTTCCGCTTTGACGTCGGTCTTTCCGCCTTTTTCTTGTGCCGCAACCATTCGGTTGATGGCGTCGACGTAAGCCTTTGCGCTGGCCTCGATGATATCCGTCGAGATGCCCCGGCCGGTGAATATTCTGCCGTCTTCGGTAATTCGAACCGTCGCTTCACCGAGCGCTTCTTTGCCGCCGGTGACAGCTCGGATCGAATAATTCTCCAGCTTCGGTGACAATCCCGTAGCTTCTCTTATCGCTTCATACGCCGCATCGACCGGGCCGTCGCCGCAAGCCGCTGCCTGTTTTGTTTCGTCTTTAATTTTCATCTTGACGCTCGCCGTCGGAAGCGTGCCGGTCCCGCTGGCCACGTGCAGATATTCCAAATGGTAAACGTGCTCGACAATATAAATTTCATCGCTGACAATCGCGGCGAGATCCTCGTCGAAGACCTCTTTCTTCTTATCTGCCACGGCCAAAAATCGCTCGTACGTCTTTTCCAATTCTTCCTTGGACAACGTGTATCCCATCTCTTCGAGGCGGTGACGCAAGCCGTGCCGGCCCGTACGCGCCGTCAATACAACGCGGCTCTCGGCCAGCCCGATCGTCTCCGGCCTCATAATCTCGTACGTCTCGCGCTTCTTCAAAAACCCGTCCACGTGAATGCCGGAGCTGTGCGCGAACGCGTTCCGGCCGACAATCGCCTTATTGGCCGCCACCGGCGTTCCGAGCATATCCGCCACCATCCTGCTCGTCCGAGAGAATTCGCGCGTGTTGATATTAGTCTCGACGTTGTCGAAGAAGTCACGCCGCGTATGAATCGCCATGACGACCTCTTCGATAGCCGCGTTGCCGGCCCGCTCGCCCACGCCGTTAATCGTGCCTTCGACCTGTCGGGCACCGTTTTTCACGCCGGCAAGCGAATTCGCCACCGCCAACCCAAGATCATCATGGCAGTGGACACTCAAAATCGCGTTGCCGATGTTCGGCACGTTGGCCCGAATCTCCCGCATGAGGGCGCCATACTGCTCCGGCATGGCGTAGCCCGTCGTGTCGGGGATGTTCAAAACGGTCGCCCCGGCGTCGATCACGGCCTCGAGTATCTCGTAGAGAAACGCCCTATCGGCCCGGCCGGAATCCTCGGCGTAAAATTCGATATCGTCGACGAACTGTGCCGCGTGCTTAACCGCCTCGACGCCCATCTTCAAAATCGTCGCCTGCTTTTCGCCTATTGTCTTGCCGTACTTCTCGTCGGCGAATTTTCCCATTATATGGATTTCCGAGACGCCGATCCCCGTATGGATGCGGGCCCGCTTCGCCTTGGCCAAAGCCTTTTGTGCCACGTCGATATCCTCTTTCCGAGCCCGGGTAAGGCCGCAGATGATCGGCCCTTCGATATTCTCGGAAATCAGCCGCACGGCCTCGAAATCCTCCGGCGACGAAGCCGGAAAGCCCGCCTCGATGATATCGACGTTAAGCCGCACCAATTGCCGGGCGATTTCAACCTTCTCTCTCGCCCCCAAACGCGTACCCGCGGCCTGCTCGCCGTCACGCAACGTCGTGTCGAATATTTGTACTTTTTCTTTGGACATTTTAATTCTCCAATTTTGGACAGGATGAACATGATAAACCTGTAATCTTGCCAATTATTCATATTTTGGACGGGATAAACATGAAAATCCTGTAATCTTGTCAAAAAATCCTTATTTAGACAGGATAAACACGATAAACGTGCTGATCTTGTCAATTATTCAGAAACGATGGGAAAATAGATTTTTGGTGAAGTATCATTATTGCGCCTAACGGCGCAGGAGCAGAGCGGAGCCTGTCTCGAGCTTGTCGAGAGAGCTAATAATAGCCGGAAAGGTCGAACAAACTGTACGTTTTTCGTTCATAGTATAAATTATATCGACAAAAACCCGTAAGTCAACCACAGATTTCACAGATTATTAAATTTTTTTAGACACTGATTAACGCCGATTAACACCGTTTAAGAATAACCACGAAGGAACACGAATAAGCACGAAAAAAGAGAAAATCCATCTCAATCCTGTAATCCCGTCAATAATTCTTTTTTAGACAGGATAAACAGGATAAACCTGTAAATCTTGTCAATAAATACAAAAAAATTACGCCAATTACGCTGTTTTTTGAGCTACTTCTGCGGTATTTCCAATTATTTTTATTTATATTCAATTTTTGTAACATCTCACCGAAGTGCCGCAAGATGATTTGACATTTTTCTAAATGTT
>CAZSOR010000470.1:0-3219 GCA_964608395.1 uncultured Pirellulales bacterium
TGCGTGTCAACACCGGCAGCAGAGACTCCATTTTCCAGTCTATTTTTCGCGGGCGCTCGTTTAAGTACTGCTGCGCCTGTCCGAAGACGTTTCGCAGGACGGCCATCTCGCCCATCCGCGTTGTCGGCAACTGTTTTTCCTGCGGCACCATCGGATGGCACGGGTCAGGCGGGACCGGCGGATTCCAGAGCGCCGGTGGATTTTTCGACAATTCCCCGATTGTGATGCGTAGCGATGAACTGTCTTTAAGGCGCCGTTTGGCGACAGAATCGCCCGCAAGCTTGACGACCGAACCGACACCGCTTACTAACCGCTTTTGGCCCGGCGAAACATAAACCGTTGTCACACCTCCCGCCAGCATACGTCGATATTCGCCGTAGAAGTTAAACGCATCGACTGCCCGAATGTCCGGCGTCACCGATTCCTCATCATCCCGGTCAGGTTCGGCGAGCGTCGTAAAGGCATTGATGAGTCCCGGAATAACCACCATACCCGCGGCATCTATAACTTCAGCCCCTTCGGGTATTGCAAGGTCCTTTCCAACGGCTTCTATCTTGCCGTCCCTAATCAAAACTATGCCGTCCCGAATCGGCGCAGAACTAACCGGGTAGATCGTGCCTGCCTTAACGGCGACGATGGATGTCTCCTCTGCTGTGACGCTCGAAACAAGCAACGCAGCGATAAGAACTGAAACCGCAATCACATAGAATTTCTTTCGAATACTGAAATGTCTATAGCGTTTATTCATGGCTAAGGCTCATCCTTGTCTCTCACACAATCCGGCCCTTAATCGTTTAATCAGTGTCTTTCGGTTCCTGCATTTCTATCGGCGGTTCAAGCAGCTTTTTCAACCGGTCATCTTTTGCCCGCTCATAGACAATCTCACCGGCAATCATTGTTCGGTCAACCCAGCTCCCGGCATCCAGCGGATCGCCCGTCAGAAAGAGCATGGTTGCTTCTTTACCCGCTTCAATGCTTCCGAGGCGGTTATCGACGCCGATAAACTGCGCGGGATAAAGCGTAATGGATTTCAAGGCCTCGTCTCGCTTCATTCCATGCTTGACTGCGGTCGCCGCCTGATACCAGAGGTATCGCCTGCCGTACTGCGATGTATCGGTTTGGAAAGCGAACTTTACGCCGGCCTTGTGGAAAATCGCCGGGATAACCTTCATCTCCTCTTCATTAGTCTGCTCGTTGGTTTCCCAGACGATAAGCTGAGGATCCAAAACTACCGGGAGCTTGCTTTTGGCGATCAAACGGGCAGCTTTATAGCAATCCGTGCCCAGTACCAAAACAGTTTTCAGCCCATGTGTTTTCTGTATCTCAATTGCTTTTGGCACATCGGCGGCCCGGTCGCAATAGATAAATGCCGTGAGCTTTTTATTCAAAAGATCGACCATTGATTGTTTGGTTACGTCGATTTCTTCGTCGAAAGGCTTTTTCTCTTCCTCAGCATCAGCCTTTCGGCGCTCGTACTCTTCAAGATAATCTTTCAGGTCGGACATGTATCTTCTGAATCGCTGCATGTGCCCCATACGGCTGGTGTTTCGACTCGGTTGCAGTGAGATTTTTAAGCCTTTGTAACGTTTAACAAGCATCGCTTCAACAGTTCGGCCGTAAGGCTTGACTATATTTCCCGTACCGCCCAGCAGGGTATTATTGCCGGGCAGGATGAGCATAGCTACAACGCCGTCACGCAGCGAATCTTCGAAGAAGGTGCTGACCGGATCGATTGAATCGAACGTCGAAATAAAAGGCACTTCCGGCATGTTCTCATTTGCCTGGTCCAGGCCGCTCGATGTGTGCGCTATCACGAATCCGGGCATAACCACCTGGTCCTTCGCTTCGATAACAAAGGCATCCCAGGGAATCTCAACGTCGGCTCCAACAGCCTTGATCGCTCCGTCTTCGACTAAAATCACGCCATTTTTAATATCTTTGCCGGCAATGGTAATGATCCGGCCTGCTTCAATAGCAAGTTTCTTGCGAACCGGTGCTGCATGCACCATCGAGCCGGTGGCAAATGCAATCAAAAAAACCGAAGCAAATATTATATGAGACCTGGATTTCATAACGTCTCTCCTGAAGTCTACTGATAGACAGTCTTACCGTTTAGAATGACTTTTTCTACGCGTGTTGTCACATTCAGTGGATCGCCGCTGAGAACAACAATATCGGCATCCTTTCCTTTTTCAAGACTCCCCACCCGGTCGGCGACGCCGAGTATTTCGGCCGGTATGATTGTGATGGCCTTCAGCGCATCGTCGCGGTTCATTCCGTGCCGAACGGCAAAGGTCGCCGCCGTTAAGATATCGATTGCCCCGGATTGCTCACCCGATGCCAAAGCCACTTTTACGCCGGCTTCGGCCAGGATGCCGGCATTGTTCCAGTTCACTTTCCTGCCCTCACGGCTCTGGCCCATACTTTGTGGATAGTAGTAGAAAGGCCCCAACACGACGGGGATTTTTCTTTCGGCCAACTGCTCGACGACTTTATAGCCCTCGGTGCACTCCTGAAAAATCAATTTCAAACCATATTCATCAGCGACCTTCAGTGCGGCACGAATCACGATTGCACGGCGAGCATTAACATGAATAGGAATCTCATCCTTTAGCGCCGCCGACAGAATGGCCAAGTTCGGATCTTCGGTTTGTTTGGAATCCGCCTGCTGTTGGGCATCGAAAAAACTCTTGCGAAGCATCCAGATGAGCGCCATTCGGGTTCCCGGCCGTCGGAAGTAAAAATTTTCAGGAGCCTGGCCCCGGGGAGTGCGATTGCCCTGGGTCGGATCCATGTCCATCACGATCCTCAGTGCCGCCTCGTCTTTGACGATCATTTGCTGTGGAATTTTGCCCGTAGGCTTGACGACAACACCCATGCCGCCGATGATATTCTGCCGGCCCGGAGAGACAAACAACGTTGTCACCCCGGTCTGAACAATGCGTTTGAGAGCCTTGCTCTGTGGGTCCAGCGCATCTGAAATCCGAAGTGTCGGCGTTATCTCGCTCGACTGCTCGTTCAGATCTCCGCGAACCGGCTGTACAGCACTGGCATCGACAAATCCGGGCATAGCAACGCTCTTGCCGGCATCAATCAAGATGGCGTCTTCGGGAATCTCAATTCCCTCACCGATCTCCATAATCTTTCCGTTTTCGATCAGAATAACACCATCGGTAATCGGCTCGCCCGATATCGTCAGAATCCTGCCGGCCTTGACAG
>CAZSOR010000471.1:0-1522 GCA_964608395.1 uncultured Pirellulales bacterium
ATCAGGCTCTCAAAGATGTTGAGAGTGTTTTGATGGATGTTTATTCATCTTCTGATGGCAAAAGATTCTTTGTAACGCTTCCTGACGAAGGTGATTCACCGCCACAAGTTGTGATGATGAGTTTTGATGAAGATGTTACAAAAACAAACAGAATAATTATTCCATCTGATTCTGCAAGTCTCAATGGTCAGATTTATTACCGATTTGCCTCTGCCCCATATTTTATTCTGTATGATTTTAACAAGAACCAGGCAACCTCGATTGCTAATCCTTATGCTGCCCAGGTTCGCGGTACGGGCATAATCGTAGCACAAATGTTGATTGATCAAAAAATTGACGCGATTGTAGTAAGCGCAATAGGGCCGCAGTCTTTTGATGCCTTTTATTTAGCCAAGATAAAGGTTTATGGTCATGTTACGGGAACTGTTCGAACCGCGATAACCAATTATCAATTGGAAAGACTGCCGGAACTAAAAGAAGCTAATCTGGGTGGATATGGCAATTCATCGACAGCTACGATACCGACAGGCGGCTCACCATGGACAGAGGAGGCCGATACCGATGATGAAGAAAGTGATGGTCTGTCCGGTCAGCCGGGGACTATTCCTCCTATGGGCAAACCTCTCGAACTTACCGCCCAGGGCGATGCCCGGACAAGCAGGCCTGAAACCTGCGTTTGTCCCAATTGCGGTGCAGAAGTAACTCATCCGGCAAGTACCGCCTGTGCGGACATGGTCTGCCCGATTTGCGGCTCACAGCTTATGACGGCATCACCGGGAACTGATTCAATTACCGGTACGGATATGACAACCCAGCTTCCAGCAACACAGATACCAACCCAGATGAGACCCATTTCCTTAGCGGCAGGCAGTACAGTAGCACCGACAAGCCCACCCAGCAGAATAGCAGCGATACCAACAGCCGCCGATCTATGGGCAATAAGCAATCAGCCCTCAACTACACCGCCTACAACAACACCAGTGCAACAAACGGCGGGTTCTTCAACAACGGTTTGTATATGTCCTCTTGATGGCACAACAGTGACCCATCCGGTTGGTATTCCATGTTCTGCTCTTCAGTGTCCAGTTTGCGGCGGCAGAATGGTAAGTGCCAGCAGTGCACTCATTGATGGCAGCCAGATATCCAAAACTGCCGGGGTGGTAGTTGGCGGCAAACCCGATGATGTCCCACCGGTTCAGCAGGTATTTTACATACTTCCTGTTGGCGGCAAACCGGATGACATACCGCCGTCAATGGGTGGCTCGGCACAAACAGTTTCACTTGTTCCGATTGGCGGCAAACCGGACGATGTACCGCCTGTTCAGCAGACATTCTACTTACTGCCAGTAGCCGGCGGACCTCCTGAGGGTATGGGCAGCGCTCCGACTGATACCGGCAGTGCTCCGGCTGATGTGGGAGGCTCATCGCAGAGCGCTCGTTCAACAACATGTATATGTCCTGTGGATGGCACAACGGTAACCCATCCGATAGGTGTTCCCTGTTCGCAGCTTAGCTGTCCTAT
>CAZSOR010000471.1:1622-3205 GCA_964608395.1 uncultured Pirellulales bacterium
CTTAGTGCCGGTATCGAGCCAGCCTGATGGTGTGCCGCCTTTAGGCCAGAGCACACAGTCGGTAACTCAAGCTCAAAGGACGTCGCTTGTTACGATAGCCGGCGGACCTCCGGAGGGTATGGGTATGGGAGGGGCAGCTGATACAGGCACTGCCGTAGATGGGCCGGCACAGGGTGGTGGTCAGTCTGGCTCCGGTGCGGCCCAGACTGGTCGCTCAGATTTATGTGTGTGCCCAATGTGCGGCGTAACCGTAACGCATCCCATATCTGTTCCGTGTTCCTCACTTACGTGTCCCGTCTGCGGCTCTCGATTGGTTAACCAAACCCCTGGAGGCACAAGCGGCAATACGGCCGGCAGCAGTTTAGTACCGACAGCGGCAACTACAGTTGCTTTGACATCGAACATGGTTTATGTGGCGGGGAGTTCTAAAAAATTGGTTATCCCATCCACAGGCAGAACTCTTAAATCTAATATTGCGCCGTTACTCGACGATGCTCGTTATTTCTTAATGTTCGGATTAGGAACATATGAAGCGGTACCCAATCCATATTACAGGGACAAAAGGGCAAGTGGAGACGAAATCGGTCAGTTCATAGTGGCTGAAGGCGGTTCGATTGTTATTTGCAATAACGTAAGTGCCACAGCCCTCAAAGCACTCAAGGATCTGAAAGTCAAGGTATACACCGGCTTTGTGGGCACAGTTCAGCAGGCTCTTGACATATACAATGATGGCAGAATCAAGGATTCATCGGCAGGGAGTGTTCTTGATGATGAAGAAGAACATGGCGGCGGTGGGCCGCCTTCATCAAAAACCAAGTCTTCTAAAGATAAAGACAAAGACAAAGATAATGACACGGAGGTATTTTAGTGACGGAAAGTAAGCTCGAAAAACTTATAAAAACAAAGAAATACTCAAAAGCTAATGTGATTACGATCACAATAGTTATCGGATTTATCATTCTCATAGTGTGCCAATTGGCTTTTTTGGGTTTCGCAATGAAGGAAAGAACCGGAACGACTACTACCGTTCAGGATGGTTCTATCCGAAGCAGCAACATTGCACTGACGGCTTCGAATATACAGCTTGTTGCGTGCTCGGATGACGACCTTACAGATGTGGTTTCTGCAGTAAAGAGAGCAGTTGTGAATATAGACGTAGCCCCGGCTGATGTTGGTTCTGCGAATAGAAGGGGTGGGCCTGCTTTGAGTTTTGATATGCCCTCGACAGCAGCCCTGCAAACAGACGAAGAAACTCTTGGTTCAGGTGTTATCATTGATGCACGTGGGTATATTCTTACCTGTTACCACTTAATAAAAGATTGCCCGAACGTTAACGTGAGTGTTTTTAGTTCTGTGCGTCAGATATACAAAGCCCAGGTTGTTGATGTCGATATTACAAATGACCTTGCAATCCTGAAGATAGAATCGGACAGGCCTTTGCCGGCAGTAAAACTGGCAAACTCCGATCTGGTCAAAATAACCGATACGGTTCTTGCTATCGGTTCGCCGTTTGGTTTCGAGCACACAGTAACCGCTGGGATAGTCAGCGATAACAAGCGAAGTATCGTCATTGGTAATACTGT
>CAZSOR010000472.1:0-3184 GCA_964608395.1 uncultured Pirellulales bacterium
TGCCGCGACATAGAGAGTTTGAAAAGTAAAGAGAGATTTGCCGCATGGTTGGCGGGCATTTGCCGGAATGTTTCGAGGCAGATGCTCAGAGCCAACAGGATCAAGCCGGCTGCTTTGAGCGACGAACACGCCGCCCAGAGCGGCAGTGATTGCGGGGATCGCCGGGATACCATTCGCCAGGCGGTCTGGAACCTTCGAGAAGCAGAAAGAGAGTTAATTGTTCTGCGTTACTTCGACGGATTCTCGCAGGCACGGATCTCGGAAGTTCTGGGTCTGTCGTCTCAGGCAGTGAACGGCCGGCTGGTTCGGGCAAAACGTAAGATAGCAAAGTATTTGAAAAGAAACGGTTTTACGGGAGACGATTATGGAACGTCCAGAAAATAACAAATGGCTCGATGAAGCCCTGACCGAGACAATCGGCTCGGAAAAACCGCGGACGGACTTCGAACAGTGGAAACAGCAGCACCCGGACGCCGTAAAAACGTTAACCTCGCGGGCAGGAAAAGAAGCGTCGGTTTCACCGCCCCGCTTCAAGACAAGGAGAATGATCATGACAAGTACAATCACAAAATTAGCAGCAGCGGCGGTGATAGCCATCGCAGCAATAACAGGAATTTACCAACTAAACGATACGAACAAAATAGACACGACCGAGATCCACAATGCAATGACCGGCCCTCAGACATTCAAGCTTGCCGACGGCTCGGAAGTCACACTGGCCAAAGGCGCGCAGATCCGAATAAATAATGCCTCCGGCACAAGAGGCTTCGAGCATATCGCAGGCGTAGTCGATGTCTCCGTAGTCAAGGGACTCGGTGAATTCATCGTCACCACACCTTACGGCGACGTAAAGGCTTTGGGCACGGAATTTACGCTGGACATGGTGGATGGAGTTACCGCCGATACTAAAGAGCACGTACAGCTCCTGGCGGTCGAAGTGACCGAAGGCTCCGTCGAAGTCAGTAACGCCAAAGGCGCCAGCATCCTCAAGGAGCAGCAGAAGCTCGTCGTCGAAAAAGACCAGGCCCCGTACAACGTCTCACAGGACAGCGAAGTTCCGGCCCGGCTCAAAGAGCGCATGACCGCCCTGGTCGATGCAATCAAGGCAGGCGACGCCAAAGCATATTCAGCCAATTACAACTTCAATTACCTTTACAAACTGGTAAAAGGCGAGGTCGAATACGACTCGAACCTCTTCGGCGGCACTGAAGAAGACGCCAAGCGGCTCCAGCAGAACCTGGGAAACATCGAAAGTCCAAAAGCACTGAGCGACGCCTTCGTGCAGAGCGTAAACATCAAAGGACCGACCAAAGTGTACCTGCGGGATATCGAGATTTCCGAAGACGGCAAGCATGCCAAGGCCAGACTCTTGTTGGGTAATAATGTCAACAGCATGAGAGGCACCTTCCCACAATGGCACTACTTCGACAACGACTGGTGGCAGGTCGACGACTAACGGCACCATGAATAGCAACCTTCCCAGCCGGGTTCAAGTAACCCGGCTTTTTTATTGCGCGCAAGCCTCTATGAAAATGCAACCTTTTCGGTTTCTTTGCATTATAATAGGTGATGATTAACTCCGGAGCAATCGAATGACGGAAGACGCGTTAGAGTGCCAATTGAAATCCCATGACGAAATTTTGGACGAAGACCAGATTCTGGTCTCTGCGGCCCGGCATGACACCGAAGCCGCTGGAAGGCTCTTTGACAAATATTACAGCAAGATTCTCGGCTATATTTACCATTGTACCCTTGACGGCACAGTTGCTGAGGATTTGACGTCGAATGTGTTCCTCGCCGTTTTCCGGCACCTTGGGCGGTTCCGATGGCGGCAGGTCCCCTTCCGGGCCTGGCTCTTTCGCGTCGCCACTAATGAAGTCCGGATGCACTGGCGACGAAAAAAGCGTGTCAAGATAGTAAGTCTTCAGCCGGATAATGACATACAGGCTGCTGAACAGTCCGCCAGCGGCAGCATGGCGGCAACCGAGGAGTATCTTCTCCTGCACAAGGCGCTGTTAGAGTTGGGAATTAAGTATCGAACGGTGATTATTCTTCGGTATTTCGAAGACAAGGCGATTGCGGAGATATGTGAGATCACCGGAAGAAAAGAAGGCACAGTTAAATCCCAGTTGCACCGCGGGCTGGCCCGGCTGCAGGATATCCTGGTGCGTTGGGGCGTGTTACCTGAATAGTTGGGAATAAAACCATGAGCAAGAATATTAAAAATATAGACAGATACCTCAAGGGCGTTGTCCCGCCGGAACATTTCTCGCATCAAAACCGGCAACAACTACGCCGAGAGGTTCTCAAAGAAATCGAAAGGAGAAAGACGATGTTTGTTAGAAAAAGAGCATGGAAAGTAGCTGCGGTGCTTGCCATTGTGATAGCCGCCGGTGCCATAGCTGTTGTGGGAGTGAATATTTCAAAGATCTATTACTATGGCAAAAACGACGAAGGCTCTCACATTTTCCACAGCGAAGATTGGGAGACCGTCGTTACACTTGACGACGACAAAGTAACTGATGTGGAGCAAACCCGACAGGACCTGGAAGAGATCGAACTCCTGTACCAACAGGGTAAGAGAAAGTTACTGAAGGTTGAAATAACGATGACGGACGGCACCCTTGAGATGAGAGTACATGTGTACAAATATGAACTCTCAGACGGCCGAATAATCGACATGCGTGAAGGTGTTCCCGGAGGTGCCCACGCGCTTGCAGACACAGCAAAGTGGCAAGAATGGCGCCAACTTAGGAAAGCAGGACCGGGAGAGGACCTCGGCACGTACGAGGAGGTTGTGGAGGACCGTGTCTTCTCCTTCAAACGAGAAAAGTACTTCCTCAGCGACGGAACCGAAATCATCTGGTCAGTTGGCACACCCAAGGACGACCAGTAGTCTCAAGATTGAATCCCCCAGACACAAAGGCCGGGCCTGATTGGCTCGGCTTTTTTTAAGCGCTTTGAAAAAAAATACGGCGGAAATTAATAATTTTCTTTAGATTAAATAAGATGGTTTAATCGTTGTATATACGGCGATCGATCGTTTAGAGATTAGTAACGAGGCTTTTGAGATGATAGAAGACAAGATTCTTCTATGGAAGTTCAAGCATGGCAGTAGTGACGCACTGAGCCGTATTTACGAAAAGTACAAGAGCGATTTATTTTCATTAGCGAATTCTCTTTT
>CAZSOR010000473.1:0-3183 GCA_964608395.1 uncultured Pirellulales bacterium
GAAAAGACGTCCAAAGCGGTCGTCAATTCGTAGGTAGGTCTTCCAGGTTTTTTTTGACTTGCTCTGCGCAGAAGTTATTAGGATACGAACTGATAAAACTCGTTAGAGTTGCTCTTGCTTCTTCCAGATACTTTTTCTTCAGCTCTGTGTTCGATTCATCCTGCTGTCGCCACAGACTGATCTTCAAAAGCCCGAGTTCGTACAGCGCCATTGTCCCGGCGTCGGTCTGGCTGTATTCTTTGTGTATCTCGCCGAGTTTTTCCGCTCGAAGCTGTTCGTCGGCGACAAGTTTTGCCTGGGCCAGCAGGATGTTGTCACGAAGCCGGTCTCCGTTCTCTGTTTGTTCGAGCAGCCCGTCAAGTTGCTGGGCGTAATCGGAAGCATGAGGATTCAGCATGACAAATTTCGCCAGCCGCTCGACGGAACCCGGTTCTTTGGTTCGATTTTGCGAGCTTACAAGGACCTGCGATTGGCTGAGTCTTCTTTGCAGCTCGTTTAACTTTGGAACCGTCATTACCGAATCGGCCGGCGGACGAAACAGCCCGAAAAGTTTGCCGGAGGGTTCATATTCGGCTTCGAGGCGTTTCGATTTCTCGGTGGCCAGCATTGTCTGGGCCTCGGCGAGAAGTCTCTCGGCCTCGTCGAACATTTGTTGGCCGGCCCGATGTTTTGCAATACGCCATCGTGCTTCAAGTGCTTCCGGGCTGTTCGCGAAATCCCGGTTCAGCAGCATCCACCAGGTTTGCCGGTTTTTTTCATACGGATAATCGCTGTAGAAGTGGAGCACTTCTTTCTGGCCGAGGGTTTTCGTATCCGGGCTTAATTCGTTCAACATCGCCTTGTAATACAAAGCAATGGGCATCCGGCGACTGTTGGGGCGCTTTTCGATAAACAGGTCGTACTGCTGGAGCAGCCATTCTTTTTTCTGCCGGTACTTTAATTCTTCGGGAACTAAGAACCAGCCCGGCCAGAAGTCGTAACGCAACTGTTCCTGTATTTCTCTTTTGAGTTCCGCTCGCCGTGCTATTTGGTCAGCGGGGTAAAAGGATTCTTCCAGGTATTTTTTTGTAGTGGGATCTCTTGTTGTTGCGTCCAATGCTTCTGTGATGCTGTGGTCATGAAATTTGCTGACCTGCTCCGGATTGTTTTTAGCCACGTAAAGCTGGTAGTCCAGCTCGTCGAAGCCGATAGTTATTTCGAATACAACAACTGCGATAATGAGTGTCAGGGAGGTGAAAATCCAGGTCAGGCCGGGCCGATAGCGAGTAAAGTGACCTATACCGAGAACGAATCCCGCGATTACCAGCGCATCGAGCCAGGCGCAAATCCAGGGTGCGAAGGAAAATCCCCATTCGATAGGTTCGACTCCCCGGGCGCCGCCGAAGTATCCCCAGTAAAAAAGCTGTGGCGCTGTGCACAGCGCGATCGCAATGAAGCGCGAGCGGAAACGAAGAGGCCGGCACGCCACGGCTATACAACTGACAAATAGACAAATTGCAAAACCGGGCAGGTTGGCTAAAGAAAATACTTCCAATATGAAAATGAGGCTGTAGCGGAAACTCATAAGTTGCGATATCAATACCGGCACAACGGCCAGGATGCCCATAAGCAGCCCCAGAACAAGAATCTGCCAGGGGTATTCGAATATGCTCACGTCGGTTGTGATAGACTTGCCCAGACGCCAGAATTCCGGCGTTGTTACGGTTTGAACGTCGAACGACCAGAATGAGCCGGTTACTATCTTCGACCAGAAAAGGCAGCTTATACCGAACGCCCCGACAGCGAGAAGCCAGCATATCTGAACGTTCTTATGGCTGTAATGCAGGGTCGGACCAACAGCCATAAAAGACTTCGAGACCGATATAGGCGTCTTCTCTGTCTGGTTATTATCCATAAGCCTCACCTGCATTTCCAATTTTCGATTTACGAATTCAGATTTTAAATCGGCAATCGGAAATCAGAAATCGGCAATGGTTATGTCCCTTCACCGCTGCTGGCAAGATAAGCAACCTGTTCGGGTGTAAGTTTGTCGATGCCGATTGACATTGATTTCAGTTTGAGCGTGCTTACCTGATGCTCTATCTCCAACGGGACGTCATGGACGGCAATAGAAAGTTTGCCTTGTTTTTTTATCACGTATTCGGCCTGCAGCGCCTGTGTTGCAAAGCTCATATCCATTACGCTGGCAGGATGTCCCTCTGCGGCGGCGAGGTTGATAAGCCGCCCTTCGCCGAGAAGGTAAATTCGCTTGTTATTTTTGAGTGTATATTCGTCAACGTAGTTTCGCACATTGCGGGTCACTTTTTTGCTCAGTTTTTTCAGGGCCGGTATGTCTATTTCGACGTCGAAATGCCCGCTGTTTGCGACTGTTGCTCTATCTTTCATCACGCGGAAGTGCTCCGCCCTGAGGACGTGTTTGTTGCCCGTGAGTGTCACGAAGAGCTCGCCGATTTTTGCCGCCTTTGCCATTGGCATAACGTCGAAGCCGTCCATTGCCGCCTCGAGTGCCTTGATAGCGTCGACTTCCGTAATAATGACAATCGCGCCCATACCTCTTGCCCGCATTGCAAAGCCCCGGCCGCACCAGCCGTAGCCCACAACGACGACCTTCTTGCCGGCCAGGAGATAATCTGTTGCGCGAATGATACCGTCTACCGTCGATTGGCCCGTGCCGTAGCGATTGTCGAACAGATGCTTGGTCGCGGCGTCGTTGACTGCAATGACCGGAAATTTCAGCTTGCCTTCGTTCGCCATGGCCCGCAGCCGAATAACCCCGGTGGTCGTCTCTTCCATGCTTGCAATAATCCGGCCGGCGTCTTTCTTTCTGCTCATATGCAGTTCGTTCACGAGATCTGCGCCGTCGTCGAGCGTAATAACCGGCTTGTGGTCAATAGCCGCATGGATGTGTTTGTAATACGTGCTGCGGTTCTCCCTGCAAATGGCAAAAGTCGCTATCTTGAAATCCTTCACAAGAGAAGCAGCGACATCGTCCTGGGTGCTCAGCGGATTGGAAGCGCAGAGCACAACATTCGCCCCGCCCGCCTTGAGTGTTCGGACTAAATTAGCCGTCTCGGCCGTTACATGCAGACAAGCAGAAACATTTTTGCCCTTTAAGGGCTTGTTTTTTTCAAACCTCTTTCGGATTGCCGCCAATGCCGGCATATCGTTATCCGCCCAGAGTAT
>CAZSOR010000474.1:0-3173 GCA_964608395.1 uncultured Pirellulales bacterium
TAAGAATAGGTCAAATGCCGGTAATTGGAGATGAGCCGGGGGGTAGATTGGATTCGTTGCTTTGCCACGATGGCGGTGGTACCACCAGCGGCCCCGCTGCTCCACCAGCGAAGGGCAGAACCTGCTTTGTTGCTGATACACCCGCGATGGTAAATGGCAGGAACATCCAGATTTCGCAGGTAACTGCGGGCCAGACAATCGAGACGGTACAAGAGCACGAAGGTACTTTCGTTTGTCGTGACATAGTCCTCGAGAGCGGAAACACCATCGGCGTCGTGGATGCACACTGCTTCATGCTCGATTCCGGGCAATGGGTAGCCGCACAAAACCTGACAAGCGGTCAAAGATTGAAAACACTAACCGGCACGGTCGGCATCAAGAGCATCACAACGAGAAGCTACACCGGCAAGGTTTACAATCTGAAGATCCAGGGTTCAGACCAGTATATGGTAGGCGAGGATTCCGTAATCGTACGTGATTTCTAATACGGCGTTTATCGGGTATTCAACCCGCTTATAGAACACCGTACGTGTTTGTTTAATCACGTATAGGTTATTCTTGCTTCGGTTGTTTACAAGCGGTCTTATGCATCAATTGCATAAGGCCGCTTTTTATTTGAGTGCGTGTTCTGCTGTGCGTGTTCATTTTGCAACTGATTCTTGTAATAATAGCTTGCCGTCGCTATCATGGTGCGAATGGCAGCTAAATCACACAAGGACAAGAACAAACAGGGGCCCGTGGCGGTCAACAAGAAGGCTTACAGAAACTTCGAGATTATCGAGAAGTACGAGGCCGGCCTCGGACTGCTGGGTACGGAGGTTAAATCGCTTCGGGCCGGCGGCGGCGACCTGAGCGGTTCATACGCAAGGATCGATAGCGAGCAATGCTGGCTCGTCGGAGCCGGTATTGCACCATACAAGCAGGCCGGGGCCCGGCAGCACGACCCGACCAGAAAAAGAAAGCTGCTGCTGCACATGGCGGAAATCCGCAAGATAAAAATCAAGCTCGAACAAAGAGGTTTTACTCTTGTGCCCCTGCGGATTTATTTCAATGACAGAGGCCTGGCAAAAATAGAATTAGCCCTTGCCAGAGGCAAAAGACAATACGACAAAAGACAAGCTATAGCGAAGCGCGACCAAAAACGCGACATTGATAGAAGTATGAAAAAATATCGAAAATAGAGAACAACAGAATTTAGAGGAGCCTGAAGATTATGGGTAAAGAAAAAGAGCAGGAAAAAAAAATCATTGTCGATGAGGACTGGAAACAGGAAGCACAGAAAGAGAAGGATGTATTAGCCGCACAGGAAGAAGCTGAGAAAAAAGATGAGCAGCAGGAAGAGCCGTCTCACGGCCCTTTGCCGGAAGGTAATTTTGCCGCTCTTGTAAGCATGCTCACCACGCAGGCATTATTCGCCCTGGGTCTGCTGCAGATAAAGGGACAGGAAGAAAGAAAGCCCGATCTGGAGATGGCGAAATATAATATCGATATGCTCCAGGTCCTCGAGGAAAAAACCAAGGGCAATTTGACGGAAGAAGAAGAAACTGTGCTTGAGAATACTCTCAACGAACTTCGTATGGGCTATGTTAAAATCGCAGGGTAAACAAAATTGGCGAATATATTAGACAAAATAATTGCCGACAAGCGGGCCGAAGTGCGTTCTCGACAATCAGCGATAAGTCTCGATACGTTGAAGCAGCAGATTCGTTCTTTACCCAAGTGCCGCAATTTCTACAAGGCCGTTACCAAGCCTAACCGTCGGGGCATAAACGTTATCGCAGAGGTCAAAAAGGCCTCGCCGTCGGCCGGTCTGATTCGTGAAGATTTCGATCCCGTGGCAATCGCGCGGACCTACGAGAAATGCGGCGCCGACGCCATCAGCGTCCTTACCGATGAAAAGTACTTTCAGGGCCGGCTCGAATACATAAGTCAGATACGCCGGGAGGTGGATTTGCCCGTTATACGAAAGGATTTTATTATCGATATCTGGCAGGTTTACGAATCTCGCGCCGCCGGCGCCGATGCGATACTGCTGATAGCCGAAGCTCTTAAACCGGGTGAGTTGATGGACCTGATGATTGCCGCTGCCGAGCTGACGCTCACTGTGCTGCTGGAGGTCCATCAGGCCGATTCGCTGCTGGAGGTTCGCAGTATGATTGGTTTCCCGAAGAAAGGTTACAGCGTTATCGGAATCAACAATCGCGACCTGACGACGATGCAGGTTGATTTGAACACGACCAGCCGGTTGGGGGGACTTCTCGAAAATCAAAATGAGCTGGTCTCCGAGAGCGGCATAAAAACCCGAGCCGACGTAGAAAAGCTCATGTCTGCCGGAGTAAAGGCGGTCCTGATCGGCCAGACGTTATGTGAACATCCCGACATCGAGGAAAAATTCACCGAGCTGTTCGGCTGAGATTCTTTTGTTGGTCCTTATTGCGAATTTATAAGCTTGTGGCAAAAACCGCAGGCCAAATGTGAAGCGAGGTCAAAGTATTATGAACGTATTTTTCTATTTGCTTCTGGGCTTGATAGCCGGCTCTCTCAGCGGCCTGATCGGTATTGGGGGAGCCATAATTATCATTCCTTCGCTGGTTATTTTGTTCGGTCTGTCGCAGCACACCGCACAGGGCACGACATTGGCATTGATGGTCCCGCCGATCGGCCTGCTCGCCGCGTGGACGTATTACAAACAAGGTTTCGTGGATTTTAAAATAGCCGGGCTGATTTGTCTTGGCTTCTTTTTCGGCGGCCTGGTAGGCGCTAAATTCGCAACCGACATCCCGGAGGATATTCTGCGCAAGATTTTCGGGGTGATATTATTTGCTGCATCGCTGAGAATGATTTTTTACAAATAATAAAAACATTTTCAGCTTTGGCAGCTCACCGTATTTGCTATTTTTTTTGTGCCTTCTGGATTTTGGCCCAGGTGTCGCGCAGGCCGACGGTTCGGTTGAATACCGGTTTTTCTTTTGTGCTGTCTTTGTCGACGCAGAAGTAACCCAGCCGCTCGAACTGATACCGTCTCAGGGGCACGGCTTCCGCCAGTGACGGCTCCACCCGGCACGAAGTCAGGACCTCCAGCGAGTTCTGATTCAGATTGGATTTGAAATCCTCGCCTTCGGCCACATCGTCGGGATTTTCCTTCGTGAACAGATGGTCGTACAATCTGACTT
>CAZSOR010000475.1:0-3167 GCA_964608395.1 uncultured Pirellulales bacterium
GCCCGGCTCGCCTGAGTAAACCGGCACCCTGCCGCTCCTTGCGCCGGACGGGTTGCCATGATAGATTATGCCGGGAAGTACGGCCTTCGAGCCCCGGCCCCGGCATTGAAAACGGATCGAAAGTGTCACGCACTTGGCGGTATCAGCCCCGTCCCAGATGAACCGCCTGATACACTTGATGACGTTGCCCTCAGGCCGATACGAATCGGACAGCCGCCATGAGCCTGCCGGAGTTTCAAGTTTACCCCGCAGAATCGTCCAGTCACCCACGTGCTCAATTTCCGTCGGCCCGGCATGAATCCAGCCGGAGGGCCAGCTTTTTTTCCATTCCGTGGCGATAGACCAGAGACCTTCCGGCGGCGAATTCAGAATATCTTCACCGTCCAGCACGATCTTTACCTGATAGTCCGTGCCGTCATGTTCCTCCACAGGACACCTTACGGTGGTGCGAAGGTCGAAGGGCCGGCCGTACGAATGCAAGCAAAATATGCCGGACGTTACAAGAATGATGGCCGTTAGGCTCATCACAAAGTGGTGTTTCATGCTACAACTCCTGTCAGAAGAAATGGTATCGGTTATCCTTTGGTTATGGCACGCCCGTTTCGGAAGATTCTTCTTCCCGCTGTTTGCGTGCATCTTCCAACGCCGCCGCTATCTCGGGTATATTCTGAAGTGTCGAGAACTCGCCGTTGAGAATAGTCCCGTTGACATAATCGGCAAGCTCCTGGTCGTTCATATTTGCCATAACGCCGCCAAAGGCCTGAACCATAATATCAATCGTTTCGGATCTGTCGCCGACGGCCTGCAATTGAGAATCGACTTCCGCTGTTTTCGTAATGTCACCCAAAGCCTCGTATAACTGTTTTGCACTTTCCAGAGCAGATATCTGCAAAGCCATACCGGTGCGGTCGCTGACGATAAATCGGCCGGACGAAGAAAGAGTTCCGCCAAGCTTCGAGACTTCTGTTACAATCTGCAGGGCATCCTCGTATCGGCCGGCCGCATAGAGCTTGTCGGCCTGTCCCATAGAATATTCCCCTATCTCCCTGAGCATGCCCATATGCGATAAGGGTAAATCGAATGCCGAAAGTCCGAGTGCGACCGAATCGGTGCAGCCTTCGCTGAGAAAATAATCATTTCGTGACATCAACAAGTCTATGCTGTCGTCGGAAAATCTGTCTTTTACACTTGCCTGTGACAGAGACTGAAGCGCCCCTTCAATGTCCCCATTGTTAAACTGACAATATGCGGCGTAACAGTCGGCAAGCGCATTCGTCGGATCGATCTTTTTCATCTGATCGATATAAGCCATAGTCGATTCATCGATCCGCTCGGTTGTGATATGGGCCTCAACTAACGATGTAAGAGCCATCGATGAATCCGGGAACAGTTCGGCGGCCTGCTCGAGATATTCCAGGGACGCCTCCGGGTCCTGTGCCAGAGACGCAGCGGCAACCCAATGGGCCGGGTTCTCACTGTGCTGCTGCAAAGTCGAACCGATCCCTTCAGAGGTGACAATCCGGCGAATAGCTTCTTCAAGACCACCGGCTGACGATATCATCTCCCGCACCATATCAGCATCATATTTTACAACTTCTTCTTCGGCGTCTTCGACGTTCTGTTGCTGTTTCTGTTCAATGGGCTTCTGGTCCCTGGCGTCCTGCCTAACCTGGGCGGGTTTATTCTGCTTCAGCGATCGCCGCAGATTTTCAATCTCTTGCAGCTCTGCTTTTCGCTGTTCGAGTAGAGATGAAATCTCCTGCTCCAGCCGGCCGACCTTCTGATTCGCCAGGTCCCTTTCTGAATTTGCCTTTTTGTTTTGCCCATCGAGGTCGGCAAGCATCTTTTTATACTGCTCCAATTCAATTGTGGCAGACGATAATCTTCTGACAGACCTTATATTAAGAGTAATAAAACAAACGCATATTACAGTGATAAGCGATATAAAAATGATGTACGCCCATTGCTTCATGGCCTGTCCCCTAACTTAAGAAGTTTTAAGTTTTAAGCTTCCAGTCCGCTATTTATCCCAAATCCTACGCCGGAATAATTAAAATATCAAGTATTTTAGGGTCGCACAACTTTTTTTAGGGCTGCTTCACGTCATAACAGAACAGCGTATCGTGATAGCGAAGGTAAAGCCGGCCGTCATGCAGGACCGGATGCGTCCAGGCATCGCGTACCTTGCCAGCCACCAGAGCAAAGCGTCCGGCGATCTCAAGGCCGTCGGGGCCCGGTTTCAGCAGTCCCGCGGAGCCTTTCTCGTCGAGGCAATAGAGCCGGCCGTCGGCGTAAATCGCCGCCCCGGTTGTGAAGTCTTTAAGCTCGTACTTCGTTTCGCCGGTTAGCCAGTCAACTGCGAACCACCATTTCGACTCCCGGTAGCCAGCGGCAAAAAGCGTCCCGTTACCTGTGGCAGAGCCAACGAGCACGGCCGCGCCGGTTACCGTGTCCAGGCCAGACGTCCAGATGTGCTCGGCGTTTACGGCTTGCCCGTCCGTAACGAGACGGTAGGCTCTGCCCATCTCGGCATAGGGCGTCACGTAGTAAACGTTGCCGGAACCGTAAATCGGCGTGCTGGCATTTACTCCGTGCGGGTTCTTCAGCGGTACCGTCCAGAGGAGTTTGCCGGTATCGGCATCGACGCCGAAACCGTGCGCCGAAGAACAGCTCGTAATCAGCCGGCGTCCGGCATATCGCAGCAGAATCGGCGAGCTGTGCGAGGTTCGGTCATCGCCGAGCGGCTCAGTGGTCCATACTGTTCGCCCGGTCTGCTTATCCAGTGCGGCCATGAGCGCCTTTTTCCCGCCGGGCGTAACAATCAGATTCCGGCCATCGACAAGCAGGCATTCGCTCAATGCCCACGTGATATTCTTAGCGTCGAACCGCTCCAGAATATTAACAGCCCACAGCTCCTTGCCCGACGCAGCATCCAGGCAGACCACTCGTCCGTGCGCGTTCATATTATACAACCGGCCTTCGGAAAAAACGCAGCACGCTCGTGCCCCGGGGTAGGGATTCTTCCAGGACCGGCCGTTCATAACCTTCCACTGAACTTCTCCGCTGCGGTTAAGAGCAAATATCACCAGATCGTTGCCTACGTCGCCTGTAATGTACAGCCGCTGGCCAACGATAATCGGGCACGACCATCCTTTTCCCAGACCGTC
>CAZSOR010000476.1:0-3156 GCA_964608395.1 uncultured Pirellulales bacterium
CCAGTTGTTCTGCTCGGCTAATTCGCCAATGAGCGTTTTAAGCCGGCCGCTGTTGGAAACCGGGCTGTCCAGCAGCAACAGAGTTTTTGTCACGCCGGCCTCTTTTAAGAATTCGCCGATAAGCTGCAACGCCGGGATGGTCTCGGTGACTTTGCGATAGGTTCCGTGGATGCTCGCCAAATCCCGATAGCAGTCGTCCCTTCCGGCAAAAATCACGCCGCCACTCATAGCCGCTTCGATGGTTATCAGAACATTATAACCGTCGAGGGCAACAGATTGGCCGGCAAGATTCTTCGCTTCGATACGATTCTTGTTCCGAGAGACCATCTGCCGGTCCGAGCAGGCACTGCGCATGACTGCCAGCCTTTGCCGCTGCGTAAGCGAGAATTTGTCCCCGACCAGCTTCAGGGAGCTTTTCTCGGCGTAGCCTTTCGTCAGCAGCAGCGAATAATCGGCCAGGGCCGACCGTAAATCCGAAATTGCAGCCGGAGCAAACAAATTCTCATCCGCCGGATGCGGCCCTCTATGAGTTCGCTTATCAGGCATATTTAATTGACTATTTGCTAATTACTATTTACTATTGGCTGAAATGTCCGGTTTGTTTTTAGCAGCCAATTACCGTGAATTAATAGTAAATTGAAAATAGTAAATAGTAAATAGTCAATATCGATGCCGAGCCATAATTTAGCACATATAAAAATAGATGAGATGGACATCATCGGCTACTCGATCGCGGGCGAAGAGACCGTGGTCGCTGTGCCGCAATTGGATGTCTGCTTCGACGTCGGCAAAGCGCCCGACCAGATTATCCCTATCAACAACGTCCTGCTCACACACGGGCACATGGACCACGCTGCGGGGCTTGCATATTACCTTTCCCAACGGAATTTCTGCGGCATATCCGCAGGAACGATATTGGCCCCTGACAATTTACTGCCGCCAATGAGGCAGATTATCGACGCATGGTCCAAACTGGACGGCAACAAAATCCCGGCCAAACTTGTCGGTGTCAAACCAGGCGATGAATATAAGATCAAGCCCAATTTGATCGCAAGGGTTTTCCCGACAAAACACAGCCGGGGCTCCGTCGGTTTCACCGTCATCGAAAAGCGAAAAAAACTCAAATCCGAGTACAAAGGTCTGAAGGGCCCGCAAATCGTCGAGTTGAAGAAGCAGGGTATTGAAATCGACTACCCGCTGGAGTTCCCCATTGTCACCTACCTGGGCGATACGCAATACGTCGATTTTTCACAATTGAAATACATCGTCGAAAGCAGGATTTTAATCGCCGAGTGCACGTTCTACGAGGGCGAGCATGCGACCAGAGCCAAGGCCGGCAAACACATGCACGTCGACGAACTCGCAACCCTGCTGAACAACCTGAACAACGAGCACATCATCATCACCCACACAACCCAGCGCACTCCCATGCACGAAATCCGCAAAATACTGAAAAACGCCCTGCCCAAAGACAAGTACGACAAGATCACCCTGCTCATGGCCAAAAGACCGAGATTGCCTCATTAGCTATTGTCACTCAACTTCATGCAAGTTTGGCTTACTCAGATTTATTAGTACCATCACAAGGATTACAGGTAAAAATACAGACCAAAGAGATTTTGTGTATATCGAAGCCTGAACTACATACTGCTGAATATTCATAGGCCGAAATCCTGGAACAGGAATGTGAAATGCGGACCTATACACAACAATCATAAGAAGAAATACAAGCAACTTCATCAAGAAGCACATTCTTGTTGTTAGCTGTTTAATTTGCTTTTTAAATCCATGTGTTTGTAATATCAACCTGCAAAAAAAATAACCAGGAATAAAAGTTGTTATCATAGTTAATATCTTCGAGCCAAAACCAATAAAGCCCAAGCTACGGTAACCGGTTATTCCACTATTGGCGGCAAGCAGGACACAGTCTTTTGATACGGCTGCATCAAAATGCGTTGCCAACAGATAAATAAGGATTCCTGTAATCATCCAGGAAACATTTTGCCTGAATCTTTTGCCACGATTTATTTTTGCATACTCATCGGAAAGATGGGCCGTGTCTCCAAGGCGGTGGGCAGCGACCAGAAAGGCTTCTTCATCTGACAGCTTCGATCCTTTCAGACTCCCGACGTCTTCTCGCAAGTGGCCTTCCAGTTCATCGATGTCCGACTCACCTAAAGTCTCAGACTGGGTCAGGTTGTTCCGCCACTTAGTAATTTCCTGGTTCAGGTCAAACATGGTTCATTCTCCCACAATTGTCCCAAGATCGAATGGACCAGCATCCATTGGCTTCGCTGTTCCTTTAGTACCCTGGTTCCCGTTTTTTTGATTTGATAGTATTTCCGTTTGCGGCCGGTCTCCGAATCCCGCCACTTGGATTGAATCAATTTTTGCTTTTCCAGTCGATGCAACACGGGATAAAGCATCCCGTCGCTCCACTGCAGTTGTCCACCCGACAGTTCATGAACGCGCTTGATGATGGCATACCCGTAACTCTCGCCATCGGAAAGAATCGAGAGAATCAATGGAGTAGCCGAAGCCGCAACTAAGTCTTTCGAAACAGACAATTTTATATCTCCACAAAAAATACCTATAATCTATATACGTAGTACTTCTATGTATTCAAATCAACAAAAAAATCTTCCGCGGACAAAGAAATTTTTAGAAGGGCCGGTAAATCAGTCGCCTACACACTTGTAAGCGCTTTCATATAAATCATATATGCGCCGGATGTACTGCAAGAAAAGGGCCAGAAAATTCTTTGTGAAAAACTCAAATTGCTGGTCTTGAGTCAGTCAGGCAGAGGTCTACGAGCTCGTCGATTACTGCTGTGCCAGCGCACATGACTTTGTCGGCTCCGCCCCAGTATAACTTCAAGGTGCCGTCGTCTTCGGCCACGGCGCCGCATGTGAAGACTACGTTGGGGACATAGCCTGTGATTTCCCACGGGTCTTCGGGCTGGAGGATCCATCGGTCGCCGACGCCGAGAATTTCTGCCGGATCGTCGAGCTTGTGCAAGGCGGCGCCGAGCCGGTAAACGTGGCCGGCCATGGTCGGAAATACGCCGTGATAGATATTCAGCCAGCCTTTGTCGGTGCGAGTCGGCGGAGCGCCGGGGCCGATCTTCATCTCGTCCCAGTGGTACGGCACAGGTTT
>CAZSOR010000477.1:0-3155 GCA_964608395.1 uncultured Pirellulales bacterium
TACGGTACGTATTGGCGCTTTCCGCCTTCTTCTGCTTGCAGCCGACTGATGCGAAAACAACGACCAGGGCGACAATAACGATTACTGCTATAACCTTTTTCATAATTATGGCTCCTGAAAATTTATTTTGACGATAATGATAAAGGTTTAACACCGGATAGTCAATAAAGTATATCCGTTTTGGTGTTGTTGTGGAAATTTATACCGTTGCCAAAACGACTTTTTCGATGTGCTACGTGCGAATTTCGTAAAAGCCTCGTGTAAAAACGAAAATTTCTGATGACCTTTGTTGACAGACTTTTGTTTTCCCGTTACGATAAGAGCCCAGTTGGAATTTCGAAGCTGCACAGGCATCGTGGCGATTGGGATCCCTGAATGCGTATAACTTGCCCGGCAAAGAGACTTTGTAAAATAAAGGCTGAATGAAAATGAAGGTTGTTGCTGTTATACCGGCACGTTTTAGTTCCACCAGGTTCGCCGGTAAAGTTCTCGCCAAAGATACCGGAAAATTCCTCATCCAGCACACTTATGAGCGGGCCTGCCTGGCGAAACTGCCCGAGAAGGTCATTATTGCAGCCGACGACGAAAAAGTCGTTACCGCCGCTGAAACTTTTGGCGCCGAATGTGTTTTGACTTCGCCCGACCACCAAAGCGGCACCGACCGCATCGCAGAGGCCGTTGCCGATATGGATGTTGAAATTATCGTGAACCTCCAGGGCGACGAGCCGGAGATCGATCCGGACAACATCGACTACCTTGCAAAGATGCTCATGGACAATCCCGACTGCCCGATGGCTACGCTCGCTGCGGAATTTCAGACCGCCGAGCAGGTCTCCGATCCGAACATCGTAAAAGCAATAATTGGTTGTAATAACAAAGCGATTTATTTTTCGCGTTCGCCGATTCCTTATGACCGGGAGAAATCCGGCGTAGGAGATGTAAAACAATACCTGCGGCACATCGGAATTTATGCCTATCGCAAAAAATTCTTGCTGGAAATAACCGCTCTGCCGCAAACACCCTTGGAAAAGATAGAAAAACTCGAGCAGCTAAGAGCCATCGAAAACGGCTTTAGTATTCTGGTAGGCAAAGTAAAACACACCTGCGACGGTATCGACACCCCCGAGCAGTACGCAGAGTTCGTGAGAAGAATAAAAATGCAAAAAATGAATCTTGAGGATTAAGAGATGATCATCTCATATGTAAGACTTAAGAATTGGAAGAATTTCAGGTCTGTTAAAGTTTCATTGAAAAACAGAATTTTTCTGGCTGGACCGAACGCTTGTGGAAAATCAAATTTCTTAGATGTTTTCAGGTTTTTAAGAGACATTACTAAGAGAGGAGGTGGATTACAGCAGGCGGTTCAGAATAGAGGTGGACTATCGAAAATTCGCTGTCTTGCAGCTCGCAAGGAGCCGGATGTAGAGATAGAAGTTCATCTGTCAAACGCAACAAGTGAGAAACCGCTGTGGAAGTACAGCATTGGCATGAAGCAACAACCAAGAGGTAGCAGATTGCCCTACTTGGCATATGAAAATATTTGGGAAGGTGAAGAACAAATACTAAGACGTCCAGATGATTCTGACAAAAAAGATGAACTGCGACTTACGCAAACTCATCTTGAGCAAATAAGCGCAAACGAAAGATTTCGAAATGTGGCAAAGTTCTTTGATTCAGTTCTCTATTTGCACTTGGTACCACAACTAGTTCGGAATCCAAGGGCTTTTACAGGGCCTGGAATTCCCGGAGATCCCTTCGGGCGCAATTTTCTTGAGAGAGTTGCTCGGACACAAGTAAGAACAAGCCGTTCCCGCTTGCGAAAAATTGAACAGGTACTTGTTAAAGCAGTTCCCCAGTTGAAACATTTAAGTCAAATAAAAGATGAAGCCGGTATACCCCACTTAGAAGCTGTATATGAACACTGGAGACCACAAGGAGCAAAGCAACGGGAAGATCAATTTTCAGATGGCACTCTAAGGCTTATAGCCTTGCTATGGTCTCTTCTGGAAAGCCAGGCCTTATTGCTACTTGAGGAACCTGAACTTTCACTCAATACAGCAATAATTAGGACCTTGCCGTCTATCATACATCGACTCCAGAGTAAAGAAAAACGCCAAGTCATCATCAGTACTCATAATGCAGACCTATTATCTGATAAAGGTATTGGTGGTGAAGAAGTCCTAGTTCTTACTCCGGGGGCTGAAGGTACTGAGGTACAGCTTGCCTCCACAATAAAAGAGGTCAGGGATCTTCTCGAAAATGGTTTTACGGCGGCTGAAGCTGTCATCCCACGAACAGAACCAAAAACAGATCGTCAAGGGTGGCTATTTGATGTCTGATATCGCAATAAACCTTATATTCGAAGACAGTCTAAGCGGATCAGTTCTGCAGAAACTTCTTAAAAACTCGCGACATAACTATCTTGTTGGGTCTCGTTACAATAGCGGGGGCTGCGGATGGATAAAGAAGAAAATAAATGGATTCAATAAGGCAGCCAAGGGAATGCCATATTTTGTTCTGACAGATCTTGATCAGTACGAGTGCCCTCCGATTCTTATAAGCGATTGGCTAATTGGAGATAAACATCACAATCTACTTTTCAGAGTGGCTGTGAGACAAATCGAATCTTGGCTACTTGGTTGTCGGCTTCTATTCGCGAGGTTCCTTGGTGTGCCGGAAAATATGATTCCGAGGTCCGTAGATGAAATTACGAATGCAAAGGTTTTTGTCATAGATTTGGCGAGGAGATCGCGAAGAAAGCAACTGCGGTTGGATATTGTTCCCCAGGAAGGAAGTACGGCAAAGGTCGGACCCGATTACAATGGTAGGCTGATCTATTTTGTGGAAAATATCTGGGATCCTAATATTGCAAAAGAGATTTCGCCAAGTTTACAAAGGGCCATAGAGATTTTAGATACGTTTGAACCTACACTTGAAAACGTGTCGTAGAGTACCAGTATAACGCGATAGATAAAATAATGAAGAGATTCCAGCAATGTCAAAAGAAAAAGACTTATTAGCTTCTGTTAGTGATGTTTCGGACGAGAGCGAGTATTTCTCGCCGGTACCGAAGGGGTATAAGAAGGGCAAGTGCCGCTACGTGTTTGTTGTGGGCACGGTGATGAGCGGGCTGGGCAAGGGGATATTCTCTTCGT
>CAZSOR010000478.1:0-3149 GCA_964608395.1 uncultured Pirellulales bacterium
TGTCCACCGATTTGATGCTCATGAACCGTACCAGGATGTGCGGCTGGCCGAAGTACCCCAGGCCCCACGCCATGCTGGAGACAATCATACAAAGAGCCATCGGCAGCGTCCGGGCCTCCGGCAGCAAACCGGGCGAAATATTCCTGAGTGCCATTGCTTTGCTAATCGCGTCAATTCCGCCGGCACGATGGTATGTAAGGACCGGAACGATTACAATCGCCAGGACCATTAACGCGCCCTGCAGCAGGTCCGTCCAGCAGACCGCCATGAAGCCACCTAAGAACGTATAGGCAACAATAATAAGCCCCCCGATGATGACCGCGGTATGATATTGGACGCCAAAAGTCGATTCGAACAACTTTCCCGTAGCGACAAGTCCCGAAGATGCGTATATGGCGAAGAATATCAGGATGATTATCGCCGAGACTATTCTCAGCAGTCCGGTAGGGTCTTTGAAGCGGGCCTCGAAAAAACAGGGCAGCGTAATCGCGTTGGTTTTTTGCGTATAGACCCGAAGCCTGGCCGAAACCAGCATCCAGTTCAAAACCGTCCCGATAAACAGGCCGACGGCAATCCACACCTGTCCCATACCCGCCAGGTAAATGGCTCCGGGCAGACCCATCAGCAGCCAGCCGCTCATGTCGCTGGCCTGTGCCGAGAGTGCCGTGACCCACGAGCCCATACCCCTGCCTCCCAGCAGGTAATCTTCGATGCCGGCCGTCCTGCGATAAAAGCAAAAGCCGATACCGAGCAGGGCGATGAAGTAGGCAATGAATGTGATCAGGGTCGGAGTCGACATCGAAAAGTCAGCCTAACATTCTAAACAGCGATTTAAAGTTTCTTTGAGAATTCATTAAGCAGATTGACTATACCCTGGATCGTTTCCTTTTTTGGTATCGCTACTTTCAGATGGCGTTGTCCCGTGGCTTTATCAGTTTCTATATCTAATCCGGAAAACGGTTTTGTGCTCGGCTTGCTTGGCCGGTCTTCTCCCTTAAGCAGTGTCTGGCCAAGCTTGTCAAAGAATGATAATCCTGCCGAGATCATATCGTTCCATGCCTGCTCAGGTTCCGACTCTGTAGCTTTCCGCTTTTCCGCTGTGATTGAGACCTCTTTTTCCACGCTATCTCCATCTCCTCCGGCTTTAGCCTGCTGGGGCATCGGTTCGGGAATAGCACCGGTAGCCTTGTCAATGGAGTCCATGAATCGTTTCAGTCTTGTTCCGCCGAGGAAGACTTCATCTTTTCCTTTGTCGAGAACGCCCGAAAACAGGGATTGCTTAAACGACAAAAGCGAAAGCATTCCGTGCTCGATTGTTCCCTGAGCAATGAAGTTTACTACCCGCACCGGCCGGTGCTGACCAAGGCGATGGATCCGTCCAATACGCTGTTCGAGCACTGCTGGATTCCAGGGCAAATCCATATTAATCACGGCCGAGGCGTTCTGCAGGTTCAGTCCGACTCCACCGGCGTCGGTTGAGAGAAAAACTCGACAATCAGGATCATTTTTGAATTGTTTTACCAGGTCATTTCTTTTCCTGGGGGCAATTCTACCGTGAAATAGTACATGATTACGCTTGGATGATTCAAGGCGGCTTTGAAGCAATTCATGTGTTCCCAGCCACTGGCTGAATACCACCACTTTTGTATCATGTTGTTCGAAGATTTCTTCAAGCACTGAAATCAACTCGTCAGCCTTGACACCGTGGTCAGTCTTCTTGTCGAGAAGATACGTGCTGTTGCAGCTCATGCGCATATTTTGTAAAGCGATCATGAGTATTGTCTGATCGGTTTCAGATAAGAATCCGAGCCGTCGCCACTTGGCAACGATGCGCGCGACAGTCTCACGATTCTCCTCGTGATGTTTCATTTGCTCGTTTGTCATAGGAACAAAATAGTTCTTTTCCAAACGTTCCGGCAGTTCCTTCAAAACTTCTTTCTTGGTGCGTCGAACGAGGATTGGCTCCAATGATTTTGCGATTTTCGAAAGGTTATGGTATCCAATCACTTTGCCATTTTCATCTACATGCTGGTGCTCGGCAAGAAAGCGGAACAGCGGGCCCAGGTGGAAGCGGTCAACAAATTCAACTATAGAGTGCAACTCTTCCAGTCGGTTCTCCAATGGCGTTCCGGTAAGCACAATAGCATACCTGGAATCGAGTTTCTTTACGCTTCGGGCCCTTCGGGTCTTCCAGTTCTTTATTCGCTGAGCCTCATCGAGAACAACCATTTCCGGCGCCCAGTTGTGGATAAGCTCAAGGTCACGGTGGATAACATCATAATTGGTGACCTTATAAAATGAATCAGATGCGTATAGATCCGCGCGTTTCGTGATGGAACCTTCTATGACTTTTACCGAACGGTTGCAGAATTTTTCGATTTCCTGTTTCCATTGATGTTTAAGTGAAGTTGGTGAGACAATTAGTACACGCTCAAGGCCGACTGTTCGGGCTAATATCTCAACCGCTGCAATTGCCTCAATCGTTTTGCCGAGCCCCATATCGTCGGCAATCAGGCTCCGTCCCGCTTTTGCAGCAAACAAAGCCCCCTTGCGCTGATAAGGGTATAACGAAACCTTCAACAGCTTCTTGAATGCCGTACTGCTGATGTCACTTGGGAAGGCTTTATCAATTCGTTTCTTCAGGTTAATTTGATCTCTGACCTGGGCAATAAACTTTATCGTGTCTTCGTAGCAGCGCAAGTCATGCTCGAATGCATCGGTTTTCCTTATAAACGTATCAAATTCCTGGTATGAATGTGGTTTTAGAATCCCATAGTTATCAATATAACGTAAAGCAAGTTCCAGCAGAGATTGCGGACATTCAGTGCCGGGTTTGAAAAGCACTTCCCGTTTGGCGCCGTATCGTAAATAGATTTCAGAGTAGGGGGGGTGGAAGCCATCCGCAATCGCTTTTTTGCCCCCTCGTTTTCGCTGTAATTTTGCGAGCGTATATTCGATATGTTTACAAGTACCGAGAGTATTGACTGCAAAATCCGGACACGAGCAGTAATTGTCTCCGATCCTCTGTCCGCGAATTGCGACACGATACTGTCCCTGAGTTTGGGGATTCTTGACGATAAATTCAGAGAAAATCGGCTCGTCCCCAATATTCTTGAGACGGAAATTTTGCTTCTGCCCAAACTGTTTTC
>CAZSOR010000479.1:0-3147 GCA_964608395.1 uncultured Pirellulales bacterium
CAACGCGCCGGGCAGGTCTTTGGCGACGTGCCAGGGCGAGCCGAGTCCGGCACTGTTATGAGCGGCTGGAACCTGCACTTTCGTGTGCCAGCCCCAGATTCCCTGCCCGCCGTAGGTGACACCGGCCGTCGGAGAAACAAGCAGGCTCCAATAGGCGGCCCGGCGGACCGAATGGTCGTTGTGTACCTTACGGTGGGTGTAGCCGTTATGTGCTTCGTAGTTTGGTTCGGTATTAATCACGGGCAGGCCGGGCTTGTTGTTCCATTGCGTGGCGGGCGGACCCTGGTTGAGCCAGTGGAAGGTTCCTTCGTCGTCGCCGTGTCCGCTTTGATAGCCAATGAAACTGAACCAAGGCTCATTGCGGAATTCCTTGCCGATCCAGCTTTTTCCCCTGACGTGCTGTGTGGCCAGGCGATGCTGGTCTTCGTTAAACACCGCCCTGCCGATCCGTTTCCATGTATCGGCGTTTTCTCCGCTGTAATTGCCGTCGCCGCCGAGGAACCAGATAACCTGGTATGCGCCGTACCGGGCGATCATATATTCTGCCAGCACAATCTTCTGGTCTTCCGGCAGAGAATACCCTGGATTTTCTTCGCCGCGAATCGCCCAGAGCAGAACCGGTACGGCGAGAAGCCCGGCATCGTTAATCGCATCGATGTACTTGTCCATTCGCTGGAAAAACGCCGGATTGACGACGACTTTTTCTTTGCCTGTAAAGGCGGGATTTCCGGCCGCATCCGTCCTGGTCATTCGCCACTGGGTCATGACGAACTGGATCGCGGTAAATTCCTTTTCCACGCGGTCTTTGAGGAAAACATTCCAATCATCCAAATCGGCAAACAATGGGCCGCACCAGACGGTGTCGGCCAGCCAGAAGAACGGCGTGCCGTCGGAGTGCTCGATGTAGCGTTTGTTCGCGGAGATGCGTAATTCGCCGTGTCGGAACAACGGAAGATTGCTATTGTTTTTCACGCATTGAAACGAGCCGGTCCGGTTGTGAAGACCTTTGTTGCTTTGGTCCGAACAGACTGATTTATACGTCCAGCCGCCCTGCTCGTCCGGCGAAAAACGCACACGCCACGCACGGTCTCCGTCCCAAAAGCTAAGGAGCATCCTTTTGTTCCCGCTCGGCGAGGTGAATTCCACTTTGACCTTGATTTGCTGCACAGCATTGTCGTAGTCCTTTGAGCTTGTGAATGTCTGCTCAAAGCGTGCCCACTGCTCGATGGAACTGTCTGCCGCCAGGGCCGACGACTCACAACAGAACGTCAGAAAAAAAACAGCGGGGGCAAACGCCAAGAGAATGAAACGCTTCATAATCGTCTCCGTAGGGTGTGCATCGCACACCATTTTTTGTCTATTTCAGTTATGATGGTGTGCAATGCACACCCGACCTACTTTTTGACTGCGTAGAGTTTCTTCATTGTGGTAATGTAAATCACGCCGTTGGCGGCGACCGGTGTGCCGCACATGGGGCTGTCCAGCTTGGTTGAACTGATGAGTTTTTTTTCTTTGCCGGCGGCCAGTATGTAAAAATCGCGCCTACGTGTGCCGATATAAACCTTCCCGTCGGCCACGAGTGTCGAGGCCCAGATATCCCCCTTCGTTTTATGCGTCCAGTAGGGCTTGCCGGTCTCGACGTCCACGCAGTGGATAAGCCCCGAGCAATCGGCGACGAAGACCAGCCCGTCGTGTACCGCCGGTGTAGAGCAGCAGTGTTGTTCGAGAGGGTACGTCCAGATTTGGCCTGAGGCAGTTATATCGCCAGTGCCGCTCGCGTCGAAGCATTTGAGCCAGGCCTGGTTCTTGCCCCACCAGATGTCCCCTCCGTAGGTGACGTAAAGACGGCCGTTGTGAAAGACAGGCGTGCTCTTGACGTTGCTCGGACTTTCTTTACGGTTTCGGACATACTTGTGCACGTCTTCTTTGGGCGCCTCGGGATCCAAGTCGAATCGCCAGAGACGTTTTAGTTTTTGAACTTCACCGGCGGCCGGAATTTCTTTAATGGTATCGAAAGCGTAGCACACCCCGTCGCCGCCGCAGAAGAATACCAGCGTTCGTCCGTCGACCTTGCCCAGCGCCGGTGACGACCATGTCGAGTGGAATATCTTCGGGCCGATTTTTTCGTCATCCTGAGCTACGAGCCGCCCTGTTGCCTTATCGAGCACAATCAGGCTCGGTGCATCGGGGGCGGGAATCATTTCGTGTTTGTCGTTAAGGCCGTTGCTCGTGTTGATATACAAAAAGTCGCCGTGCAGGAGAATCGAGCTATGTGCGGCATCGTGCTGATGAACGCCCGTCTTCCCCGCGACATCGAACAGCCAGATTACATCGGCATCTGTTTTTGCCACGTCCATAGGCTCGGTGTCCTGGGGTGCCATGAGGCGGCCTTCGTCCCGGCATGGCCCGTCGTTGCCGTTGGCCTGGCCGTTGAGGTCGAGACATACAACCTCTCCGCGGTTGGTCACGATATATACCTTTTCTCCTTCGACGGTCGCCGGCGAACAAAGGCCCGACCTTGGCCAATCCCGATAGAGCATGGGTATTCGCTTGGGAACGACGAGCTGCCAGCAGAGGCTGCCGTCTTTTTCATCCAGGCACAGCAGCACGCCTCGATCACCCTTGTGCCGGGGATCTCGCGGATGCTCGTTGTTCGTGCCTATCAGCACCTTGCCGCGGGCCACGACCGGTGTAGCGTAGCTTTCCGTGCCCAGCGGAACCACCCACTTGATGTTTCTGCCTGTGGCCGGGTCGAAACTATCGGGCAGACCGGTTTCCGCCGAGACCATGTTTCGGGAATCTTTCTGGCCCCACTGAAGATGGTCGCCGGCCGAAACGGTCGAGACGATGAACAGGCTGCAGAACAATGCCGGTACGAGCAATTTGGGAAATGAAGACTTTCTCAACAACCCCACGGTCACCTATCTTTCACATTCAGGGACGACAAATCACCCGATTGAATGATTCTATTTAAGCAATTCACAGAATCTTTTCGTGCTATTCACAAAAAAAGTTCCCGGTTTCGACCTATTTATAACTTCATGTGAATCTCGGCATTCACATGTGCAATGCGATATATGTCTTTTGCTATTTATCTTCTTCGGGTTTTGGAGCTTCAGCTATCACTTCAGTTTCAGCCTCTTTGGC
>CAZSOR010000480.1:0-3110 GCA_964608395.1 uncultured Pirellulales bacterium
GCACGGGGAACGTCGGATTTCTCGGTCAATTTGCCGTCGATTGTCTGTCGCAGCAACTCTATTCCGGCACCGGTCTGCGCGGAAGTGGGCAGAAAATCCGTACTGAAGGATTCATTCAACCCGGCAAGACGGTCGGGCAGAATCTGCTCCGGGATCAAATCGCACTTTGTCGCAACCGGCATGAGAAATTTCGGCTCGATAAGTTTTCGGATACCAGCATCCTCGGACCACTCAGATTTTGATATGTCGGCACAGAAGATAACTACGGAGCTGTTTCGCAGCGCCTCAACGGCCGCCTGTTGTGCCAGTTCATCGAGGATGTCCTCGGCTCCCATCAGAAGGCCCGCGCAATCGAACAGCACGCACCTGCAATGCGGCAAAGTGCAAACACCGGTCAGGACGTCACGGGTGGTTTTGTGCCGGTGTGAGACGATGCTTCTTTCTTTGCCGAGCAGCTTATTGAGCAGGCTGCTTTTTCCGGCGTTCGGAGCCCCGGCAATCCCCACCGCCGGCAGGTCGATCACCGATTCATATCGAATACTGCCCGAAAGCAACTGTTCGAGCTGGTCCTTTATCGCGGCGAGTCTCTTAACCGCTTCGTCTCGGGCGATAAATTCGATATCTTCGCCGCTGAAATCAAGCCCTGCCTCGATGAGACTGAGCAAATCCATCAGGTCGGCGAGCAGCTTTGCGGTCGTTTCACCCAATCGGCCATCCAGCAGTTTCTCGGCGGCGGCGAGTTGATATTCGTTGGAGCTGACAATAATCTCGTTGACTGCCTCGGCCTGGGCCAGATCGAGCTTGCCGTTCAGATATGCCCTGGCGGTGAATTCGCCCGGCTCGGCCATTCGAAGGCCTCTTTCCAAAAGATTGCTCAACAGGGCCTGGGTTACGGCGGAATTCGTATAAGCGTGGATCTCGGCAACGTCATCGCCGGTATAAGAATGCGGTGCTATGAACAAGTACAATTGTGCATCGATTTTAAGTTCGTCATCAATAGTTAAAGAGCCTGAAAGTAGGGTGGGGCTTGCCCCACCGTCGCTGCTTAGTGATTCGATTGGTGGGCGGAATATTTGCCTGCATACTTCGACCGTTTTCGGCCCGGTAATGCGAACGATTAATCTTCGATCTGAGGTCGGAGAACTGACAGCCACGATGGTGTCATGTAGTTCGTACATTCGGTGCTTCGGCATCGTCTTTGCGGGAGCATTACATATTTCTGAAGAACGGCTTGGGTTTTTTCTTTTTGACTTTTCCGCCGGCCTTGCTCGTTGTGGCAACGAGACCCTGAGACTCGGCTTGTTCTTTTTCCCGGATGTGCTTGCGAATTACGTATTGCTCTATGACGCCGGCAAAAGTGCTTGCCATAATGTAAAGATTTACGCCGGACGGGGCCTTGTATAGCATCAGCGGGAAGAGCAGCGGCATCATGATCTTCATCATTTTTTGCTGCTGAGCCATTTGCGGATTCGTCGAGGCATTTGCCTGGGACGGCATAAGCTGCTGTTGCAGGTAAAATGCCACGCCCATCATGAGCGGCAGCAGGTTCAGCGATTCTATTTTCCAGCCTAACAGGGGCACGGTCAAAGTTGAGAATCTAACCAGGGCATCCGGGACCGAAAGGTCGGTAATCCAGAACGGCAGAAACGCGGCACCTCGCAAATCTATACTGGCGTATACCGCGCTCCACAGAGCGATCCAGATGGGCATCTGTACCAGCATCGGCAGAAAGCCCATAATCGGCGATGCTCCCTGCTCCCGGTAGAGCGCCATCATCTGTTTGTTCATCTCGGTTTTGTTGTTGGCGTACTTCTTCTTGATCTCTTCGGCTTTCGGGGCGAGCGTGCCCATCTTGCTCATTGATATCTGGCTCTTTTTGGTAATCGGATGCATTACGAGCCGCATCAGGAAAACCAATATGATGATGACTACGCCGTAGTTGCCGATAAAGCCGTACATCCATTTCATCAGCGCCAGTATCCCGAACGCCAGCGGGCTGATAATCTTTGCCGGGCAGCAGCAGCCCATAAAGTCTATCGTCTGGAGAAAGCCGAGCTTTCGATACATCTCGTTTTTATCGAAAAGACTCTTATCCTTGGGCCCTATGTAGAGTTGAAAGTTATATGTCCTGGAACTGTCGGCCTGACCGGTTGCCGCAAGGGTGCTTGTAGCGGCCGTTAAATCCATGCCTAACTTCTCGTCGCCGGTATCGGCTTTAGCGTCCCCGTCAGGATTGTAAAACCGGCCTGTTTTACTGGTTATCCAGCCGCAGTAGTCTTTGCCCTCGTCCGGGCGCGGCACTAAGATTGCCGCGAAATACTTATTGACGGCGGCAATCCAGAGAAAATTTCCGCCCGGTTTTGTAAGCTGTCTTTCATTGAGGCTGCTGGCCTTGGAGAGCTTCTTCTTATCGAGCTTTACACTGCTAATTTGACCCTGCGAATCTCTAAAGGCAGCCACGACTTTTCTCATATCGGTTCTGATGGCCTCTCTGCCAAGTCCGCTTGGGCCGGCCATATTCAAGCGTACTTTCTGCTCGGTATTTACCAGATTTTCAACGGTAACATCGCAATCGAGAAGATAGCTATCCCTGTTGATTTTATAAATCTTGGTAAGCTTCAGAGCCGGCTCACCTGTATCTTCACGTTTAATAATCGTTTCAAAACGGGCGGTCTGCGAGGAGCCGTCATCTGCGGTTTCGGCATCGAAGCTCTTCCAATCGAGCCTGTTTAAGGGTAACTGTAACTGTTGCTGGACAAAAACAAGGTTCGTATTAGCCATTGCCAGAACTTCGCTGCCATCCCTTTCCTGGATGGGCGAGATAATGTCCAATGGCTGAGGATCCTTGTAATCGCGGTCATCGAACTCGCTGAAAGCCGCTTTTCTGATTGCGGCACCTTTGGAGCTTAACTCCAACTGGTACTTATAGCCGCTCTTGGAATCGACAGAGCCTAATGTAATTGTACTGGGTGTTGCATTATCAGCGCCGAAGGTAATTGAATCAACCGCTTCCAAATTTTCGGTGTTCGATACAGTCACCTCTGGTATTTTTGTCTCTTGATTGGCTGCTACATTCTGCAGGAGGATAATGCTGCGTCCGGTTTGCGATG
>CAZSOR010000481.1:0-3109 GCA_964608395.1 uncultured Pirellulales bacterium
ACGAGCCGGCCCTGATACGTAATTGCCAATGAACCCGCCGAGACCTTATGCGATATCATGAATTCCTTCATGGTCTGGTCGAATACCGACAGTTCGGGAACATCCGGCCCGGTCTGGTGCCATACCCGCGGGCCGGTTAGAATGGAACAGCCGGTGAGAATAGAGCACATTATCAACATCACGGTTATCTTGAGGATATTTACTGCGTGGAATTTGACATTAAACCGATGCATTCGAATTGCCACCTTTCATAATCTATGCAAAGATATTCTGAGACTATCAATTAAGCACGGCAATCTATTCTAAAATATACCGGCTGTCAAAATGAAAACGAAAAATATCGCTTCATGGTCCTCAAAGTACGCTTGATTTGCCCGGCGGGAAGCGTAAGATGGTCGTATGAATATTCTGGCACTCGAACCATATTACGGCGGCAGTCACAGGGCCTTTATTGACGGGCTCTCAAATGCGAGCGGACACATATGGACGCTGCTTACGCTGCCGGCCCATAAGTGGAAATGGCGCATGCGTCACTCGGCAATAACTTTTGCTTCCCAGGCGGCGGAGCTGACGGAGAAACGCCAGAGCTGGGATCTGTTATTCTGCAGCGACATGCTGAATCTTGCCGAATTTGCCGCCCTGGCTCCTGCCGGGATTGCCGGTCTGCCGAAAGTCATTTACTTTCACGAGAACCAGTTGACTTATCCGGTTCGCGTGGAGAATGAGCGAGACTATCAGTTCGCGATGACCAACCTGACGGGCGCCCTTGCGGCCGACGCCGTCTGGTTCAATTCACAATTCCACACCGACTTATTCCTCGATGCTCTGGCGAGATTTCTCAAATCCATGCCGGACCATCAGCCTTTCGAAGCGATTGAAAAAATTCGAGCCAAATCATCGGTTTATCCGCCCGGCATAGCGGATTTTCCCGCCCGGAGGCCGCGAGAGCCGGGGCCTTTGCGTATCCTCTGGGCAGCGAGATGGGAGCATGATAAAAATCCGGAAGATTTTTTCGAAGCTCTCGAAATTCTCAAAGCCAAAAACGTGCCGTTCCGAATCAGCGTCATCGGCCAGAGTTTTCGAGATAAGCCGGCGATTTTCGAGAAGGCACATAATGACTTCCATGACCATATCGACTTCTGGGGCTACCTGCAGAACCGAGAGGATTATGAGCGCGCTCTATGCCAAGCCGATGTTGTAGTCTCTACTGCAAATCACGAATTCTTCGGCATTAGCATTGTCGAAGGTATAGCTGCCGGGGCTTATCCGCTCGTGCCGAACCGCCTTTCGTATCCGGAAATTCTCGGCCTCGGGCGACTCGAAGATGCCGGGCAGTTCTTCTACGACGGCACGGCCCGGGACATTGCCGATAAGCTACGCCGACTTGCAGCCCGCATAGAAAAAGATGCTCTCTGGCCCGCGACAATCAGCCCGGCGACACTCACCGATCATTTAAGATGGCAGAACCTCGCTCGCCGATACGATACAGCCCTCGAACAAATACGTCAGAGTGCCGGCTGTACCGAGCCTGCCGAAGATTCAGCGTAAAATGTGTTGGAGGGAACTGTCGCAGGTCTGATTGTCATGTGCCTGCGCAAACCGTTGTGAAGGGCGCTCCATCCTCGGCTGGGACTCACAGATTTTCGCAACAGCCGCTTCGAACCGGATTTCTCTGACGAGCAGGATGAATAAAACCAAAGCGATAGCGTTGATCCCTACCATCCAGGATTCGCCGTTGTGGATTGAAAAGTAATAGCGGCTTCCAAAAAGAAAATTAAATCCAAATCCCGTCGCATGCCGGTACAAATTAAGGCATGCCCCGGAAACCAGGGCATAAGCCGCCGCCGACCCGATAAAAATAGGTATTTGTATGGCCTGGAATACCGCGCTCAACCATAAGCCCAGTTTTCGTCTCTTGATAAGGGCGACGCCCGCAGCAATCCCGAACAAAAATACAAAGATGAAGGCAATGTGAATTATCACTGCTGTCTGCGTAAGTTGTTCTGTTAGAATGGAGCGTCCGATAAGGCCCAATCCAAGCAAGCCGCCGCCAACCTGAATAATCAACACAATTGTTTTCAAGGACTTATTCATATCGACAAATCCTTAATTATCATTGATTTTACTGGTTTATACTCTCGTCATTAATATATCGGCAGCAAGATTAAGTGACATAAGCCTGTTGTGCCAACCCATCCCTGATTTCACGCACCCCCCCCCCCCGCTTTTATTCGGGCCTTATGTTCAATTCACCGAGTGTTCCACGCAGCCAGGCGAGCGATTTTTCGATCATTGGCCCGCCGGCGCCTTCGCATTCCATGCTGAGCACGCCGTCATACCCGATGTCCCGCAGAATGGCCAGGATCTTCTTGATGTTCTCGGCGTTGACGCCATCGCCGATAGCACATTGGCTTACGGCGATGCCGGCCTGCTCGCCTCGTACCGCTGCGGCCAGCGATTCACTTACGTCCTTAACGTGTACGTGGGTAACTTTCTGTTTAAAGCGCTCACAAAAAGCCACCGGGTCCTGTCCGGCGATGAATGTATTGCCGGTGTCCAAGTTCATTCGCAGGTACGGCGAATCGCAGAAGGCCAGCATTTTCTCCATCATGTCGGGCTTAGTCGTGAAGTAGCCGTGCACCTCGATACTGATGATCATCTCGTATGCCTCGGCGACCTCGATGATTTGGCCGTAGCTGCGTTTCATCGATTCCATCGCTTCGCTGTCGGACAATCCTTCGGGCTTGTGCAGACCGTCGGTTGTGGCGATTCGTTCACAGCCGGCATGCTTCGCCCAGGGAATTGTTTTCAGGACGTAGGGTACGCCGTAGAGCGGCCCATCCTTGCCCGACAGTGGAAATGCGGCGTCCACCTGCGAGAATCGCACGCCGTACTTTTCCATCTTCCGTCGCAGCAGCAGCGGGTCTTCATATAATACTACGTGCGGCTGGTATCCGAGGCCGTGAATCCAGCTTACGCCGTCGATCACGCCGCACTCGATGTAGTGGACATCGTTTTTCTGTGCCCATTCGAGACATTTTTCGAAGTTCCAGTAAGATGAATTGAATGCATCGGTATGAAAGCTGATTTTCATTGTAATATCGTCCTT
>CAZSOR010000482.1:0-3105 GCA_964608395.1 uncultured Pirellulales bacterium
GGTTAAGACTTCGGCAAGTTTCTCATTGCTCATATTCTTTACCTGCTCGGCGGGTATGGCTTTGCCGTAGCTGACCACAATCGAGCCGCGTGAGAACAGCTTCTTATGCCTCGGCCAGCATTCGAACGCACCGTCAATCACTACCGGCACAACCGCGGCGTTTCCCCGTCTGCATAGCAGGCCGAAGCCCGGCTTGAACGGCGTGATTTTCCCGTCCATCGAGCGGGTTCCTTCCGGAAAGAGACAGACTCCCCTGCCTTGCTTGAGCACGTTGATGACCTTCCTCATCGCAGATATATCCGCTTCGCCCAGCTTAACGGGTATCGTTCCGACCGATCTAATCATCCTGCCGAACAACCAGTGGTGAAAAAGCGATTCACGGGCAAGAAAGCTCACGCGCCTCTGAATGAGCCCGCCGCAAAGCATCGGGTCGAGATAGCTCTGGTGGTTACTGATCAGTACGAATGGGCCGGTCCGGGGGATATTATCTCTGCCGTAGGAGCGCACACGAAAAAACGACATGCAAAATAATCTGCACATCCAGCGTGCACACCAGAACCACTTCGCTTTTATGTTTTCTTTGAACATTTTTCGTTCACATATCCTTCGAGCTTTTCCACAACCTGTTCTATGCTCATATTAGTGGTGTCGACGATAATTGCATCTTCGGCCGGCTTCAACGGCCCGGCGGCTCTGCTCTCGTCGCTTTTGTCGCGCTGCTCGATGGCCTGTTGTATTTGTTCGAGATTCTCACTAATGCCTTTTGCCAGCAATTCAGCCTGTCTTCTTCGCGCCCTCTCGGCCGAATCGGCCGTCAGGTAGAATTTAATATCGGCGTCGTCGAACGCGATCGTGCCCTGGTCTCGTCCTTCAGTGACGATTTTATGCCGGTCCGCGGCGAATTGCCTTTGCATTTGAACCAGTTTCTCCCGTACTCTCGGCGCAGCGGCGATATACCGGGCATTGGCGGTTACCTCGGGATTGCGTATCTGCTCGGTGACATCAGCGTTATCGATGCGGACAGTCGTTTTGCCGGCCTTAACGGAGAATTCAAATTCGCATGTTTGCGTAATATCGAGCAGCTTCTGTTCGTCGTTCAAATCGACGCCAGCGGTCATCGCAGCTAATGTGACTGCTCGATACATCGCGCCTGTATCGAGAAAGCTCGCGCCGAGCTTGCGAGCCAAAAGCCTCGCTGCCGTACTTTTGCCGCTGGCCGCGGGACCGTCAATCGTAATAATCAAATCCGCCATCCCAGACACAATTACCGCTCATCCACTGTTCTTTACGGCTTAACCACTTTGGCCACAACCATACTCGTATCGTCGATCTGCCTGGCAAGTCCCACGAACCGCCTTCTGTAGCCGAGGATATCCTTTATCATCTGCTCGGCCGACTCCGTGGCATATTTCTTCGCCGTGGCCAGCAGATTTTCTCTGCCCCACATTTCGTTATCGAAGTTCACCGCGTCGGTCAGCCCATCGGTATAAAACAGCAGGCAATCGTTGTTCGTCAACTGGACGGTTCCTATCTCGTACTCCGCCTGTGCATCGACCCCAAGCACAAGCCCGCCTTTGTCCAGGTCGACAATTTTTCCGTTGCTTATCAGGACAGTCGGCTCATGCCCGCAATTGCAATATGTCACCGTCATTTGTTCGACGTCGATCATCGCATAGAACAAAGTCACGAATTCACCGTCTCTGCACTCATCGCACGCCATGCGGTTGAAGTTTTTGATCACGGTGAGCGTCCGGTTGACCAGCCTAAAGCGGTCTGCCGAATTCTCAGCGAAGAACCTGTCGTCTCCCTGGCACTCGGTGCACTCCATGCAGCCTTCCGCATAGGCCCTGGCCGCCCCGCGGAACCAGCTCATCATCATGGCAGCCGGCATTCCTTTGCCCATCACGTCGGCAATCGTAATGAGAATCTGTGTCTCGCTAATCCGGCGAAAATCGTAAGCATCCCCGCCGACGTCGAAGCACGGGATATAGGCCGCGGCGATGTCCAGACCGCGTATTACAGGGGCTTTTTCCGGAATCATTCTCCGCTGGATCAGCCCTGCAAGCCTCATCTGCTCGGTAATCCGGGCGCCTTCGATAGCCTTGGCATAGAGCCGGGCGTTCGTAATGGCCACCGCGCACTGCGAAGCGACCGCCCTGGCAAGATTAATATCATCTTCGTAAAATCGCTTGGACTTCGGACTGTAAAGCCGAAGCACTCCGATCGCCCGGCCCTTAAATTGCATAGCGACGGTGAGCTGGCTGACCAGACCTTCTTTGATTGTCGCCTCTTTGTATTTGACTCTGCCGTCGACTCGCATATCGTCGAGGACCACGGCTTCGCCCGCGAAGGCCGCTTTGACCACGGGATCATTTTTTGATACCACGCCCTTGTTGCGGTATTCTTCGCTGAGTCCGTAGGTGCTCCGCATTTTCAAGTCACCGGCTCCTTCATCAAGCAGCCTGATCGAGCAGGCCTTGACGCCGACGGTCTTCACCGCCGCCTCAGCCAGTTTTTCCAGCACCTCCTGAAGTGAAAAATCTCCCGCCACCAGCGTGGTAAGCTGATAAATCTGTTCGTCTCTTTCTATTTGTTGTTTTGTCTTTTCGGGCATATTCAATAACTTTTTAGGAAAACTGGATTATACTTCACTTTCAGCTCTCGGTGAACCTTAATTTATTCTATTACAGCCGCCGAGCCGATTTGTTCACTTGCAGCAGAGAAATGCAGCGATTAATATATCACTATTGTAAACCGTGAGTCAATAACCAATATTAAATATTCGATCAAAAATGGCTGCAAGGCATGTGATTTTTATCGGCCGTGTCCAGGGTGTCGGCTTTCGCTATACCGCCCACAGGATAGCGCATCGCCACCAGCTCACCGGTTTCGTCCGCAACCTGCCGGACGGCACCGTCGAGATGTTCGCCCAGGGTCCCGCCCGGGATATCGATGGTTGCATACAGGACATAAAAGAATATTTCGGCGATTACTTAAGAGAGACCAGAATCCAGGAAATACCAACCGATCCGAAATACAGGGATTTTAGAATTAGCTTCTAATCAATGGCACCTGATATGCACGCGTTTTGAATCTGCAGGGACA
>CAZSOR010000483.1:0-3087 GCA_964608395.1 uncultured Pirellulales bacterium
GCTCGAAATGACACGAACAAGCGCATTGATTATGCACAATTTGTATAAGGTGTCGTTAGTATGACTATAACTTCTCAAATTGTTGCGGATCACGAATTTGGCTGTTCGTGAGATCCTTGTTACAATGAAGAAGACATACGGTAATCGATGACAACACCACCGGCCACAAGTTGAGTCGCCTGGCGTTCTATTTTGGAACCGAGTGGCACCTGAACGAGCACCGATGCCTGGTCTGGTTCGAGCGTCAAACGATCACCGCTCTTTGCGTTGCGAGCGACGAAATCACCCGCAACCAGATCATACAAGTCAGCAGGCTGCGCAAGATGCAACGTGATAGTTCGGGGCTTTTGGAAGGGGTTGTAGTAAAGATGGGTTGGATATGCCGGCGGACCGAACCAGTCCGTGGCCAGGCAGTCCCAGCGCAGGACACCCGGGACATCGGTCAAATCCACGATCCCTCCGAGGAAACCGACGTGATTGCCCATGTACAGCGAAAGGTTGTAGGCACTATCTCCAAACCACTCTGACCGTTGAACAAAATATTCCTTAGGATCCACTCGTGAGAGACCCGGGATCCACCCAAGCAGGACCGGATCGCCGGTTGCGTAGGGGCGTATGGTACGATCAGGGCCGGGATCCCAGGACTTCAGGCCTTCGTAGAATAGATGGTTTTGCGGATCCCACCTAGCCTTCCACACAGCGTGATCCTGGTGATTTGCGTCCAGCCCTTCGCCCTGGAGCAGCCGTGCCGAGTTAGCTGCATGCAAGGCGTAACGCCCAATCGCTCGCGCATAACGCTGGTCGTAACGAACGACTGGAATCAGCCAGGCCGGTCCCTGCAGCGATCCCATCGTGAACGCGTAGAAGCCATCGTCACCCCAGCGGGCACCGTCCAGACCGTCGCAGGTGATGCCGCCGAATCGCATGCCCCGGGTGATGCGCCACGTATGACGCTTCGGGTCCCCGTCTCCGAACCAGGCCGACAGGATGCGGTCGATATCGACCTGCGGCCCGCCCCGAGCGTTCAGGCGTGCCGCGGCCAGCGGGCCCATGACATGGGTAATTTCATAGCGTCCGGGATTCTCTGCGTACCATCGCAGGGTTGCTCTGGCACAGGCAACCATGTCCTCATCTGAAGTCAATGCAGCGCCCACCAGCAGCATCCAGGCTACAGATGGAGCATGACCCAGTCGATTCATCGGCTCGTTTCGTCCCCCCGGTTTTTCATTCTCGAAATCCCACCCGAGCACATCATAGTCCGGCCGGTCCGGACAGCCTAAGCCACGAGCTATTACGTGGAATGCCCTGGCAGCCGTCACTGCCTGATGCTTTAATTGCACATCCTCCGGATATTGCGCCGCCAGCATCGTTCCCATGACAGCATTCCAGTAACCGTAAATGCCTGAATGAATGATAGGCGAACGATTTCCCACAGAGAGGCGATAAAAACCATGCATAGGATCGTACCAGGCCTTACAACGAGATACATAATCGATGCCGTGGAAGCTTCGGGGATCGAGTCCCGCCAATCTCGCCCCGATTACCGCCGACAGGCACGTCATCGACTCTCCACTGAGTTTCCACCCAACGTACGACTTCATACGGAACGCGGCTTTGTCTGCTTCGATTACCACAACGGGAAAGCCGCCGCCAACTGCATTAGGATCGAGTATGCGCTCGTAGTAGGACCTTGACACGGCACGCCAATCCCGCACTGCTAAAGGCTCCGGCAGATGAGGCATACGCTCCACTGAAGCGATGGTTCTCTGAACTGCGCCCCTGGATGGAACATTGCCGGCCTGAGTGAATGCTACGGCCAATGTCGATACGACGAGGAAGACTGTCGCAGTGAGTATTGATATTTTTTTAGTCATCAACTCACATCCTTTCATCAAAAAGCTTTTACCAGCACGGTTCTTAAGCAAGAGTTGTCATTGCGAATTATACCATCAGGTGGGAATTCCTGCAATAAGGATCAAGGTCGATCCGGGCAAGATCAATATCTGTGGAGACAAAATAAAGTCACGAATTATCGAAGAATTCCTGTGTTTTGCAACTCGTGGAAAGGTTACATAAATGAGAGAGCTATATTATCACTGCTCGACGCGCAATAATCCCGCCTGTTCGTCTGCACTTCTGCGCATCGGCACGACACTAAGTTCGTGACATCTAGATCGCTCAGTGCGGTTTTCATTACTTGCGCTCATTGCTCCATATTTTCCTGATCGTCTCTTCCTGAGAATATCCGATGGGGCAATTCGGACTTCTGGTGTTGGCCCGATAGCTGCCGGATGTATCGTTCGGGCATGATATCATCCGGCTCACGGGCATCTGCAGGTGCCCGTTGGGATCGGTTTGCTTAATCCAGTTGTAGGCATATTCGAGCCATTTGTTTCGGTATTCCTCGTCCTGGAGAGATAGCCATGAAATCTCATCCCAGCCCCACACGAAATGCGAATTGAGATTGGCGACATTGGGGGATCTGCTTCTGCCGTAGTTGTCGAATTCGACGAGGTACGGCAGGCTCTTACACAGCCAGCCGCTCGGTGTGAGCCCACCCTTGCTCTTGTTGAACAGGGCATCGAGATGGTTTACTTCAAGCACTCCCTCATAAGGTCTTTCAGGCACCTCCTTGATGCGCAGCGGAAACGAGTTGAAATCCAGCAGGCTTGCGCCGTCGACGATCATGCCTCCTCTCGGCACATGCGCATCGAGCAGCACCATGTGGCGGCGGGCATGGGTCTTTGCATAAGCGCGTATCCTCGCCAGCAGGCCCGACCATTGCTTCAAGTCCGGGTCGGCCATGCCAATCAGGCGCACCTGCCCCAGGTGAAGGGCCTCACAGCCGAGATTTATGTACGAGCCGGCAAGGTAGTAGAACCATAATTGTGTTTCGAGCCTCGTGACATCGGGCACGCTGCTGCGGCCCCAATGGTTGACCAGCCTGCCGTCCTTGTTGAGCATCGCTTCGTACGAAAACGTCCTGTCCTCGACCGGGAGGTCAAACTCCGCGAACACCCAGGAAGGGATCTTTACGCTGTCCACCCTTCTGCTGATCGTCTCGAACAGGCATCCCTGGAAGATAAC
>CAZSOR010000484.1:0-3066 GCA_964608395.1 uncultured Pirellulales bacterium
CGAGGCCTTCTTTCATCATCTGGTAGGTCTCGCAGATCATCTGCATGTCGCCGTATTCGATGCCGTTATGGACCATTTTGACGAAGTGTCCGGCGCCGTTTTCGCCGACCCATTCGCAGCATGGTTCGCCGTCTTCGGTCTTGGCGCAAACTGCCTGGAAGATGGGGCCGACGTGCTTCCATGCCGGCGGTGAGCCGCCGGGCATAATCGACGGGCCGAGCAGGGCGCCTTCTTCGCCGCCCGAGACGCCGGTGCCGATGTAGAGCTTGCCCTTGCTCTCTACGTATTCGGTGCGCCGCATCGTGTCGGGGAAGTGGGAATTGCCGCCGTCGATGATGATATCGCCGTCTTCGAGGTGGGGCAGCACTTTATCGATGAAGGCATCGACCGCTTCGCCGGCCTTGACCATCAGCATAATCTTGCGGGGTTTTTCAAGGTTCTCGGCCAGCTCTTCGATGCTATGACAGCCGATGATATTTTTGCCTTTTGCACGGCCTTCGATGAACTTGTCCACTTTCGATACGGTTCGGTTAAAACAGGCTACTGTGAAGCCCTTGCTTTCCATGTTCAGGATGAGGTTTTCACCCATAACCGCCAGGCCTATAAGGCCGATATCAGCTTTTGCCATTTTCTAAAACTCCTTTCGCGTTCTATTTCTCGTATTTTGCTGTACGAGGTACGTAATTATTGTTTTGGTATTGTCGGAATATAGCCGTTAGACAAACGGTGCAGAACTTCGCCGGCGTGATGCACGACAAGAATTCCTTCATCTTCTCTATTCTCGTAGTCGGCTATATTTATATCGTTTGGGTTGAGATAGTCAAGGTTTACTTTTTCGCAGCGATGTTGACTTATGCTCGTGGCGAGCACTACGTTGGCCCGCGGTTTTTCTACGCCGTCGATGAAGGTGCCGATGCCCTTGACGTGGGTCGAGTGGGCCATGATTCCCCTCGGAACGCCGGCGAATTGATCCATGCGTTTGAGGAAATAGTCGCGGGTATGGTACCCGATTTTGTCGAGCCATTTGCCGTGCGTGTAGGAAATCTCGGTGATGTGCGGGGCATAAATTATCAATGTTCCGCCGTCGGCGAGGATCGGTTCGAGTTTGTACATGACCTTGCCCGCGGTCCAGATATCGTCGTACATTTCCGGGGCGATGCCGAGAATCGTGTTGTAGGGCTTGTCCTTGTACGTGATATGCACCTGCTCGGACAAATCCGCGGCCTTTTCCCATGTTTCAAGCACGTCACCGATGAAGATTCCCTTGAGTACATCTTCCATCGCGACAATGGCGAACAGCTTGTGCGGCATCGTAATAAACGAAGCCGCTTTTTCCACCACCTCTCTCGTCGGCGTCCATTTGTTGCCGTTAATTACTGGATTTGTTATCACGGCGCCCAGCCAGTGGAAGAAGTGGATGATATCGTCGCCGGCGATACCGGGGAAGATGTACTTGTGCCCGCCGGAAAAGCCCACGACCTCGTGCGGAAACACGGGGCCTAAGATGAAAAATTCATCGTACTCGAAGAGCCGCTTATTGATTGCCACGTCAACTTCTTCGGCAAACAAACCGTCGCTGATCTGCTCGATTTCATCGGCGGAGATTTTGCCGATGGAAGTGAACATCCGGGGATTTTCCCATTCGTGGTTGAAAAATTTAACCGCCGCGTATTTGTTTTTACGCTCGTCCGGCGTCATGCTGAGCCTGGCACAAATCTGCTCTTTGCTCATCGGCTGATGAGTCCCAAGAGCAACCAGGCAATCGACTGCCTTTGCCTTTGGTCCCAGGAACTCGTAGATGATTTTGAATATCTCCCCGATAGGCCCCGAGCGTGTATTGTCGGGGATTATCATCAAGATGCGTTTGCCGGCGTAGTCGTTCCGGGCGAAGAACTCGCCAACCGCTTCACGCGCCTGCCCGTTCTCGACGCAGGCTTTTTTATTTTGTCGCTCAATTACCATCGTTCGTATTTCTCTTTAAGCTTTACTATTTACACATTACGCTTAACACTGTTGCCAGGGCGGTAGCTCCGGCAGGTAAGAATCGAATTCCGCGATAAGTTTTTCTTCGTACCGGCCGGCATATTCGCCATTTACAAATTTATCGAACGCTTCATCGCCGAAACGCTTCCACGATTCGATTTCGAAGCCGGGATTGATGGGATAGAACAAGGCATCGTTTGCCCTGGCGGCCTTCATGTCACCCGGCGCATCGCCGATCATCAGGACGTGGTTTTTCTCGTATCTGCCTTTTGTAGCATAGTCAAGATGCTGAGCTTTCGTTCCCATCTCCTGGCCGGCTATAATCGCAGCATATTTTGCGATATCGTGCTCCAGCCATTCGCGTTTGAGAGCTTCATCGGGCGTGCCCGAAACGACAATAACATCCGCTAAGGGCTGGATTTTTTCCAGCGACTGGCGCACAAACGGAAAAGGCGGCATGCCCTTGACGGTTTCCTCGATTGCCCAGTTGACGCGCTCGCTCCAGGCAAGTGCGAGCTGAAGCTCCTGTTTTGCCTCCGGGTCGGCGGCCTTGTCGATGGCCTGCTTGAGGCCGTCGTTACTGAGCAGGCTTTTGGGATCGTCGACCCATGCGAAATAATGCGGGTATTGGGGAACTTCGAATCCTCTGGCCTTTGTCATCGGATGGTCCGGCAGCAGCTCGGCAATGATTCGCTTGGTGGTTTTGTGCCGGTTGGCCCCGCGCGTTTTTGAAAACAGATCCGCGAATTCCTTGCATTCGCGGGCCGCCTGGGCGACCGGCTGTAGGCCGAAGTACACAATCAGCCAGGGGCAAAAACATTCTCGCTGCTTGATCCCCATCGTATCGAAAACACTGCCGTCGGAATCTATGCCGACGAAGAATTCGTGTTTAGGTCTGAATTCCTTCAATGGTCTTGCCGGGTCAATATCGGCCATCAATTTCTCTTCTGAAATAATCATTCATCATTAATCAATAATCATTTTCTCAGACTCCGCTGAAAGCCGAGAATCCGCCGTCGATGGGGACAACTATGCCGGTGACGAATTTTGCCGCGTCGCTCAGCAGCCACATCACGGTTCCGA
>CAZSOR010000485.1:0-3065 GCA_964608395.1 uncultured Pirellulales bacterium
ACTATCAGCATCATAACGGTCGGACTGGCAAACCGGTGGCGGTTCATGAGCAATCGCTGGATGCGGATAGACCTGTTCAAACGCCAGGGGGCGGGAATGCCAATCAGCGACGAAGCGGCAGTTGAATAGCGACAGCGATGCTTATTCAGTTAGCTTTCGCAGATTGATATTGCGAACGGCTCCGGCTGTCTGCCAGGTCGCCACGCCCATCGGCTGGCACAAATCCATTTCGGCTCGGGTATCGATTTTTCGGCCGGTTATATCCATATCGACGAGCGGCTCTTCTCCTTCCTCCTGGAGCCAGGCCTGGATCCGGTTGGGAGTGACCCGCAGGCGGACGTGGTACCACTTGCCGTTCTCGAAAGCAACAAACCGGGTAGTCTCGTTGTTGGCGGCGTCATAGTAGTCAATATTGGACAGTCCGCAGAGCGAGCCGCCCCAGCCGCCAAGAACAAGTGAGCAGTATTTATCGTTGACGGGAAAAGTGAATCCGCAGAAAAAATCGCTGCCGGAGACCCGCATGGCTTCCAGCGTGATTTCGTAGTTCATACGCACCAGCGGGCCGGCCCATGTTATGCCGGTCATATCGTTGCCCTGTTCGAGGTAAATGCTGCCGTCCTTGACATAAACCTTCCCTTGCCCCCCGAAATCGGTAGTTTTCCAGTTTCCAAGTGTTTTACCGTCGAAGAGACTCATTTCAGTAGGCGGAGCAGGGGTTGCAGCCGGCGGCGCAGGAGACTCTATTTTTGGCTCACTTGCCGCGTTTTCAGGGCCGGCCTGCTGACATGCTCCGATGATGAGGACGCCGAGAAGCAACGACGTCATAAAAAATGTATTACGCCACTTGCCAAGCTTCGAAGAGTCTGTTCGATCAAAAAAGGTGTCCGCGGAAATATTGTATTGGGTACCCATCATATTTCTCCCATCATCAAAGAATAAGATTGAATAAAACAGCCTTAAAGTATATACTATATATAGACTATGAAAAAGATTTTTTCGGCAACAATTTGTATTTTGGTTTTCTCGCCGGCCCTGCTTGCACAGCGGCACGCACCCCTTGCTAATGAAGGCAAGGCGGGTCTGTACGCAAGGTCCATTGAACAAGTCCTCCGGCTCAGAGGAGATGATGTTGATTTGGCAACCGCTGCTTTGATTATCTCGGAGTACTGGAGTGAAATGGTGAACGGCCGAAGATATCTGCAGGATTTGGATGAGATAGCTGTGGAAATTCGCGAAATGCTCAGACAAAAAAAGCTCAGGGCAGACTTCAGAGCGGTTCCGGTAATAAACGATTATTTATTTGGTAAGCTGGGATTTACTTCGATATCGGAGGCAAGCGACCCGAATAGCCTTTTTTTGCATACCGTCATGGATAAAAAACAAGGATATTGCCTGAGCATGTCCGTTCTTTATCTTGCAATCGGAGAACGACTTGGCCTTCCTTTGCACGGAGTTGTTGTGCCGGGGCATTTTTTTGTCAGATACGATGACGGGCGTGTGCGATTCAATATTGAAACCACAAGCAAAGGTGGAAATGCTCCCGATGAGCACTATATAAAAAAGTTCAAGGTGCCCAGACTTAACGGTCGGAGCATCTATTTGAAGAATCTTAGCAAGATTCAGACGCTGGGTTGTTTCTTCAACAATCTTGGGAACAGCTACAGCGATGTCGGTAATATGGAGTCTGCATTGCTGGCGTTTGAACGCGCTGTCGAGATAAATCCGACATTGTCCGAATCCCGTGCAAATCTGGGCAACATTTACCTGAAAAAAGGGCAGATTTCACAAGCAGTCAACGAATACAAAGCTGCTCTGGATATCAACCCAAATGATGCCAAAACACACAACAATCTTGGGAATGCGTACACGCAGCGAGGCTCGTTAAGCTATGCGGTTTCTGAATATTCACAATCGATCAGGTTGGATCCCAACTTTGTAGATGGGTACAAGAATCTTGCCCTGGTTTACAGCAAACAACAAAGGTATGGCCAGGCAGTTGCGGAATTGAAGAAAGCGATTGTTCTGGGGGTGGAAGACGCCGGTTGTTATAGCCAATTAGGTGATATTTATAGCCAGAAGGCTGATTACGGGCAGGCAATAACTCAATACAATAAGGCATTGAAAATTAAGCATGATTTTCTCGATGCCCATTACGGTCTTGCAATTTGTTACAGCAAAATGGGAATGGTTGAGGATGAAATTTGGCAGTACAAGCTGATTCTTGCTATTAAACCCGATATGCTTTCTGCCCTGGTCAATCTGGGCAATGCGTATTTCGGGCAGGATAAGTACAGTATGGCCATTGAGCATTATAAAAAAGCTGTTCTATTAGAGCCTAATGAACCTATGGTCTATTATAACCTCGGGGCAGCGTATTCCAACAATGAGAATTACGAGCAGGCAGTGGCTGCGTATCTCAAGGCAGTGGAGATTGATCCGGCAATTGGCGATGCGCATTACGGGCTTGCCTTCGGGTTTTATCAATTGAAGAAGTATGATCTGGCCTGGGAACACATTAAAACTGCCCAGGATTTAGGCGTAAAAGTAACAAAAGACCAACTCGACGCCATCAAAAGCAGATTGTAGCAGAAAAAGCCTAAGCCCGGCGATTGGCTTTGAATTGGCTTTGTTTTTTCAAATCGCATGCCCGGAAAACCGCTGGATTTACCATTCTACATTCTCAATTCTCAATTCGCCATTCGACAAATTGGCTTTGAATTGGCTTTGTTTTTTCGTGCCCTGCAGGCCGGTTTATTGCCATAATTTCCTTTCATATAAGTCTTTGCGCCAATTTGGCCCTACCGCAAATTGGCTTTGTTTTTTCAAATCGCCCTTTTGGCGTCATTGCGAGGCCCAAAGGGCCGCGGCAATCTTCTGTGTTATAAATAAAGGTTATTCCATTCGACATATTGGCTTTGAATTGGCTTTGTTTTTTCGCCGCCCAAAACCATGAAAATCTTCATATCTCCCTTTCATATAATACTTTAAGCCGATTTGTCATACCGGCAAATTGGCTTTGTTTTTTCAACTTAAGCACGAAAAACCACCAGATTTGCTCTCTTTTT
>CAZSOR010000486.1:0-3059 GCA_964608395.1 uncultured Pirellulales bacterium
GGTATTGAGGTATTCCACATCGGGAGTCTGCGAGGTGAGAACGCGCACCACGTTGTAGCCTTGGGCCGTCAGCAGGTCGGTATACTCAATATCCGGCGCCTGCGTGAAGCCGACAGCGGCAGCATCAGCATGGGGTTCGTCGTCGGCAGCGTGGTAGGAAACCCAGGCAACTTTCGGTTTGGGTGGTGGGGCCTGGGTCGAAATACTAAGTGTGTCATGTCCCGATGCTGCAATCCGCACACCAATTGCCGGCACGTCTGTTTTAAAGACCACACCCCAGGCGTTTTGATTGCCGTTGGCGATTCCCGTGTCGGTATAAGGTCCACCGTTTGTACCCTTGTCAAACGCAACTGGCTCTCCCAGCGAGCCGTCTTCGAGAATCGCCTGGATCGTCCCGGCGTCGTTGCCGCCCCGCTCGAACACGAAGAAAATGTTGCTCGGTTCCGCAAAGATTGTTTCCTGGTAGTCGATGCCGTCGATTGATGAAATGTTATCGGCGTCCCCCTCGATACTGAAAAAGAAGTTGTCGGCGTTCGAGCCAACATCGCCTTCCTTGGGGCTGGATGTTCCGCTTACCGTTGCCTCCGGAGCCGGATCTCCTTCAACCCATAATGTTGGAACACCCGTGTCGGCAGGGATATACCAGCGCGTTGTTATACCCAAAACCAGGTCTCCATCAGCAACAATGTAATCGGTAAGCGCATACCTAAGGCTGATGATTGCGCCATCTTCTACGGCAACATCCGCCAGGCCGCTGAGTAAATCGGCTCGTATTGGTGCTGCCATGACCATCACAGCAAAGATGGTCAAATAAAGCAATTTTTTAGACATAATAGTCCTCCTTCTAAAAAAGCTAAAATAATCTCGCTTTGGCCACACACCAAAGCACTTACAGTTAAGCTTCGACAAACCAAATATAGTCTATCCATATTTGACCAAGATACTTTCGAGATTTGACACCACATCCTTCCTTCAATAAGCCAAATATGAACTGCTAATTGAAAAATCAAAATCTGAAATAAGTAGTAGAATATCCACCTGCCGGGAGGCCGGAAATCCACTAATGCTTACGGTTCTCTTATACCAGATTAGTTGGATTATTGTCAAGAGGAAAATCCGGGCGATTATGTATGCTGTCCACATAAAAGTGGAAAAGAACTGTAAAAACCCTTATTTCCCCCAATTAGCCTGCGGATAAATCCTGTATTTCACTTCGTAATCAATTAAAAGGGGCCTATGCTTAATCATCCGGCATAGGCCCCGAACCAACACAACACTTAACTCAATTCCCACTTAAGTGAGAATATAATCAGCCTTGCATCAATTTCTCAGGCAGTACTATTCTTCGACGAGTTCGGAGAATTTTACGTCATCTACCCAGAAATCACCTGCTGCAAAACCTATGTGGAACGTTATACTCGCTGGATCCACGTCTGCAGGAATAACACCGGTTTCTACGCTGAATTCCGTCCATTCTTCGGTCATGGTGAAGGTCGTGTCATTATATCCTTCCCACGGATCTGCTGCACGTTCCGGCTTGAAATGGATATCCAGTGTACCAGCCTTGCTCTTGACATTAGCAGACATAGTGTATTGCTTGCCCGCTTCAAAAACATGTCCCGCGCTCTGCAAACCGGCATCCCATGAATTTGCGCCTGCTTCCGGAACAACAACATGCAGACAATAGGCTCCCTCAACCGGAGCTTCGGGAACAGTTGCATCCGTCAGTTCGGTAACCACTTCCGTGGTAACATTACCATATGTGGTCCACGGTTCCATAACACCGTCTTCAAAGCCGCCGTTAACCAGTATATTTTCGCCTGGGACTAGCGGGACATCCGGGACATCCGGGACATCCGGGGGCGGGGCATTACCCGACATAAAGACAGTAACAGAATCCAACAAGAATGGAACTTCAGAGCCGGCACACAACAACTCAAGTTTTATAGTATCGATCAAGACTTCCGAAGTAAAGCTATACTCAGCCCACTCGGTCGTCAACTCAAAGGTCGTTGAACTCCATTCAGAAATAGAGTTATCCTCTGCTTTCATCTGTACCGTCAGGGGACGTGGTGCTTCCGCTTTGGCATAGAAGCTGGTAGTGTAGACTTTGTCCATATCGACCGGTATAGGTAGACTAATCACAATGAAATACCAGTTCTCAGCTCCTACCGGCTCAATCCTAAGACTTCTTGCGCCATCAACGGAATCAGTATCGACGATGTAGGCGTTACTACCGGCACCTTCATCCGGATTCCAGGTACCCCATGAATACCAGTTCGGATCATCTAAGATATCCTCATCCTCTTCGAAACTCGGGTTTAGCGCCAGGTTTCTATTACCGGAAATGTAAAGCATCTCACCTTCAGACAAAGCCCTGTCGTAAATCTTAACCTCATCAAGCATGCCGTCAAATAAACGACCGAGCGATTCCGGGTTCTCGCCTAAGAAGAGAGGCATTTCATTAGTAGCAACTCCATTGGGATCCGGATTTACTGTCTCTGCAATTCCGTCGACATGGACGGTGCCGCCAACACTCCTGTCATACGTTCCAGCGATATGATGCCATTCATCGAAGGGCAGCTCAGTAACCGAATTTGCCGCCTGCCAGCCCCGGGTACCACCTGTGAATCCAAAGTGGATGCCTGTGGACTCGTTGTTGACACCAAGTCTCCATGCGGTTTCACCTTTCATCACAATACCCATCCAGCCAGTGGTGACCGACCTGATGTTAACCCAGGCCGAGACAGTCATCGCATCGCTAAGGTTATTGAGTACATCATTGGTGCCGCAGTCCACATAGTCATCGCCGTTGAAATCCAATGCCATGCCTTCCAAACCATCGACAAAATTCGGATCCCCAACAATAGTACCATCGAGACCGTTGCCGGAACTATCATTCACATCGTTCTCAAGTGCGTAGTAAACTACGAGACCATCAGCACCAGGATCAACCGGCTTATGTATGGGAATGGCTCCCAATATGGCCGTACCCCACTGAGAAGCATCATTCCAGCCTTCTACGGCGGAAAATCCGAGCATCTTATTTTCACGCGAAT
>CAZSOR010000487.1:0-3043 GCA_964608395.1 uncultured Pirellulales bacterium
CGGATTGTGATATATCTCCAGCATCATATTGCCTCCAGCGTCGGAAATGAAACGCATATTGACCGGAGGAGGGCCTTGCCTGATAATTTTCATTCCGAGATTTTTGCAGTACCACTTTGCCATGCCGGCAGGGTTCTCGACGTTAATCGCAACGTGTTCGAGACGTATTCTATCGGCATTATGTGTCGTTTTGTGTTCTGGCGGGTTGCTATGCGTTTCCGTTGAGTGCACAGCGACACAGCCGGCCATTGTGAATCCTGCCAAAATCAGCGCCAATACGGACAACATTCGCTTTACAGACTTGCGGGTCATACTGAATCTCCTTATAAATTGAATCCTTAATTATTATAGCACAGCAAATAATGTAGATTGCTTGTGTTTCGCGAATCTGCGTCATTATCAACCGGCAATTCGGTTCCGTCAAGTTTCTTTGTTCACAGCGGCGGCTTTTTCACCGGAGCCCGGCAAATACACTTGATTCTCCCGCTCTTTTGAGGTAGCCTGAATCGTCAAAAAGTGTAGTGCTAAAACGAAATTAATCATGATTTCTTGAAAGTGGCAAACATGGAACGACGTGATTTCATCAAAAGCATATCGGCCGGGTTTGCGGCATCTCTGATACCAGGTTTCAGGGCAAGAACTGCCGGACAGAATATTTCCCGACGGGCCGGTTCGTCCGGAACTTCGAAAATGAATGTTCTCTTAATCGACATCGAGGACTTGACCGCCGCTGCTGTGGGATGCTACGGCAATCCGCTCGCTAAAACGCCCAACCTGGATCGATTTGCCGCCGGCGGCATGCGGTTCGAAAGATGCTACTGTCAGGCGCCCATGTGTAATCCATCCCGCAGCTCGTTTTTGACCGGGCTCCGGCCCGACTCGACCCGGGTCTACACGAACTCGGATCCCATGGCAACTCTTCTACCCCGGGGTACACTTTCGCTGCCGGAACTGCTCAGGCAAAAGGGTATCTACAGCATTAATATCGGCAAGCTGTTTCATCATACCTGGACGGCGGAAAAACAGCTCGGCGCTTTCGACCGGCTCGAATTTTGTGAGCGTCCAAAAGATTACAAAGGTCGCTCGGAAGGTTATCCTAAATATCTGAACGATGCTTTGAAATCGCTGCCCCGGCCGCGTTTTCGATACTCGGTGGACCCCGAAGAAGAAAAACGCCTGACGGAACTGAAGGCTGAACGAGATAAAATCTGGCGTAAAGCTAAAGAAGGCTCGCGTGAATACGACAAGGCCAGGGCCATGTTCCAGCAGCCCCAGGCCAATGTCGTCGGCGACTCCGGTCTGCTGGAGGAACAGGAAGCCGACGGCAAAAAATCGCGAATGGCCATGCATATTCTCAAAGAAATGGCGAAAACCAGGGAACAGTTCTTTCTGTCGGTTGGGATATCCAAACCTCACACACCTTTACGCTGCCCGAAAAAGTACCTGGATCTCTATAATCTGGACAATATTCCGTCACCTGAGGCACCGCCCGAAAAAGACAGGAATATCCCGGACATCGCAAAACGAAACGGTGCAAATTATGACATTTTTAACAGTCATTACAAACATCCTGTCACGCCGCTTGCGGCAAGAAAAGCCGTCATGGCATATTACGCCTGCGTTTCGTTTATTGATGCCCAGATAGGCCTTATACTGGATGCCCTTGAAAGCGAAGGATTACGGGACAACACGATCGTAATTATCCTGAGTGACCATGGTTTCCAGTTGGGCGAACACAATCTCTGGAGCAAGTACACGCTTTTCGAGCAGACTACGCGCGTTCCGCTGCTCGTGCGCGTTCCCGGGCAGATGAAAAAAGGAGGAACCTGCGACGAAATTGTAGAGCTTGTCGATTTGCTGCCCACACTTTGTGAATTACTGGGAATGTCAGAGCCGGGTAATATCGAGGGCACAAGTTTCGTCCCATTGCTCCGTCGACCGGAACAGTCCTGGAAGAAAGCGGCGTTCACGGTTTGTTCTATTGCCGGATATGTTGGGCGCTCGGTGCGTACGAAAAGGTGGCGATACGCACTTTGGAAATCCAGGAGAACAAATAGGCAGGAACTGGAGCTGTACGATTTGCGAACCGATCCGTGGGAGCAGAATAATCTGGCAAACAATCCTGATTACGCCGGAGAGGTTGAAAAAATGGCCGCGATGTTGAAAGCGGGATGGAGTGGGGCAAGACCTTAGAAATAAAAACCGGAACTGTAATAATGGAGTACAAAGATGTCAGAAACAGGCACAGCGGTGATTGGCGCCGGGTTTATCGGCCCGGTCCATGTGGAGGCTCTGCAGCGCGCGGGAGTTACAGTAACCGGCATTCTCGGCGTCTCGGACGAAGAGTCGCAGCAAGCGGCAAAGAATCTTCGCCTGCCGAGAGCCTACAGCAATCTTGAAGAGATACTCTCCGACAAGAAGGTTCGTGCCGTTCACGTGGCGACGCCCAACCGCCTGCACTATGAAATTGCTAAACGCGTGCTGTCAGCGGGAAAGCACGTCATGTGCGAAAAGCCTTTGGCGATGAACTCGACCGAATCGGCAGAGTTGGTCAGGCTAGCCGAGAAAAGCGGGCTGGCGGCGGGTGTAAATTATAACATACGGTTCTATCCGTTATGCCTTGAGGCGGCTGAGATGGTGCGGGCAGGCAGCGTTGGAGATATCTACTCGGTGTGCGGCGCTTACGTTCAGGACTGGCTGTTCTGCCCTACCGACTATAACTGGCGCGTTCTGGCCGAAGAAGGCGGCGAGCTGCGCGCCATCGCCGATATCGGAACCCACTGGCTCGACCTGGTGCATAACATAACAGGTCTTGAAGCAGTGGCGGTCTGCGCGGATTTGAAGACGGTTCATCCGGTCCGCAAGCGTCCGACCGGTGAAGTCCAGACGTTCAAAGCGAAGGAAGAAACACGTGTCGTCGAGACCGAGCCGGTCAATATAACGACCGAAGACCAGGGCTGCGTAATGATTCGTTTCGAAGGGGGCGGACAGGGATGCCTTTGGGTCTCGCAGGTGACGGCCGGGCGTAAAAACCATCTTCGCT
>CAZSOR010000488.1:0-3039 GCA_964608395.1 uncultured Pirellulales bacterium
GCCGAAATAACTGGCAATATGGCCAATAGTAGAAATCAATTGAGTTAAGTCGATAAACGACTGATTGTAAGGAGAAAGTAAGATGGGTAAGATCCGAAGTTTCACTATGCTTGTTATTATTATTATGCTCTCGGTTGTCAACGCCTGGGGAGAAGGTTTCCTGGACACCTTTAACAGACCCGATGGCGATTTAGAGAACGATTGGGCGACTCAGACGGATGGGACCATTGAGGTCAAAATTGTAGACAACGAGGTTCTCATCGCAGGAGAGCAGGGCACCGACTGGGTGCGAGCGGGTCTCTCCCGATCTTTTGAGGATGAGACAAGAATCTCCTTCGACTTCAAGGCCGATGACGCCTTCAACGTCCACCTCCGTATCGACGATGCGGTAAGCAGCGCCTTTTTCGAGCCCTACTGGTGGCCCGGCGGCTCCTGCCAATATGCCTCTTCCGAGGATGGCAGTTGGCCTGCGGATGGCTGGTCTGCAATCGACGGTTCGAATATGATCGCAGGAGAATACAACACCGTAGTGGTGGAGCAAGAGGGTACAGAGTTTACCGTAACCCTTAACGACGTGGTGGTCGGCACTATCACCAATAACAACCTGACCAACATCGGGAGCATACTCATCGCCAGCGATGCCGCGGCCGGTACCGCCGGAAGTCTTCACATCGACAATGTGATGATAGGGATTGTATATGCTGAAAAAGCCAAGAACCCGAATCCGGAGCATGGTGCTATCCACCCAGACACATGGGTAAACCTGAGCTGGTCGCCGGGAGATTTTGCCGTTTCGCATGATGTTTATCTGGGTGATAATCCTGACGATGTTAACGAGGCCACACGAGATTCAGAGTTATTCCGAGGCAACCAGGACTTGACATTTTATACTGCCGGCTTTCCCGGATATGCTTATCCGGACGGTCTTATTAATGGCACGACCTACTACTGGCGAATCGACGAGGTCAACGATGCTGATCCGAAGAGTCCGTGGAAAGGTGAAATCTGGAGCTTCTTGATTCCTCCCAGGACTGCATACGAACCCAATCCGTCTGATGGTGCTGAATTAGTAAATCTGAATGCGCGGCTTAGTTGGACAGCAGGTTATGGAGCTATATTGAGCACCGTGTATTTCGGCGAAGATTTTGATACTGTCAACAATGCCAGCGGGGGCCTCATACAGGGCAATACGACATATAATCCCGGCCCGCTTAAGTTGGCCAAGACTTACTATTGGCGTGTCGATGCGTTCGACGGTGCCGCTACGCATAAAGGCAAGATCTGGAGCTTCACTACCGAGGGAGCCGTTAGCGGCCCGAATCCGGCTAATGGCGATGTGGGTGTAAGTCCGACACAGATTCTTACATGGGATGCCGGAGCGGTTGCCGCTTCGCACGAGGTATACTTCGGTTCGGACGCGGATGCCGTAAAGAATGCCACGACAGCTTCACCCGAGTACAAGGGGCCAAAGGCCCTCGGCGAGGAGAGTTATGATCCTGGCAAGCTTACATTGAGCACGACATACTATTGGCGAATCGATGAGGTCAACGGCGTCAATCCCGATAGTCCCTGGGCCGGAAATGTCTGGAGCTTTACAACAAGTAATTTCTTTGTCATTGACAACTTCGAGATCTACGATGCCAACGACAACCAGATATGGTTCTCCTGGCACGATGGACTTGGTTATGGTACACCCGGGACGGCGAATTACTTTGCCGGCAACGGAACCGGGGCGGCTGTCGGCGACGAAAGCACTGCTTCCTACACAGAGGAAACTATCGTCCACGGCGGCAGTCAGTCTATGCCGGTTTTCTACGACAACGACAAGCAGGGCTACTCGAAGTATTCGGAAGTGGAGCTTACATTAAGTGCCGTACGCAACTGGACCGCAGAAGGTGTTGCAGAATTATCGATCTGGTTCCGTGGTAATCCGGGATCTGTCGGCAGCTTCGTAGAGGGCCCGGTCGGTATCTACACAATGACCGCATCCGGCGCGGATATCTGGAACGAGGCCGACGAATTCCATTTTGCTTATAAGGTACTCACCGGTGCCGGTTCAATTGTAGCAAAAGTCCAGAGTATCGATAACACAAACGACTGGGCCAAGGCCGGTGTGATGATTCGAGAGACGCTTGATCCTGAGTCAGCGCATGCGTTGGCTGCTGTGACGCCTACTCAGGGCGTTTCCTTCCAGCGTCGTGCCGACACGGGCGCTACAAGCACAAGCGATAACTCGGCGACACTTGCTGAAACCGCTCCGCACTGGGTGAAGTTAGAGCGATCCATATCCGGCAACATAACCATGTCCCATTCCACTAATGGCACTACATGGGAGACGCTGGGAATGCCGCAGATCATCCAGATGAGCGCGAACGTTTATATCGGTCTGGCGTTAACATCACACGATACCGCTCTAACGTGCGAAGCTGTGCTCTCCAACGTCACAACTACCGGTTCGGTCAGTGGGCAATGGGCGAATCAGGATGTCGGTATCACCAGCAACGACGCAGAACCGCTGTATGTGGCCGTGTCCAACATTGCAGGCGCACCTGCGGTAGTGGTTCACGATGATCCGGACGCATCAGTGACAGACGTCTGGACCGAGTGGATTATTCCGCTGCAGGCTTTTGCCGATCAGGGCATCAACCTGACAGATGTTGACAGAATTGCTATCGGCCTGGGTACCAGAGGCAATACGATGATCCCCGGCGGTTCGGGCAAGATTTACATTGATGAAATCCGGTTGCTTACGCCCGCTCCGGAACCAGAGCAGCAACCGTAAGCTGGATTATATGTAGCAGTTGAAGCTACGGATTTGGATCACATCGGGGTCTATGCCAATAAATTCGGCATAGGCCCCTTTTGCATTCCATATTTTTATGCTATAGCCCGGCCAAAATAAGCATAGTTCTCCACATTCCTTTATTATCGGGCTTTTTTCGTTGACAAAAGAATAGCTTTTTTGTTATAAAATATAGATTACAGAGTGCGTATGGAGCTGGGCTCGCCGGATGCAGGAATCCCATGCTTTTGTCGCCA
>CAZSOR010000489.1:0-3029 GCA_964608395.1 uncultured Pirellulales bacterium
TCTTGATTGGCTGCTACATTCTGCAGGAGGATAATGCTGCGTCCGGTTTGCGATGAATCATCAAAAAAACCGGACTCGACAACAAGCCAGCCGCAGAATAGGCAAAACCCGGCTACAACCAAAATCAAATATCGCATATCTTATCTCTCAGAGTAAATAGAGGCTTAGTTTTTTACAATAATCAATAGTAAATAATTTCTTCTATCTTCCGCTCTGTAGTCGCTCTGCATGAAAGTTATCTAATTTTTTGATTGCCAGTATCTTTTTCATTGTGGATTCGAAATCGTATTCGAGCCGTACAAAATGCACTTCGTTTTCTTTTACATACACATAGCTTGCCCGGTTGTCCTTATCTCTTGGCTGTCCGACAGAGCCGATATTAATAATTGCCTTCTCGGTATCGATAATCGGATAGACGTTACTAAGCTCCGCCGGGAGGTAGAAGTCTGGCTCATCAAGAAAGACGCCGGGCATATGAGTATGGCCGACAAAGCAGATGTGCTTGACACGCTCGAACAGTAGCCGAACCTTTAGCGGATTGGTGTAAACATCGTCAGGAAAGATATATTCGTTGATAGGCCTTCTTGGCGAGGCGTGAACAAAATCTATTGTTGCCGGGCTTGTTCCAGCTTTAGTTTTGAGTGTTCGTCTCATCGGCAGCTTGCCTAAGAAGTTCCAGCGTTTGTCTCGATCCTGCTTTTCTTCTTCCGACTCAAGAACCTCCCGGGTCCAGAAGCTTGCCTGTTCTGCCCCGTAATTGAAATTTGTCGGCTCATAAAAGACGGCATAATCGTGATTGCCAAGAACGCACCACTTAGTCTTCTCGATAATGAGATCGAGGCATTCCTTGGGATTTGGCCCGTAGCCGACCACATCGCCGAGGCAATAAATCGTCTTTATGCCCCTCTTCTCAATATCAGCCAGAACCGTAGTTAAAGCTTCGAGATTTGAATGTATATCGCTTAGTATCGCAAACATACACGTCCTTAACTAAATCAAAATTACTCTTTTTTATAAGAGAAACTACTTAATAGCAGAAAAATCATAAAAATGCCAGAATATTTATTAGCTTTTCTCATATCCGGCTCTGAGGTTCACGAGATGTGTTATTTGTTTGCTTTAGTGGTTAGTATTGTTATAATGCCGAAGTGTGATATATATGAGATACTAAAATGGTAGACATGACTCTTTTTGAAACTTGCGGGCTGGTAAAGAAATATTCCGGCAGGATCGTTGTTAACGAAGTATCGATTACGATTGACCGGCAGACTATTGTCGGGCTTTTGGGCCGGAACGGAGCCGGCAAGACCACCTCCTTTAGAATGATTATGGGGATGATTGCCCCGAACAGCGGCTCGGTGCTCTTTGAGGGCCGGGATATCACGAAGCTGCCGATGTACAAACGCGCCCGCCTGGGGATTGGATATTTGTCGCAGGAGCCCAGTATCTTTCAGCGGCTCAGCGTTCGTGATAATCTCCTTGCGATTCTGGAAACGATGTCCATCGGCAGGGCCGAGCGTCATAAGAGGGCGGATATGCTTATCGAACGTTTTTCGCTGACGGAAGTCGCCCGCAGCCATGGCAGATTCCTTTCCGGCGGGGAACGCAGAAAGCTCGAAATCGCCCGGGCCATGGTAACAAATCCTTCGCTGATTCTTCTGGATGAGCCATTTAGCGGCGTCGATCCTATTGCCGTGCAGGATCTACAGGAAGAAATCCGGCAACTCGTCGCTTCAGGCGTGAGCATCCTCGTGACCGACCATAATGTTGAAAGGACCCTTGAGGTCGTCGATAAGGCTTATATAATCGACCACGGCAAAGTCATAGGAGCCGGCCCGCCCGCTGAGATCATCAAAAACGAAGTTGTCATAAGCTCTTATCTCGGCAATACATTCGATGGCGACGAATTCGACGATATATAGTGTAAGGCAGGAATTGTGAATATAATTGCCAACTACAATCTGCGAAACTTAAAAGGCCGCTTATGTCCGGCTGATGAGGGATAGGGAAAATGATAGATATTGATAAATGTCACATTACACATTACCCGGCCGGGGTTTTGGGCCGGCGTGCCGAGCCGATCGAAGAAATCGATGATAATATCCGTCAGTTCGTGGATAAGATGATCGATATCATGCTTAAAAACAAGGGCGTCGGTCTGGCTGCTCCACAGGTGGGCGTGTCGCTGCGGCTTTTCATTATCTCTCTGGACGGCAGCAGAGAAAATGTAAAAGCGTACGTGAATCCGACAATAACTCCGATCGGCGAACTCGAAGGGATTGACGAAGGCTGCCTTTCGGTGCCGGGTATCTATACGAAGATACGTCGATACAAGAAATGTGAAGTGACCGCGACCGACCTCGACGGCAACGAATTCACCGACCAGGGCGAAGGACTCTACGCCAGGGCAATGCAGCATGAGCACGACCATATTGAAGGAATCACCATCGTAAATCGTATGGCTCAGACCGCCAGAATCGTGCATCGAAGGCAACTTAAAAAACTCGAAGATCATCGCGAGTAATAAGAGCCCTCTACTCCTCTTGTCCAGGATGAGCAATGAAAATCGTATATCTCGGCAGCGGTGAATTCGGCGTTGAATGCCTGGATGCTCTGAGCATCTCGGAGCATGATCTGCGATTTATCGTCACACAGCCGCCCAATCCCGCCGGCAGGGGTAGAAAACTCCACCCGACGCCGGTCGCCCGCTGGGCGGATATGCATTCGATACCTTTTATCGAGATAGATGATGTAAACACCGCCGAGATCGTCGAAAAGATAGCCGGTCATGAACCGGATCTGATTGTGGTAATTGCGTTCGGCCAAAAGATCGACAATGAATTGGCTAATCTGCCGCCGAAAGGCTCTATCAATGTCCACTCCTCTTTGCTTCCGAAATACCGCGGCGCCGCCCCGATCAACTGGGCGATTATTAACGGCGAAACCACGACCGGCATCAGCATAATCACATTGTCCGAAAAAATAGATGCCGGCCAAATCCTGGCTCAATCGCAGACCGATATCGCCGC
>CAZSOR010000490.1:0-3024 GCA_964608395.1 uncultured Pirellulales bacterium
TTCCTTCGGCCGCTACCCCGATGCCAGCGACAACTGGCAGGTTTTCGGATCTCCCAGTCCGGCAGAACAAAATAACGATACATTTTTGGGCATGGTCGCCGATACGAAATTCAGCCACAAGCGTGGTTTTTACGAAACACCTTTTTCCGTTACAATCGCGACAGAAACGAAGGATGCAACCATTTATTACACACTTGACGGCTCCGAGCCGTTTGACGCCGCTAGCCAATTTCTAACAGGCATGGTCTACACGGACCCTATCCGCATCGGGACAACTACCACTCTGCGGGCGATGGCTTTCAAGCCGGGATGGAAACCTACTAATATGGATGCCCATACCTATATCTTTCTCGATGATGTTATTCGACAGGATGGTGCCGGCTTTCCTAACACATGGGGACATGCCGGGGCCGATTACGAGATGGATCCTGAAGTTGTCTTTGATTCGGCGTATCGTAATAAAATCAAGGACGACCTCAAGGCAGTTCCGACAATCTCGCTGGTGATGCCCGTTGACGATTGGTTTAATCGCAGCTCGGACCCGGCCATCGGCGGGATATATGCAAATCCAGCCTGGGAGGATATCTACAGGGAACCGGCCGAACGGTCCGTCTCGGTCGAGTTCTTTGATCCGACTACATCACAGCAGTTCCAACTCCAGGCGGGTGTACGGCTTGCCGGCGGCAGCAGTACTCAGCCCTGGAAGATGGACAAACTGTCCATGAGACTAAAATTCACCAGCCAGTTTGGTGCTACGAAGCTTAGATTTCCAGTATTCGGAGATCAGGCAACAGACCAATTCGATACTCTTGTTCTGGACGCCCGCATGAATAACTCATGGGCCTACGGTGGCGGAGTTGGAGTCAGCAGGCCGGGAATGGGTCAGCGCGATTTGGCTCAGTATACGCGAGACCAGTATGTATCCGATATTCATAACGCTATGGGCGGCTTTTCCCCGCAGGGCAGACACGTCCACTTGTATCTCAACGGTCTATACTGGGGATTGTACTGGCTTCACGAACGACCGGATGAGCATTTTGCCGCCGCTTACTTCGGAGGCCAAGATGAAGACTACGATGTTCTCAAGCACAATCCCGGCGAAGTCATCAACGGCTCCGGCACTGACTACAACAGAATGTTCAATATCGCCAATTCCGGTATGAGATCCGATGAGCAGTACGAATCGATACAGCAGTATCTGGACGTACCCAACCTTATCGATTACCTGATAACGAACTATTACGTCGGCAATACCGACTGGGCACATCAAAACTGGTACGCAACGCGCAGCCGCGTCGATCCCGACAGCAGATGGCTATATCACAGTTGGGATGCAGAACATGTTATGGAAGGGCCTAACGACGACGTGACACGCAGAAACGACAGCGGCGGCCCGACACGCCTTCACTATAGACTGATAGATAACGCCGAATATCGCATGCTCTTTGCCGACCACGTGCACCGTCACTTCTTCAACGATGGCATTCTTACTCCGCAAGGCGCAATGAATCTCTATCAGATACGTCTTGACGAAGTGGACCGGGCCGTCGTCGGCGAATCGGCGAGATGGGGCGACAACCACCGCTCGACGCCTTATACCAGAGACGTCGAATGGGTACGCGAACGCGACTGGCTCAATCGTGAATACTTCCCGCAGCGAAAGGCAATCGTCTTTAACCAGCTCAAACAACGAGGCTGGTATCCGGACGTCGATGCCCCGGTCTTCAATATCAACGGGGCTTATCGGCACGGCGGCCAGATTTCGTCAGAAGACTCGCTCTCGATGAATGCCCCGGCCGGGATAATATGGTACACGCTTGACGGTTCCGACCCACGCATACAGGACACAACACCGCAGGCGACCGTTCTAGCGCCTGAGAACGCCGACAAGCGGGCGCTCGTTCCTACCGGCAATATTGGCGAAAACTGGCAAGGCGGCGGAATTTTCGATGATTCGGCATGGCTGTCCTGCACCGGCTCACCCGGCGGTGTCGGTTTCGAAAGAACCTCGGGCTACCAGGACTTCTTCACTCTTGATCTCTTGGAGCAGATGTATGCCAGGAATGCCACGTGTTATGTCCGCATACCTTTCACAATTAATGCCAACTACACTTCTTTGAAGCTGAACGTCAGGTACGATGACGGTTTTGTCGCCTACATAAACGGCGTCGAAGTGGCAAGGCGTAATTTCGACGGCACGCCGGCCTGGGACTCCAGGGCCAGCACCAGCCACTCCGATTCGGCGGCGATACTGTTAGAGAGCATCGATATTTCTGAATTTCTCGACAATCTAAAACAGGGTGACAATTTATTGGCCCTCCACGGCATGAACAGCTCCACCACAAGCTCCGATTTCCTTATCTCCGCCGAGCTTATCGCAAGCGGAGACGATTCCGACGATAGCGGCGCTGAAGGTGTCCTGGAATATACCGGCCCGATTACGCTACCACACAGCGTTCAGGTCAAGGCAAGGGTATTGAGCGGCGAGACATGGAGCGCGATGAACGAAACGGTCTTTGCCATCGGACCCGTAGCGGAACTTTTGCGCATTACCGAGATAATGTATAACCCGCTGGATCCGAACGAAGAGTTCATCGAGCTAAAGAACATCGGCGCCGAAAGCATCAACCTGAATCTTGTCAGCTTCACAAACGGCATCGATTTCTCCTTTCCGAGCATCGAGCTTGCAGCAGGCGAACATGTAGTCGTCGTTCAGGACCGCCATGTATTCGAAGCACGGTACGGCACAAATGTCAACATAGCAGGCCAATACTCAGGAAAGCTGAACAATGCCGGCGAGAGAATCGAGCTGGCCGATGCTATCGGCAGGACGATTCTGAACTTCCGCTATGAAGATGGCTGGCGTTCGATTACCGACGGCGAAGATTTTTCGCTGACGATAATAAATCCTGCTAACAATGATCTGAGCAGTTGGAACGAGAAAGATTCCTGGCGCCCGAGCGCTTACACAGGTGGCTCGCCGGGACAGGATGACAGCGGCATAATCCCCGAACCGGGTGCCAT
>CAZSOR010000491.1:0-3013 GCA_964608395.1 uncultured Pirellulales bacterium
GCGGCTGCCGCGGATAACTTTGCTATTCTACTTTTCATGATTATTCTCCAAATCTTTAAGGGTGAATGTTTCCGCCGAGAGTTTTGGCCAAGGGCACAGAGAAGCTTTTCTTCGAGCTTGTCGCGGTGGTCGTGATCAGGAGAGTCATCGAGCTTGATTGAAGCTATAAAATTCTTGAATCGGTTTTCGTATTCAGTCATTTTTAAATCTCCTGCGGAGGAAAAGCAATTTTGCTTCGCAGTATGGCAAGTGCTCGTGCCAATTGGCTGCGAACTGTGCCGGGACTACTACTAAGCACCTCGGCTATTTCAGTTAACTTTAGATTTTCAAAGAAACGCAGTGTGATGATAGTTTGGTAACGCGGCTTCAAAGCCAACAAAGCGTCTTTTAGAAGAGCCAGTTTTTCAGCCGATTCTTCACAATCAACAGCTTGACTATTGGCTCGCTCGCGAGCGGCCCGAAGCAGTCTGTTACGACGATTCATCCGTCTCAAATGGTTATTGACGGTATTGGTTGCGATTTTGTACAGCCAGTTGCGAATTTGTGCTTCGGTGCCTCTGAAACAATGAAAATTCTCAACCATTTTAAGAAATACTTCGGAAGTAACGTCCTCAGCCGTGGCCCTGTCAAACAGTCTGTGTGCACAGTATCTGAATATCGCATCGTAATGCCTGCGGTACAACTGCACGAAAGCCGCTTGATCGCTTCGAGCCTGAATTACCAATCTGTTGTCTTCATCCACGTCTGCTGCACTCCGGAGTTTACATATTCCAACTATCATCACTATTGTAAATGCGCAGCGGGCAAAAACGTGGCAAAAAATATTAAAAATCAATATGCAAAAAGCAATATGACATATTAAAATGCAAAATATGAATAAAAAGAACAAAATATACGGTCTAATATTTGACGTTGACGGCGTGATTGCCGATACCGAGGCGGTCAATGCCAGAGCTTCGATTAAGGTCTTTGCCGACTTGTTCGGCGTCGAGGGCGTTGTGCGTGAAGATTTTGAAGCGGGTCTGGGCAGAGGAGCGGAAGAATACGTCAAAGCCGCTGCCAAAGTCCACAGCCTGGAACTGACTGACAAGCAAGTCGAGCAGGCAACACAACTCCGGCAGGAATATTTCCTCAATATCCTTACTGAAGAGCCGCTGCCCCCCTTCCCCGGCGTATTGGAACTGATGGATGAGGCGATGCAAAGAGAAGACTTTCGCGTCGCGATTGCAACGTCCGGAACGCTTGAAAAATCCCGTGCCGTCCTGAACGCCGTGGGAGTTCCATACCAGAAGATGGTCTATATAAATGGTAATGACGTTAAGCATAAAAAGCCCGATCCCGAGCTTTTCCTGATTGCCGCCCAACGAATGGGGATTGAGCCGGCACAGTGCGTCGTCATCGAGGACGCTCCCAACGGCGTGCAGGCCGCAAAGGCTGCCGGAGCCAAATGTATTGCCGTCACCAATTCCACCACCGCCGCCAAGCTCGGCGAGGCTGACCTGATATGCGATTCGCTGGAGCAAATCAGTATAGAGACAATTATCAATATGATCCAGAGCGGTGAATGACTTTATGGTTCTATTTTAAGATAGATATCACCATCGGGACAGTCAAGTTTATGCCGGTCTGAAGAAATGTCCGTTGAGACACTTTTCCGGATTTCACTGAAAGTAACTTCCACAGGTTTGTTGCCCATGGGATTGTAAACGACCGAACCGTTCTCGAATTCACGGACGACCGTGCCGTCATCTCTGGCTGCAGCTTCGCCGACCGGCTTGCCAAGGCTTTTGTCCCAGAACGGATACCAGTTGTGGCGATGATCGCCGCTCGGCAGCGGATTCGGATCGGAGAACAGGCAGTAGCCGTCGGAATGCGTCAGAGCCAGGGTTGTTGTCGCTCGCATCAGGTGCAGGTCCATGCGCGAGTTGTGGTACCAGGTCTCGACGCAGTTTACACGGGGCGGGCGCAGATTCTTTTCGGCCCATCGGAGAGTAGCCACGATTCTTTTCCAGTCGGCGGCAGTTTTGCTTCTGGTGCATTCCATGAAATAGCCGTTAATGTACGGGGCCGACTGTGGAACCGTGCGATCGTTGGTATTCGTGATGATCAAATACTTATCTCCGATTGCCTCGCGGACGGCCTTTACCAGCGCAAGACGATCATTATCATCTCGCCACCAGTCCAGCATGACACCATCCACAACACCCGACTGCACAGCCGCTCGGGCGCGTTGTGCGACGTGCTCGCGAAACGAAGGATCGGCAAAATCCAGACAGATGAATCCCCCCTCGCTCCATCCCTTTACCAGGTTACCTTTCTCATCGCGTTTCCACCAACGGTGCTCTCCGGGCAAAAAGTTCGGGTGTGCATCCCGGTACCGGATCTCGGCGATCATGATGATATTCGGATTCAGTTTTAGAAGGTCCCTGCGGATTTTCCTGCCGGCTTTAATGCTTTTGGGTGTGAACGCCTCGGCCAGCCCCCTCGGTTTCGTATCCCAGATGAGGCCGAATCCCCCCGGCCCGTGCCAGACAAGATCGTGTAGTGCCATCACGGCCCATCGGTTTTTGTTCGGCAGATTGTCGGCCGGACTCCAAGCCTGAAAGACCGAAGGATAATCTCTTGCGGCGATGCGCTCGGCAACGGATAACCCTGCACTTTCCGCTGAACCGCTGTTTGTAGCTGCAAGAGTTGAGCCGAACACTGAGAGTACCAAAAGTAAAATATAGTTCTTCGTCATAGCTGTTACATCCGTTAAGTTTGTGTTACGTCTCATCACCTATCCTGGGGGGCCAAGTCGATTATCCACGCAGAGGGCAATTTCTGTTCGATGATTGCCGTAGCGAGGTTAACCCATCTCCTGCAGCCGTCCAGGATGACGCTGTCACTGCTGGCAACAATTAGATCGGTCTTTTTCAATTCGGCGTCCGGACTCAGCAACAATTCAACCTCCCAGTTCCAGTTGTTCTGCTCGGCTAATTCGCCAATGAGCGTTTTAAGCCGGCCGCTGTTG
>CAZSOR010000492.1:0-3011 GCA_964608395.1 uncultured Pirellulales bacterium
CGTTCATTGCTGCCTGGGGATATTGCTGGGCGCATGTGGTGGTCGTATTGACGAGAAACTGCTCGCCCAAAGGCGTGCCGTTCGGATCATACAGCCGGGCGTGAATATCGTCCAGGCCGGCAAGATTCGGATCGCCGTCCCAGGTCACAACAAAACGGCCGGCGTTATCCATCGCAATTGACGGCCTCGTGACCGAGCCAAAGCGGATTGTGCTCACCTCGAAAGCATCCGTTCGAGGCGTACCGTTCGGATCAAACAATCTGCCTATTATCGAATTGCTGCTGTTGTCCTCCATCCAGACCACTGCGAAGTTTCCATTGGCATCTGCCGCCACATCCGGATAGCGGCAAACAGCGGATTCGGCGCTTACAGGAAATTCGGCTTCAAATCCTACTCCGTTGCTATCGTACAATCGGCCGCATATTGCTTTGTCGCTTTCCATCGGGGTATTGCTACGCTCCCAAACGACGATAAACGTGCCATCGTCATTCAAAGCCACGCTGGGGAAAAGTTGCTGGTCGTCCGTATGGCTGTTGACGCGAAACTCTTCGCCGACAGCCGAACCGTTCGGATCGAATCGCTGTGCGAAGATATCCTCCCGGTCCTCTTCGATAAGCCCCGGCCCCTGCCATGCGACGACAAAACCGGCCGCTGCGTCCATTGCCACGGCCGGTTCTGCCTGATTACCGGAGGAGGTCGCATTTACCTGAAACTCCTCGCCGAGTTGGCCACAATTCGGGTCGAAACGCTGGGCAAAAACGCCGTTTGAGCTACCGTCCTGGAGATAACTGCTCCAGACCACGATAAAATTCCCGGCCTTATCCATAGCAATCGCAGCGTTTCTCTGATCGTTCGAAGTATGCGTATTGACCTGAAACTCCGCCCCGCAAACCGAGGCGAAAAACAGCCCCACCAGCAAATATGAAAAAAATGCATGTCTCATAATAGCACCTCCATTCCGGCCGTGCCGGCCATAAATTTAGCTTATATATATACATATTCCCCGTTACTATTAGAGTAAGCGTTTGAGAAGGCCAAAATGTTGATAATAAAATCTTAAAAATTCGCATTTTTTTACATTATTTTCGTATCTCATTCAATGAAAAGGAGTTAGGGAATAAAAAAATTAAGACTATCCTCAACTTCGTTCAAAGCAGGTTCTGAGCATAGCGGGGAGCAGATAGTGTTTAGAGGATAACGAGGCCCTGGCATGGGGCACGAGTCAGGGCTTATGAATATCGAATAACCAATGTTCAGTACTGAAAGTATGTGGGATACGAATAACGGCCTTAGTATCTTAGCTGCCCTTGTTCCTTCCGCTTCGGCGGCTTGGGATTGGCTGAAAGATAGTCATTTATGTACTTGCGAACGTGAGTTTTCACGACTCCTCTCATTACAGATGTTCTTTCCCTACCTATATATAGGCCGCTGTCCCAGCAGACGCCCTCGGCAAATTTGTAGTTTCTCGCCAGAGATGCATCCTCGAAATGGACCACTCGAAAAGAAAAAAGATACATATCTTTGAGCTGGGGCTCTTGATACATTACAAGATATACTCCCAGACGCGGCCGGCCGGGAGCAAATTCTAAATCCTCTTTTGGTATAATTTTTATCTCCGCATCCTCCAGTTCCCGTTCGACATCCTCCTGCAATTTACTCGTCATAGAATCTTCATCGGACTTTTCCTTCGTAATAACGCTCACATGCACAGAAATCCCATCGGACTCGCTCAGGCGTCTGCGAAACTCCTGCTGGATTGCCACCTTGTCTGCAACCTGGGCGAAGGTTATCGCTCCGGCGAAGAAACTCAAAAAAACCAGCAATCCCGCCGTAACACAAATCCAGTACGTTTTAGCTTTCATAAAATCACCTTTATATAAAGAGCATTTTCGTGATATCGCCTGACCATTTTAGCAATCGTCCAAGTTAATTCAATCAGAAGATTCAGCAGGCTTTTTGTTGCTCGTCGCTCAGAGCACAAATAATGGATTATGAAGACAATTCCCGCCGGATTAACAATGTTTTGTATTCACCAAAAAGCATGCCCTGAGCGTAGCCGAATGGGACACTAAGAACCACGAAGCATGTCCTTCTACCACAGGCTACATTTCTCCGCAAGCCCTTTTATCCCGGCGTTTCGTGCCGATATCGAGGCAGATACGGATTTACGGCGGTGATAAGGGGCCAACTTTATAGAGAGGGCGACCAACCAAAGGAGAAATTCAAGGCGATGAAGTATTTCCACTTTAGGACATAGACTTGAGGAGATTGTGAAACGAGAAAGGGAGCTTACCGTAAAAGGGGAGGGAGTGGTGAATATCAAATAACGAACTCTTAATATCGAATGTCGAAGGTTAATAAACGGCGAATTCGTTAATTGTGCGGGAAAAGTCGGTAAGGGAGATTGCCGCATTTCGCTCGCAATGACTGCTTTCGAACAAATCCCTCGGATGGGCTCTGGATGACGTGCGGCGGAGATCTCAAGCGTTCAAAACGGTGTGTTTGGGGCCATTGGAATTGACTATTTTCTATACGATTGACTATTGTAGTTGATTCCGTCAAGGAAACGAACTTTTGGCCGGGATGGACGTAGAAGAATGGTTGGGAAGAAAATAAAAAAAATATTTAAAAATAATGTTGACGGTATGTCGATAGCGTAGTATATTGGAGTTTTGGGCGTGGGATGATGATTGTACCAAACCATTAAGAAAGGATTTGGTTAGGGTTTTGAAAGAAATTTTGAGAACCTTTAATTTGCTCTGAACTGTTGACGGACAATTGTTAATGTCCGTATTTTAGACCGCTGGCAGTTTCGAGCAGCGGTTTTTTTTGTTGCTCTTTTTTAAGTATATAGTTATAACCGACGAGCCCGGCAGGATTGTCGGTTTACGGTTGCCAATTTGCGATTTCTTTATTAAAATCGTCAAACGAAGATCGGAAATCGAAAATTGCCCTGGGGCTCGTAGCTCAGCTGGTTAGAGCGCACGCCTGATAAGCGTGAGGTCGGTAGT
>CAZSOR010000493.1:0-3009 GCA_964608395.1 uncultured Pirellulales bacterium
CCAGGCTGGATTGTCCAGCTTGTTCACATCAGCTTCCTTGGCGCTGCTCATAATACGCCTCCGACAAAAATTATCAATATCCGCTAAGTCAATATTGATTGTATATCCTGATCGCTTCAAATGTAAGAGAAAAATAAGAAATTTTAGGATTTTAAATCTTATGTGTATAAGCACTTATAGGAATTTACGGGCAGTCAATAAACATCTGTTTCACTGAAAAGCTCGCCTAATAATAGATTATCCACGATATTTCCTTGTTTTTCAAGATAAAAGAGAACAAATCCATGATCTTGATTGGCCATTCACTATATCCCGGCTTTGTTTCTATTAGGCCGATTTACCTTGTGGCGGAACCGATTTTTTTGAACTTGCAGCCCAGGATATCTGGTACATTGCCCCGATAATGGCCATGAGGACTAATGCGGAAAATATTATCATCGACATTAAAAGCGCCTGCGATTTCTCAACGCCATAGATGCCTAAAAATCCTACCAGCGTGACCTCTCTAACACCAAGATTTGCTACGGATATAGGAATTCTTCCTATGACGTATATAGCTGCGCATATCCACACCAATACACCTGCGGGGGCGGTGACATTTGCGGCTCGGGCGGACAGGATATAAATAATAACACTGCATATGAGGGTATCGATTGTTGTAACCGAAGCAATCTTCAGATGAAATCCGGCTCCGGCAGCTTGAAAAGTTATGATCTGGTCGAGTATCTCCCGGCCTTTTTGGCGTATTTTTACAGGAAAGGGCCTTAGCAAAAATCCGAAACCGTCGATGATTTTGCCGCCGGTTCGGCTGCTTAACAGGAGCAAAGAAATAAGTATTATAATTGTCAGTAAAATTCCGCAAATTAAAGGCAGTAACCACCGATTTTGCACATCTGTCTTCAAGATTAGTACGGGATTTGTAATCATTAACGCGGCAAGCCCGAATACTATCATGACGAACATTGTTACCAGTTGATTGTATACCATACTGCTTAGAACATTGCTTCCCTTTCCGGATTCTTTTGTGAGAATGTACCACTTTGCTCCCGTACTCAGCAGTCCGGGTAGAATCATGCTGTAAAGCGAGGTGACCGCACTTGCTCTGAATATTGTGGCGATACCGACTTTGCAATCCTGCTTTTTCAAAATAAGCTGCATCTTTATAGAGCGAATCCAGAAAAAAAATACGGTCAGCACCCAGACAGCTATCAGCAACTGCCACCTTGCCGTTTTGACAGCCTGCCCGAATTGCCCAATATCTATCTGGCTGAAAACCCATACGAGCAACCCCGTTGTAATCAGGATTCTGATAAGGAATTTGGCTAATTGTTTGCTGCGAGTCGTCATATCCTGATTTGGATTCAGGGAGAGGCGGCGTGCCCTTCAGATCAGGCTTGCTTTTCTCCGAGAATCAGGACCTTTCTTGAGAGGGTCAGTTGCATTTTGTATAGCTTGTGAAAGACTTTACTATTCGGAAACACCCCGTTCAGAAATCCGAAAGGCATACGGGAGACTATAGCAGAGATGAACATGCCCGTGACTCCGGATATCGGGCCGGACAGATAGCAGTTCCTTATATTATTGAAACCGCCGCTAATCAAAAGCTGATGGAGCCGGCGCCTGGTCGTTATATAGCTGTGGGAAAAATCGCAGTTGAAAAAGTTATGCCGGTAGTTCAAATAGTCCGGCGAGCATATCACGAACTTTCCTTTCGGTTTTAGAACTTCTCTTATCTGTTGTGTAATCTGCAGAGCATCCTGCATACTGTTCATATGCTCCATTACATTTATCATCACGGCAAAATCGAACTGCCTGTCCATCTCAGGCAACGGCGGAACCATCGCGCAAACGACATTGGCTCCTCTTTTTTCGAGCGACTCAGCCATCCGCCGGTTCGGCTCGACGGCGAAGTATTCGATTCGGGCTTTAAGACAGGTATCGGCAAAAACGCCTCGTCCCGGCCCCGTTTCCAGGACGCTGTGGCTCGCTTCTATCCCGGCGTATTTGAAGATTTTCCCGGCAAAGGCTTTTGAAATCCAGTTACCCGCGCCGGTAGGGTTGTCCTGCTGAAAATGGTCGTAAAAATATTCCTTTGTCATAAGAATACGCCTCTAACTGCTCTTACGTAACCGCAGCCTGTTCATCCATAGTTTTTTTCGCGTAAACCACGATTATATCTGATTTTTTCAGCAATGATACTAATATCGTCCACGGCAACAAAAGCATCCACAACAGCAGGGACTGTCTTATCCTGTTGCGGTGTTTCGGGTTGATGTTATCGCCGAACAGCATGTATTGCAGCGAACCCCGCAGGCCCCACGGCGTTCTGTCGTATATGATTCTTGTCACCGTCAGGCCGTGCTGCCCCAGGAGCCTTTTCATCGCCGATGGCGTCCAGATGCACAAATGACGCGGGCAATCGAGATGATACCATTTGTCTTTGAAGCTTTTTGCATTGAAGCTCTCGAAATTTGGAACGCCTATGATGCAGTGCCCGTTCCGTTTCAAAAGACTGCTGATTCTTGCCGCGGTCGTATGAGGGTCGGGGACATGCTCCAGGTACCACCATGCGGTGATGACATCGAAAGAACTATCCTCAAACGGTGCTTCGGTAATCGTGCCTTTGAAGATGTCGAGGCCGAAAGAATTCTTTGCCGTCTCGACAGCGGCCTCGGATATGTCGACTCCATGGACTTCGCAGCCCTTCTCGGTTTTGACGCGGTTCAGGAACGCCCCGGCGCCGCAGCCGATGTCCAGGATTCGGCTCTTTTGATCGAGACCACGATAGATTTCGTTTACAATTTTTACATTGGTTATCCACTTGATAAACTGTGCTATCATGGGCGTCTTTATCAGCCGGTTGTACAAAGAACGGATTCCAGCCGCTGCGCCTTTTGCCGCCGTCGAATGGGGAGCATAATCCGAAGGATACAGTTTTCCGATCTGTTCCGGCACGACCTGCGGATTCATGTAGACAAGGCCGCACTCAGAGCAGCGAACATAGCTGAA
>CAZSOR010000494.1:0-2950 GCA_964608395.1 uncultured Pirellulales bacterium
GTTTTACAAAGGGATTTTCATTGGCATTCCCATTCTGAAAGCGATGAGATGTTTTATGTGATTGAAGGGAAATTATTTGTCGACCTTGAAAATAAAACAGAGGAAATAAATCCGGGAGAAATGATCACTATCACAAAGAATATTAAACACAGAACACGTTCAAATGAAAGAACGCTTATTCTTTGTTTTGAATCAAAAGATAATGATGTGAAAGGTGATGGATAAAAGTTAACAAATAACAATGCCATACACTCGGATGGAAATTCCGCTACACTCTATTCCGCCGGTGATGGCCGCATTCACCATGGAGCAGATTATGAAAACCAATGTCATCAGGATTCTGGTCGGTTGTGTTCTTTCTCTGTCGCTATCAGTGCGCTTATTAGCCGAGGAGCATCCAAAAACCATACTGGTTCACTACATGCCGTGGTATGACTCAAAGCCCATCAGCGGGAATTGGGGTTGGCATTGGACGATGGATCGTTTTGCCCCAGAGAAAATCAAGAAGAATGGGCAGCGAGAAGTTGCCTCTCATTACTATCCGCTTATCGGTCCATATGACTCCAACGACCCGGACGCATTGGAGTATCATGTGTTGTTAATGAAGTTATCGGGTATAGATGGCGTCATAGTGGACTGGTACGGGATAAAGGATTTCCATGATTACGGGTCGATTCACAGGAACACTCAACATCTTGTGAAGTTCGTTAAAAAGGCCGGCCTTAAGTTTGCCGTCTGTTACGAAGATCGCACCATCATACCTATGGTGAATACCAAGAATCTGAAAGCCACCGAAGATGTTTTACATGCGGCAGAAGTTATGAAGTGGCTGGACAAGAACTGGTTCAGCGATGATGCTTACGTAAGGATAAAAAGCAGGCCGATCCTCCCGGTTTTTGGCCCCATGTATTTCAAGACAGTAGAACAGTGGAAACAGATATTCGCAGAGATTCCAACTCAACCTGTCTTCTATGCATTGCCTCATCTCGCCAAGAGCACAGGCTCCGATGGAGCTTTTGGATGGCCTCCCGTTTACGGCGGCAAAGAGATCACGCCCGCTACCTGGAAAACATACCTCTCTGATCTTTACGCGAGAAAGCATGCTGAGGACTCGGTCATTGCAGTCGTGTTTCCGAAGTTTCACGATATTTACGAGAAGAGTTACGGTTACATCGACGATCGGGACGGGAAGACGTTCGAAGAAACGCTTGGCCTTGCGATGAAGAGCGAAGCCGCGTTGGTTCAGATAGCCACCTGGAATGACTACGGAGAAGGCACCATCATTGAGCCGACGGTTGAATTCGGCTATTGCTATCTGGAGTCACTGCAGAAACACAAAGCGAGAAAATCTGGAAAGACATTCCAATATACCGCCGATGACCTACGGTTGCCATTGATGTTGTACACACTGAGAAAGCAAACCGGAAGTGACAGAAAAGTGCTGGCTAATTTAGACGCAATATCCGATCTACTATTCGCATCAAAATGCAATGAAGCAAAAGCCTTGATAGAGAAATACCAGAGCAGAATTGGCGAACCTTCTCCTGCAGGCAACGTCCTAACAGCCGCGCCTGAGGAGTAACGTTAGAAGTTTTATGGTTTGAATTCTCGTGAGACTGTGTTTGTCTTCTGGGGGTCTTTTTTTGAACTGTTCATAGTCGAGTACAAACGTTCGGTCTGAACCGGGTTTTCAGATGCTTTTCTTAATCGTTATTGGCTTGGCGTGTAGCCCAGTTTTCCCCACATGGCTCGTTGTATATTCCAGAGGTCTTGATTACCGGGCTGATTGGCCTGCCCATCGAACCGCCCCTGGTCTTGCCAGTTTTCGTGTTCGGCCATCCAGCGGGTGCGGGAATCGCTAAACTTGAAGTATTCGATATGACCGTCAACCATACCGATGTTCGTGCCAACCCCATGTCGTTTCGTAACCTGATCCCACCAACGCGGTTGATCGTACCAAAGCGTCCAACTGGAGCTGCTCAAACTGCCTTCGTCCAAAAAGACCATGCGCAATGCCGAAGATTTAATGTCGGTTCGTATCATAATCGGATGCTTAGCAGGCATTTCCATGTGGCCGCGATGGCCATTCATGGCATCGGTTATCGAATATGTAATAAGTTCGCCTCGTACGCCGGTTGGGCATTTGAAGAGCTTTTCTTCTTTGACGTATTCGTACAAGCCCCCGTCGCGCAGACCCTCACGTTGCTGTACTTCCGTTGCGTTGGCACCCATATAGTAGACCCAGGCCTTCTGCCGTCTTGTGCTGGAGCCACCATACTGTGGATCTGTTTCCGCACCTGAACTGGTCATTGCAAAAACAATCTTTCCGTCGTTGTCAGAGGCATACATATCCCAGGCTAACAACAGTTGTTTAATGTTGCCCATACAGGACATACGTTTACCCTGTTCTCGTGCAGTGTTAAGGGTGGGTATTAAAATCGCCATCAATATCGCAATGATGGCAATCACGACCAAAAGTTCTATGAGTGTGAACGCTCTGAGTTTTCGCATAACAGCCCCTTTTCTCCTGCCGGTATTTCGTTATCCACCTATAAGGATGCGCAAAGCCGGTTTTCTGTTCGCCTGGCTAACCTAATTTCCACGGTTTTCTATACTTATAGTGTAACAAATTGTTGGCTTTTTTGTTACCGATAATTCGCTCGTTTTTCGGGTCCCATTCGATTCGCGATTTTGTCGCCAGAGCGATATTCGCCAGCAGGGCGAACGTCGTCGAGCGGTGGCCCGTTTCCAAATCGCAATTGGTACGCTTCCGGCTTTTTACGCAATCGAGGAAATTGCGAATGTGCTGGACGGTAAGGTCGCCGTCCATTCGCTTAGTCTCGGCCGGCTCAATTTTCGGACTGCTGTCCTGGAACTGCCCGCCTCTCGAAGGCACGATTTTGAAAGTCCTGCCCTCACTGCCGCAGCAGAGATTGCCGAGCGTGCCGCG
>CAZSOR010000495.1:0-2927 GCA_964608395.1 uncultured Pirellulales bacterium
TTTTTCTAACTGCCGGCAGTTTCCAACCCACCGCTGAAAAGATCGAAGAGCAGGCTCTTGCGAAACTGGACACACTCGTTGAGATTGCTCGGGAGAAGCGCATACGGTTGATTCTTACCGGCCCGGACCACTGGGAAGGCCAGCCCGACTATTGGAAGCCGGACCGTTTCGCCGGCCAGGCAGCCCTGCAGGCTCTTGATCGTTTTTGGACTGTTGTGGCACAGCGTTACCGTGGCGAGCCGGCCATTTTTGCGTGGGACCTTCTTAACGAGCCGCATATACCCTGGTTTGTCGAACAATGGCGTCCACAATGGAACGCCTGGTTGCAGAATACCTATGCAAACAAAAAAGCGCTGAAGGCCGCCTGGGGTGAAGAACTGACCGAAGCCGACGAGTGGGGCAATGTGGCGGTGCCAGAGAATCTGCCAAATCAGGGAAATCCGAGGTTGCAGGACTGGCAACTTTTTAGAGAGCATCTGGCCGATGAGTGGGTGCGTCGCCAAGTTGAGGCTATCGGCCGGGCTGATCCTACTCACCTGGTTACGGTTGGGTATATCCAGTGGTCTTATCCGCTGGTACGTTCGGGTAATCCAAACCGTTATGCCGCTTTCAATCCTCGCCGACAAGCTCGCTGGCTCGATTTCATGACTATTCACTTCTACCCGACTCTGGGCAGTCCTTTTGAATCGGAGCAAAACCGGCGGAAAAACATTGGCTATCTGCAGGGAGTATTAGCCTACTGTCATATCGGTAAGCCTGTGGTCCTCGGTGAATTTGGATGGTATGGCGGCGGGGCACCCCAGCATCATCCTTACCTTAGCGAACAACAGCAGGCTCGCTGGATAAACGAGGAAATCGAAGCATCCCGTACGCTGGCCGATGGATGGCTGTCCTGGCCGTTTGCCGACTCTCCCGAATCTGGAGATATCAGCCTGTTTGCCGGTCTGGTCAAGGCCGACCTGACTCTCAAAGCCTGGGGTCATAAGTTCAAGGGATTAGCGGCGAATCTGCCGGAACTGAAAAAGTCAACGCCGATGCTGCCTTCCTTTGATTTTCCTATAGCCTTGACAGCAAATGATAACGAACTCGACCGGATGAATCAAGCTTACATAAAAGACATTCAGCAGGCAATCATAAAAGCCGGCGATAAAAGCCGCAGCAGGAAATGAGCGATGAAGGGCTCGAACCTTCGACCTGCTGATTAAGAGTCAGCTGCTCTACCAACTGAGCTAATCGCCCTGATTTTAAGCATAATAGAAATAGATTGGCACACACTTTATACTCGCAGCGATGATATTGCAAGAAAAAATAGTCGCAAATTTCCGCTTGTTACTCCGTGTTCTCCGATGGAAGTGAAATATCCTTGCAAAGCTTCGTCTTTTGGACTATAAATCGCTCTAAACATACTGAGTTTTGAATTGATGATAAGACGATCTAAGATTGACAGGCCATAAGGGACGAAATATGAGATACAACCGGATGTTTATACCTACGGTTAAAGAAATTCCTGCCGATGCCGAAGTAGCCAGCCACCAATTAATGATTCGAGCGGGATTGTGCCGCAAGGTTGCCAGCGGAACATATACCTACCTGCCGCTCGGCTGGCGCAGCCTGCTTAAGATTATCGCAATCGTCCGTGAGGAAATGAACAAAGCCGGTGCCCAGGAGATTCTTGTGCCGTCTATGCAGCCGCTTGAGCTATGGGATAAAACCGGCCGAAGTGCTGATTATGGCCCGACAATGTTCCGCTTCGAGGACCGTCACGGAAGGATGAACGTGCTCGGCCCTACCGCCGAGGAAGTCTTTACGACCCTGATAGCCGGCGAGGTAAAGTCATATAAGCAACTTCCGATTAATATTTATCAGATAAGCTCGAAATACCGCGATGAGTTTCGGCCGCGGTTTGGTGCGATTCGGTCCCGTGAATTTATAATGAAGGACGCCTACAGCTTCGATGCTGATCCTGAAAGCCTCGATAAATCATACCATGCAATGTACGATGCATATTGCAGGATTTTCAAACGCTGCGGGCTCGAATACGTTATCGTCGAGGCAGAATCCGGCGAGATGGGCGGCTCAGGCTCGCATCAGTTCACCATACCCTGCGAATCGGGCGAAGATACAATCGTCTATACAGAAGACGGCTCTTACGCTGCAAACCTCGAAAGAGCGGAAGTGGATGCGCTGCCGAAAGAAGAAGCTGATCCTGAGATTCCACCAGCGGAGGAAGTTCACACTCCAAATGTCGGCACCATTGATGCGGTCTGCGGTTTTCTCGGGTCCCGGCCGAACGATATGATTAAGACGCTGATTTACAGTTCCGGGCAGCGGACAATTGCCGCTCTCGTACGCGGCGACCATGAATTGAATCCCGAGAAATTGACGCAAATAATCGGCGGTGAGCATATGGACCTGGCCAGCGAGTTGAAGATACAAGAAGTAACCGGCGCAAAAGTCGGCTTTGCCGGGCCGATAGGCTTAACCGATAAGGTTTCGAAAATGGTTATCGACCATGCTGTAGCGGCAATGGCGGCAGGCATCGCCGGGGCCAATAAAAGCGACTATCATATTAAAAATGTTGTGCCCGGCAGAGATTTTCCGCTTGAAGGTGAAAATATTGCTGTTGCCGACATCCGCTTAGCCGGGCAGGGCGATTCGTATAAGGGCAAGAAACTGCTCTTTAAGAAAGGTATCGAGGTTGGGCAGGTCTTTAAGCTTGGAACAAAATACAGCAAAAAACTTGGAGCAAAGTTTCTCGATGAAGATGGACATGAAAAGCCCTGTATCATGGGCTGCTATGGGATTGGTATAAATCGTATCTTTGCTTCGGCGATCGAGCTTGGCAATGATAAGAACGGCATTATCTGGCCGGTCAGCATCGCTCCCTGCGAGGTTATTATTACTTCTGTGAATCAGGATCATGAAGA
>CAZSOR010000496.1:0-2902 GCA_964608395.1 uncultured Pirellulales bacterium
AACGGCGAACGTTTATACCTAAGCTCCGCACACAATGGTGCATTAACCGGCTATCGGAGCACAGAGGATTTCGGCGCTTCTGAAACCGGCGTCTCGTTCGGGCGATACTATAAGGCGAGCACCGATAATTACAACTTCGTAGCGATGGACGAGAATACACCGGGCTCTGCAAATGCTTATCCGAAGGTCGGCCCCATCGTGATCAGCGAAATAATGTACCATCCCGACTGGCCGGGAGGTGGTTCGTATACCAATGACGAATATGAATACATCGAGCTTCAGAATATCAGCGCCGAGCCGGTAACGCTGTACCGCTACGACAAAGACCAGCCGTGGAAGTTTACCGACGGCATCGAATTTACCTTCGGCGGTGATGTGCCGGTTACTATCCCTGTTGGCGGCTTGATCTTAGTCGTCAAAAAGCCGGCGGCATTTTCCTGGCGATACCCGGCAGTGCCTGCCAGCATCATTTTCGGCCCCTACGACGGCAATCTGAGCAACGCCGGCGAAAGCCTGGAGATTGGAATGCCCGGAGATGTAGACAAGGAGGGTATGCGCCAATACATCCGCGTTGACAGAGTCAATTACAGCGACGGCTCCCATCTGGAGAATTGCCCCGGTTCGATTGACCTCTGGCCGACCGAAGCGGACGGCAATGGCATGGCATTAACGCGAAAGATCCCAACCGACTACGGCAACGATCCCGAAAACTGGACTAATTCGGTTCCTTCGCCCGGCGAGTAGAAACTTCTGGTCAATTGATAACCGAATCAGTATAATCCTGTATAAATTCTGGTCATCGGATTTTCTCTATATTATGTTTTTGTTATTTTTCAGCTTTACAGGGATAACCGTTGAGTGAGAAAAGCAAATTAGCTCCGATAGGTAAAGCAGCAAAAAAAGCTGGCGTTTCCCGTCAATCTCTGCAATATTATCTTATGGTCGGGCTGCTTGAGCCTACGGAGGTTACGCCGACCGGAAGGCGACTGTTTGATGAGAAAGGTATCGAGAGGATTAAAATTATAAAGAAACTTAATAAAAGCGGCTATCCTTTGCGTGCCATAAGGGAATTGTTTATGGAAGGCCGCGGCGAATTAAAAGGAGATAATTTGTGAGTGACTATGAAACCTCCCAGAGAAGGCGCAATGTTGTTGTGGGCCTTTTTGTTATATTGGGTATATGTGCGTTTGTCTGGCTGATATTGAAGTTCGGTGATTTGCCCGGCATTGTTACCAAGATGGATTCTTTTGAAGTTTTTGTTCAGTTCCCGACGGCGACGGGAGTGCAGAAGGATACGCCTGTGCAGTTTTGCGGCTATCAGATTGGGAGAGTCACAAGTGTTATGGCTCCGGAGGTACGTAAGGATTTTGAGACGGGCATGGAGTATTATCAAACGGTGGTTGTTCTCAGCATCGACAAGAGGTATGTGACCATTCCCTCCAACGTTGAGGTAAAACTGATGACACGGGGATTGGGCAGCAGTTATATCGAGCTCAAACAGCACCCCGGTATGCCTCTGGTTCCGCTGGATCCGAACCGGCCGGAAACACAATACCTGGTGGACAAAATACCCCTTCAGGGCTCCGCCGGTATGACAAGCGAGTTCTTCCCGGAAGAAAGCCAGAAGAAACTCGATGGATTGATCGAGGGCCTTGGAAATCTCATTACTAATGCTAATGATATCATGGGCGACAAAGACAGCAAAGAGAACGTCAAGAAAACGCTGGCCAATCTCGCTAAAGCGTCGGAGCAGGCCAAGGATACGTTGGAAGAATTCGAGAAGCTTGCCACCGCGGGGACTACAACTCTGGAAAAGGCCGACACAAAAATAGAAGAAGCTGTCACTGCCGTTATCGATACAAGCGAAGAAATCCAGAAATTCGCCGCCGCCGGGACATCGACTCTGAAAAGTGTCGATTCCAAAACAGAACAACTCGTTGCCGCGATGGTCGATACGAGCGAGCAACTGAGCAAGACTATGGGGGAACTTCGGCTGGTTTTGGAGAAAGTCAATAACGGCCAGGGCAGCGCCGCCAGGCTTATCAATGATGGAAACTTTTATGAAAATCTGCTTGAAAACACCGAGCAGTTAAAAGCGCTGCTGGAGGAGATGAAGTCCTTTGTCGCTGACTGGCGGGACAAGAAAATCGGAGTAACGTTGTTCTAAATTCTGATGGGCGGTTAAGACAGGGCGCAAACCTTCTGTTGCTGCAATATGTTTCGATTCTTAAAAATATTGCCGGCCGAGGTGACGCTGGGCTAGGGGGGGCAGCTTGATCTTTGCTGGATCGACTGGATTCTTTCGCTGGCCGCACAGATTCTTCCAGTGCCCGCCCCGGTGGGTCATGCTGATAGACAGTTGAGCGAAGAAAGGCTGGCCGGCTTTGCGCCGGTTCCAGTCGCTGCCGTCAAAGGCGTTCTTGAACTTGAGGTTGAAATCCGTCTTGCCCGAGCCGGATACACCCGGGGCGGCGGTCTTGACATTAGCCGTGAAGTAACCGGCCTTGCGGAAGTATTCAGTAATCAGCCGGACCGAGTCCAATCACTTTCAGGAAATCCCGCCGGTTATGTGTTCTCATCGGATTTGCTCTCCTTTCCAATTTTATATCTTGGACTATATTGGAGATTGCAGGGGCAACCCTACGTAACGCCCGGCGATAAATTCGGCCTGGGCAGCTTGGCATTTGTTGCCCGGAGCCAATCAGTCAATTTCGCGTCGAGTTCCTTTACCTTCTCCGGCATCTTTTCCGAAAGGTCGGTCTCCTCCGACAGGTCGGCTTTCAGATCGAACAGTTCGAAAGTCTTGCCCTCGTATCGTTTGATGAGCTTCCAGTCGCCCGCTCGAATGATGCTGTAAGGTAGGATCTTGCCGCGATAGTGTGGGAAGTGCCAGAATATCGCT
>CAZSOR010000497.1:0-2877 GCA_964608395.1 uncultured Pirellulales bacterium
CGCCGATCCACAAGGTGACTATGACGACTGGATCGAAATCCATAACTTCGGCCAGACCGCAATCGACATTGGCGGGATGTATCTGACGGACGATTTGAGCGAACCGGCCAAGTGGCTGATTCCGGATAATTCACCAATCGAGACCACTGTTTCAGCTCATGGTTACATGTTAATTTGGGCGGATGACGATATTGGCGATGGTACTTTGCATGCAGGATTCAGTCTATCCAAGGACGGCGAGCAGATTGGACTGGTTGCCTCCGACGCAAGTACGATGATCGACGCGATTGTATTTGGTGAACAAGTTACCAACACTTCTTATGGCCGGTATCCGGATGCCGGTGATGATCTGCGTTTTTTTACGAGGCCGACACCGGCGGCAGAAAATCAACGGGCATACTTAGGTGTTGTTGAGGACCCTGAATTCAGCCACGAGCGAGGTTTTTACGATGGGAGTTTCAATATTACGATCGCCGATGCAACTGATGGAGCAAGGATATATTTTACAACAGACGGCAGCGAACCTCTCGAAAATGAGCACCGCTCAGTAAACAGCTCTGAATATACCGGTGCTATACAGATCAGCTCAACCACCTGCCTGCGTGCAGCGGCAATAAAAAACGGCTGGATGCCCTCGCGCACGATAACACATACATACATATTCAATGCCAGTGATGAAATCAAATCGATGCCGGTCGTGTCCCTTGTTGGTGACGAGCACACTTCCCTTTTCGAACCTGACGGCATCATGGCTATCGTCGGCGGATATTATGACAACGATGGAGTATGGCGCTCCAGCGGTCCGGGCAGCTACAATAATCCGATACGACGAGGACGAGAATACGAACGCCCGGTTTCGTTCGAAATCATCGATCCGCAAACCGGCATAAATCTCCAGATGGACTGCGGGATCCGTGTCCACGGCAGCGATTACACACGCCCCCGTTACACCCGCGGAGACGATTGGTTAACCTGCTGGAACGGCTGGCCCAGCATGAACAGTAATAAATTCAGCTTCAATCTCTTTTTCCGCAGCAGTTACGGTGACAACCGCTTCGAATACCCGTTTTTCCCATTCATCGATGTCTACAGTTTCCAGAGCATCGTACTGCGAGGCGGACACAACGATGCCTGCTCTCCCTTCGTCAAGGACGAATGGGCCCGGCGTCTCTTCAGGGAGATGGGGGCGGTCCAGGTGACAGGGACGTTCGCCAATCTCTACCTCAACGGCCACTACAAAGGCTTCTACAATCCCACCGCCCGAGCCGACGAGGAATTCTTCCAGGAATGGTATGGCACCGACAACGAGTTCGACGTGATTACCCAGTCCGGGCTCCGGGACGGCACGTCGCAGGCCTGGAACGACCTGCTCAACTACGCGGACAACCATGACCTTGCAAATTCCGCCGAATATGAATATGTTGCCGGCAAGTTCGATATTCCTACGTTCGTGGACTTTTTGATTCTGGAAATCTATATCGCCAATTTTGACTGGCCCGGCAATAACTGGGACGTTCACCGCGAGAGGTCGGATACCGGCAAATTCAGATTCTCCGTCTGGGATGCCGAAGGTCTCGCCGAGACCTGGGCGGTGGGTAATAATTTCGAGCTGACGGCGTTCGAGGATTTTCCCACCTGGTCATCTACCCCGGGACTAAATCATATATCCGATCCCGTCTCCCGGATGTACCGGGCGCTGAAGGCCAACGCCGGCTTCCGGCAGCTCTTCGCCGACCGTGTCCACAAGCACTTTCGCAACGGCGGCATCCTGACCGAATCGCACCTGCTGGATCGATGGTGGGAAGTTTTCGCCGAGGTCTCAGACGTTCTTCCGGAGACGTCACGGTATCCGGCGAGATTCGTCCCCGATCAGTTCATCCCGAACCGCGAGCCGAAGGTCCTGGAGGCCTTTGCAGAGAACGGCTTGTTCAACCTTGATCTCAACGCGCCGATCTTCTATATCAACGGCTTCTATCAGCACGGCGGATACATTTCAGCCGGTGACGTCCTGACAATCATCAGCCCTAACAGATCAGCGGAGATTTATTATACGCTGGACGGCACAGAGCCCGGCGTCCCGGGTATCCCGCCACAGCAGGTTTTCGACACAACCTTTGTCGCCGAAAATGCTCCCAAGCGGGTGCTCGTCCCAACCGAAGAGGTCGATGGCACATGGAAAGAATCCATTTACTTTAATGATTCGAGCTGGATACCTGTCACTGGTTCGCCCGGCGGCGTCGGATATGAAAGGAGTTCCGGCTACGGGAGCTATATCTCGCTCGACGTCGAAGCACAAATGTATAACCGAAACCCCGGCTGCTATATCCGGATCCCCTTCCAGGTCAACGAGGACCTTCAGAACCACGATTTTTTAACGCTCAAAGTCAGGTATGACGACGGTTTTGTCGCCTATATCAACGGGGTGGAAGTCCAGAGAACACTTGTCAGCGGCACGCCGAGGTGGAATTCATATTCATCAGGAGGTCACGAGGCGGGCGGGCTGCAATCTTTCGATATATCCACACATGTCGGCGCGCTCCACCACGGTGACAATATCCTTGCAATCCACGGATTGAATACGTCACTGGGCAGCTCCGATTTTATAATCTGCGCAGAATTGCTCGCCGGTCACCTCGCTGGCGGGACTGATCCGAGCGTCTCAGAGACTGCAATTCGGTTCACAGGTCCGATCACACTCAACGGCAGTACATACGTCAAGGCCAGGGTGTTCTCCGGCGACGCCTTCTCCGCGCTAAATGAGGCAATATTCGCCATCGGCCCATCTTTACAAAACACCCAGCCATTACCATAATCCACCAATATCAACCAGTTTTCTGTCGAGACGCCCCAAAATTGGCTTTGAATTGGCTTTGTTTT
>CAZSOR010000498.1:0-2846 GCA_964608395.1 uncultured Pirellulales bacterium
TTGACGCCGTAAAACTTGCCCCATGGAATCAGCAGGAACATTTTGGCGTACCAGCCGAATTTGCCGCCGCCCTGAACGACAGCATCGGCCTTTTCCTGGGAGTCCTGGTTCAACGCCGTTAGCTTCGTGGCGGTTAAAAAGTGCCCCATCTCGTGAATGGCGATGCCAATATGCCAGGACAGGTAAAGAATAATGACCGAAACAACCGTTTCCCAGCTAAAAAACATGAATTTCAGCACTTCGAGCTTGATATTGGTATCCGGGTCGGCCGCAGCAATTGCCAATGCCGCTGCGGGCAGACTCAGCACCGAAGAAATGAACGCGGCGTGGAACGAAACCAGCTTATGGTTCGCAATGACCCAGCCGCGCTCCAAATATCCGGCAGGGGCCGAATTGCCTTGTTTATTGCTCGTTGTTTTTGCTTGCATCATTTTAGTCATGCTACATTACTCCTTATTCGGTATTTTTCGAAATTCCAAGTGAATCCATCCGGCCAAATCGCCGGGTTGCCCCAAGTTTAGTCAAATCTTCCGAATTTTACAGCAAATTCTGGAAATTTTTACAGCATATATTGCTCTGGACACCCTTTCTGTTATCTTAAATTACCGGCAATTTCCTTCATGACCAATACTTTCAGGTTCTACACAAATCGATTAGGAATGGCTGAAAGAGGAGAAAACTGCTGGAACTTTGCAAAACCAGAAGGCTGTCCGGAGACTATTCTTGCATCAATTACCTTTTTCAATTATGTCTGTTTCCAATTCTTTCATTAAATGAATTTTCGGAATTCTGCCATAAATATTCAAGTGTGTCAATAAAAATTAGGATGGGTATCTATGGGCAAAGCCCGTGGGTATATCCTTAATATGGCAGGCCCAGGTGTTTGTATCCACTGAGCCGATAGATTATTATAATAGGAATTAATCTCGACGGCTCGCGAATACGATATGAATAAGTCGCCGGGAGTAAACAGAAAACGTTTGGTCTAAGGAGTATTTATGAATGAGAAATACGAGAAAACTGAGGATGAAATCGGTGATCTTAAGCAGGCGCTGGAACATTTCGAGCAGGAAAAGGAGCGGGTCAGGGCGATAATCGGCAAAATCGGGGGCGTGCCGCAATTTCGTACGAAATTGATTAATGTCTTATTTATCATAATTATTATCGTGGCCGGCGGGATTTCCATCATCGCAGGAGATAGATTGCGCCTTTTAATGATTGAGCTGACAACGGTTATGCTGTCGGTAAAAATCATATATATGATACACATCCAGATGCGCGTTAATCACTTCAAATTCTGGATACTTTCGGCGATCGAATGGCGAATCAACGAAATGACGGTTCAGATAAAACAGCTCATCAATAAATAGTTTTACAAAAGCACGAACCTTTATTAGCCGATATTACCCGGCAGATGAAGTTACTTTGGGTCCCGCCGAAGCGTTCAGCGGGGTCAATAGATTACAAAAAGGTGTTCGGCTATGTTTTCTTGCTCAACTTGGCCCGGACTTATGCCGATAAAATATCAATAGTATTATGTGTTTTTAGATAAAGGAGATTGTAATGGGGATTCAAGATTGGTCTGAAGATATTATTCTCGTGGACTTGCCCCAGGAGCCGGAAATGGGAGATGATCTCAAGGCGGTAACCGAAATGGTACGCGATAGAGGCGATTGCGAGGTCGTCGTTGACTTTTCGAGCGTCGATATCATCACTTCTTCCAGTATATCGAAGCTCCTGAAGCTGCGAAAATTGCTGTCTGATTGCGGGCATCGGCTCGTTTTCTGCAGTGTGGCCGCGGCGACCAGAGGGATTTTTACGGTAACCGGCCTTGATGGAATTTTTGAGTTCGCCGACGATAAATTCGTCGCCCTGGCAAGTTTGCAGATGGTTAGCTAATTATGGATGAAGAAATTCTGCGGCAAATTGAGCAGATAATAGGTTACGAATTTTCCGACAAGAATCTTTTAGTCAAAGCATTCACTCATTCCTCTGCAGTCGATAATCGCCTGCTGAGCAATGAAAGGCTTGAATTCTTCGGCGACTCAGTCTTAGCGGTCGTCATTTGCCAGGCCCTATTCGATAATTTCACGGATTATCTTGAGGGCGACCTGACAAAAATCAAGAGTAAGCTTGTTTCTCGCGAGACCTGCGCTCAAATCTCCGGGCAGCTCGGCCTGCAAAAATTCCTGAAAGTCGGCAAGGGCATGGTCTCGAATCGTGCCCTTTCGGGTTCTTTAGCGGCGGGTGTTTTGGAGACGATTATTGCCGCGATACATATCGACGGCGGTTTTGAGGCCGCCCACGATTTTATTTTGAGGATTTACGGCTCGTTGATTGAGCAGTCCGACGCCGAGCAGGATCATGGCAACTTCAAGTCCCTGCTCCAGCAGTATTCCCAGGAGCAGTTTAACGCTACGCCTTCGTACATGCTGCTCGACGAAAAAGGGCCCGACCACAATAAATGTTTCGAGCTGGAGGTGGTTATCTCCGACCGCCATTTTCCAAGCGCCTGGGGTTCGAACAAAAAAGAAGCCGAGCAAAAAGCCGCTTACAACGCCCTGGTGGAATTAGAAGTCCTCGAAAAAACCGCCGAAAATCCCACTGAATAATCCGCAACTTTCATATTTTTTTTCAATCAGGCCTTTTTTCTTTAAAGGCAGCAGTATCATCCAATTCAATCGCGGCCTCTTGTCGATGCAGGTGGTTTCTACGCATGAATCCCTTAACGTCCCGCAATTCGGTAAACATCCCCAATAATCCCCCTTGTAGTCCTCTGACTCTACATCATTCTAGTGCCCTGTAAAGATTAAATATTTGGGTAGAGCGAACGTAATTTTCGTCTG
>CAZSOR010000499.1:0-2824 GCA_964608395.1 uncultured Pirellulales bacterium
CCGAATGTCATCGAAGAACATTTTCCCAGAGCCACCTGGAGTTTCCGTATTACCCCGGGTGCCGATACCTATCGCTATCCTGTCAACATCGGTCAGGTCAATGCCCTTCTCGGCAAAGATCTGCAGTGGGATGATCAACTCTGTCCAGGCTCCAATCTGGGCCGCAGCCGGATTTTCATGTTCGACCACCACAGGTGTACCGGTTTTATCGGTTACCGCCACATACAGCGGATCCGTGGAATTGGTCGAACTGCCATGAAACCACAGATACAATTCATTAACACCTTCATCGGTCCAGTTACGTGCTTCGCTTAATGTCATTTCTACTTCCGAATACATTGCGTAGCCCTGCTTATTGTTGTCGTAGGACACCGGCATTGATTGACTGCCATTGTGAACGATTAATTCTTCCGTGTAAGAAGGTGTGGTTTCGTCACCTACACCTGAACCGGTACCGTTACCGGCAAAAAATGGCGGATTCTCCTCTGTGCCGTAACCTAATCCGTCATGCCATGCGTACCATATCTGATTATCGCCGGCATTATAATCCTCAAAATCATCTATGGAAACAAAGTCGGCAGTAGTAAAGCTCCAGAGTGGACCTTTCGTGGGATTACCAAGACTATCTACTTTGTCGATACGCCAGTAGTAAGTGGCATACCAGGAGAGTTTCCCTGGATCATAGCTCTCAGCACCCAGCTCCTTAGAGCCTTTGTATTCCGGTGAATTCTTATCGGCATTGCGCACTGCATCTTTGTTTTTGCCGAAGTACACCTCATGCGAAGCAGCACTATCAGCCGCAGTCCAACTAAGAATCGCCGTCATTTTCACATTAACAGCTCTATTAGATGGTTGTGGATTCCCGACGGCACCCGGAGTCGTAAAGCTCCAGATATCACCTTTATACGTATTGGCGGCATCAAACTCATCGACACGCCAGTAATAAACCTTACCTGATTCGAGCGGATCTGGGGTATAGGTCGTAGGACCCTGAGTGGATCCTCCGGTGGCGTCATTTACATCATCAAAATTGTCACCAAGATATACAGAATGCAATTTTGCACCGAAACCCTCTGTCCAGTTCAATGTTGTATTCGGATCCACAAATTCGGCGCCATCAGCAGGATAAGGATTATAAGCAGTCTTGGGCGGAATCGAAAAGCTCCAGACATCTCCTTTCCACGGACTGTTCGGATCGGCCTCGTTGACTTCATCGATTCGCCAATAGTAAGTCGTGCCGGGAACAAGGCCATCCGGGAAAGCATATCCTGGAAATCCGGCAACATAAAAAATTTCATTCTGGTTGCCACGGTACGTGCCACCAGTGCCGTTGTACACATCGTCATAATTATCGCCCATATACACATCGTGCGAGACTGCACTATCACCCACGTACCAGCCAAGAGTCACCCACGTATCGAATAGAATAGAACCATCAGCAGGGGTAGGACTAAAGGCAATCGGAGTCCTGACCCCTTGCATAAGCTCCACAATCTCAGCCTGCGATAATGCCCGCTTGAATACGCAGAAATCATCAAGCAGGCCGTTAAATTGCCAACTGTCGTCAACGTCCCGTCCAATACGAGCGCCTCCACCCCAATTGCCCGCGGCTTTCACACCCGGAGGAGCTTCTACGAACTCGTTTCCATATTCTGCGACCAATTCCCCATCGATGTACATAGCCCCGCCTCCATACTCACCCGGAACTAATTCCCAGGTAAGTGCCATGTGGTGCCATGCATCGTACTCGACAGTTCCTTCGTACGCATTGATAATGTAGTTGTTATTGATGTCGCCGACATGGGCGTGGTATTGGCCGTTTCGAATATAACCACCGTGACACCAGGAGTGCGGTGCCGCCAAAGCACTGAATATTGTCTGCGTACCGCCTGTATCCTCGGATTTCACCCAATAGGCGAGGGTAAAAGCCATCGTCGGAATATCTTCGGCAGGAATGTTAAGTCCGTCCAGGTCGAGGTAACTGCCATTGCCGGTGATTTGGCAAGCTTCTGAGCTTCTAACGCCTGCACCGGCAAGTCCATTAACACCATCGACCACCTCGGCGTCATTACCTCTACCAGATTTATCTAAGACAATAGGATTATTGCCAAAGCCCTCGAAGTCATAGTATATGACCAGAGACGGATCCTCAACAGCAGAACCATTAACAGTTACACTCATCACTAAAATAAAAGAAAATAGCCAAATCAAATTCCTGTACATAATAATCCTCCTTATTAAGCGGTTAAGATAATCATGCTTTGGCTACGCACCAAAAGCAATGGATAAGGACTCTTGCTGTAACGATACTCTCCTTGTTCGGGGTGATTTCTGCGACTCGACGCTGCCTCCTTCCTCGAAAAGCCCAATATGAGCGGCTGATCTCACAGTGAAAATCTAAAAAATAAACTTTACCGTTTTCGCCTGCTGTACGAACATTAATTCAATAATGCTGATAATCTCTTTTACCAGATTAGACACCTTCGCGTCAAGGAAAATATCTGAACAAGTTGTCAGACTTTTTAATGTCTCCCCCAGCAAAACCTTCAAAGTCGATCACAAATCCTCTCTTTTGCTTTAAAAACAACCGGGGCCTATGCCAAACAGTTAGCATAGACCCCGAAACGATACTAATTGCAAACCCGCCATATCACATCTTATGGCAAAGCTTCCTATTCCGGCCGTGAACGATAAAGCCGGATATCGTCGAAATACATCTTGCCGGAACCGCCGGGTGTTGTCATGTTGCCCTGGGTTCCCAGGCCGATTGCAATCCTGTCCACATCTGTCAGGACGATGCCCTGGTCGGCGAATGCCTGCAGGG
>CAZSOR010000500.1:0-2792 GCA_964608395.1 uncultured Pirellulales bacterium
CAGAGGAGGAAAATCGGATGATTTTTTCAACGCCCATTTTCCTTTATTTTCTGCCCGCGGCGGGGCTGCCCGTTCTTTTCCACTTATTTCTCAAGCAGAAAAAACGCCAGCTTCTTTTTCCGACCCTGATGTTCTTTAACATGACCGATCCTAAACTCAATTCACGCCGGAAGATTCATCAATTGTTGCTGCTTTTGATGCGGGTGCTGTTAATCGCATTCATATTGCTGGCTTTGTCACGGCCGAAATTCCAAAGCTCCATACAAATGGGAGGTAAAATCTCGGCGGTCGTAATCGTTGACAACTCCGGCTCGATGAGCGATATCGCTGGTGACGAGAAGACAAAGCTGGAATTCGCAGTTGAAGGAGCCAAAAGGCTTGTTTCCCTGCTTGGTGACAGTGCCGGCATGAATATCGTGACACTCGTCGAAGACCCGGCGGTTACATCCGGCGAATCGTTAACGTCCGACACGGAATCCCTGCTGACTTTGCTCGATACAATAACACCTACCGACGCTACGGGCAGCGCCGGTAATGCCCTGGCCAAAGCGTTCAAACTCCTTGGGGCCAATTCGGCCCGCGGCGGCGTGGTTCATGTTTTCAGCGATTTGCAGCAAGCCGAATGGACCGACGATGCCCTGCAGTCGGAATCGGCCGGCAAAGCGATAAATGTAATTCTGCACAGAATAGAGTCCAGAACTCGCCAGCAGGCCAACGCAGCTATCAGCTCGATTCAATTTCCCCGGCAAAAAATCCTTGCCAGGCATCCACTGAAAATCGGCGTTGTCTGTACGAATAACTCGGCGGCAGTCGCAAATATTCGAGTCAATTCAATTGATAACCAGGACAAAAAGAGCACGCAGAAAATCGTTCTCGAACAGGGCAGAAGCCAGACCGTCGAAGTCGCAATAAGCCCCGATACTCCCGGCTATCACTGGCTCAAGACGTGGATTGAAGGGGATGGCTTTGCCGCCGACAACCAGGCATCGATAGGAATCGTCTGCGGGCAGACCGCGACTGTTTTATTTAGCGGTTCACCGGGAGAATTCGGTGTGCTGCCAACGGCTTTTTCGCCGGATAATTACGGGCAATTAACCGGTATGATTTCAAAATTCGCCCGTTCAGGCGAAATACTCCAGGCACAGGGCGAAAAACCAATTCTTATCGTTACGACATGGGAAGAAATCGGCCGAAACAATCAGGCCTCGTCCGACCTCAGGCAGTACGTGGAAGCCGGCGGCAATCTACTGATCGTGCCCTCGTCAAGAAGAGCCGGCACAAATGCAAATCCACCGGCATGGCTCGGGGCCGGCACCAAGAGCCGCCTGTCGAATGCACGCGGAATCAAGGTCGAATCGATGACGAAAGAATCCGGCTTCTGGAGCCGGATTCGTGAGGCGACGGGTACCGCCTCCCCGGAGAACGTCACTGTATTTACCTATTATCCGCTGGATCTGTCCGAGGAATTTACTCCGCTTTTGGGGGTTGATTTCGAAAGAGTCGTTTTTGCTCATAGAGAGCTTGGCAGGGGAAATATTTACGTCAGCGGGACGTCCTTTGACCAGCGATGGAATACGCTGCCCCTGACAGGCCTGATCGTCGTAATGGCACAAAGTATCGCCGTGGAAGGAAGCGCTCTCGAACAAGATTCGATGCTGTCATTAGTCGCCGGAGAATTCCCGAAGGGCATCAATGCCGGCCGGCAGCAGGTCGAGGTTACCAGTCTCACCGGCGACGAGACCGAATTCAAAGGCCAGGCCATTGACATGCCGGTATTTTCAAAATCGGGCGTTTATTTAATCAAAGTCGGCGGCCAGGAATTCTGCGTATCTGTGCGTTCCTCGCTGAAAGAAGGCCTGACGCAATTTTTGAAGGGCTCAAAAGTCACGGCGATGGAAAAAATCACACACAGCATTGTCGACTACAACCCGGCGGACGATTTGCAGAAGTACCATGCCGGCCAGAGCCGTACTTTCGAGCTGTTTCTGCCTCTTGTTCTGCTGGCGACTTTGGCCCTGCTCGCAGAAGGCTGGCTGGCAAATCCCATCAGGGCCCGGGCTGAAAAAACATCGCATTCGGAAAGCACACACGCAGCCGGCCAGAGCAAACAGCCCGGTGACGCCATGAGCACGTCCGGCCAGAAAGTTCTTATCAGCGGGGGGGCGGAATAACGGAAGTGCTACGGTGGCGGACCCATCTTCATCCGATCTTGGCTGCGGCGATGATTCTGATTTTGATCGTCTGGCTGATCGTTCTGTTTCGGCGACAAAGACGAAGCCGTTCTCTGAGACAAACGGTGCTTCTGCTATTTCCAAAGGTCTTGATCGTATTACTAATCATCTTTGCATATTTTGACCCGGTCCGAAGCGTCGTTCAGCGGCCGAATCGGGACAAGAAAATAATGATCCTTCTCGACACATCTTCATCAATGGATTGCAGGGACGAATCGGAAATCAGCCGCGCAGAAAGAGCCGAGGGGCTAGCTCAGGATCTTGCAGGGAAACTGCGTTCTTTCATCGATTTTGAAAACCTGGATTTCGACGTGGAAGTGCACAGCACCAAAGACGCAAAACAAGCTGAAGAGCAAATTCGAGGCACGGATTTGGGCAAATGCCTTGTAACAATAGCGGACAAAGCGGACAGCGCCAATTACCTCTCGGCGGTTCTGCTGACCGACGGCGGCGATGAATTAATCCAGACGCCGAAACTGCCCCAGGTGCCGCTCTATATTACTAGCCCCAAAACAAGCGTACCGCGACTTCTTGGACGAGCCTTTGCGGGGCGATTTTTTC
>CAZSOR010000501.1:0-2781 GCA_964608395.1 uncultured Pirellulales bacterium
GTATGATGTCGCCAATGCCATAATAGTGGATGCATCAGGCGGCGTCTATGTCACCGGATATAGCGACGGCGGTCTTACAAGCTATGACTATGCCACGATAAAGTATAATTCCAACGGCATTGAGCAGTGGGAGGCAAGATATAACGGATTAGGGGACAAGTTTGATTACGCCAATGCGATAGTCGTCGACAAATTCGGCAGTGTCTATGTGACGGGCTATAGTGAAAACTTATGGACCCGTCAGGACTATGCCACGGTCAAATATGATTCAGACGGCAACCAGCTCTGGGTGGCGACATATAACGGTCCGGCAAATAACAATGACCGAGCCTGCAGTATTTTACTGGATCTTTCGGACAATGTCTATGTGACCGGATATAGTCATGACTGGGGCACCAGCCTTGACTATGCAACTATCATGTATGATTTAGAGGGCAACGAGATCTGGGTGGCAACATATGATGGATCGCCATACTCCGGCGATGTGGTGACGGATACATTAGACGATGACCTGTTGATATCAGAAAATAACGAACCTGAAAATGATTGTGACTACGCCTATGCTATGGCTCTGGACAGACTGGGCAACATCTATGTGACCGGAGGCAGTTTTGGTAACGGGACTCGCTATGACTATGCCACAATTAAGTATTCACAGGAAGATACACCATCCGGAAATAGCGTGGAAGTTGCTGACTGGGCAACCGGCACAACATTGACATTTGACACCGTTGTCGGAGGGGGTAACACAACCGTATCCGTGACGCCGGACGGACCGCTAACGCCGAAGGAGCTGAAACTTGTGCCTTCGGATATGGTTTACGAAATAAACACGACGGCTGTATTCCAGGACATGATCCAAATTGCCATCAAATACGATGACACCGAACTGACCGAGCCGCAGGAAAAGGCCCTGAAGCTCAGATGCTATGAACCGGCAACTGATGAATGGTTAGATATAACCACTGGCAAGGATACAGAATATAACATCATCTACGGCAAAAGCCATCATCTGTCATTCTTCGCGGTGACTGTCACGCCATGAGCGCAACATCTGTGTGAAATGGGCTTCAGTCCGCAGAAATGCGATTAATTTCTTTCCGCAGGAATAACCAGACCCATCCATGGCGTTCGGACTCGACCGGCAGTTTCGAATAAAGCTCAGTCATGCGATTGCGAACCTCCTGCTGCTCTTTCTCGAGCTGTTCGAATTGTTCCTTCGTACGCTCAGGGTCTTTTCCGTACAGTTTCTCCGATAGCGTTCTGTAACGCTCTCTGACTTTTTCCAGCTCCTCTCTCATCCGTTTATGTTCTGCCTTCTGCTCGGGTGTAGGCTCAGTCAAATCTGGCTTCTGGATGGCAAAATCACCCACGAGCAAATCGAGGCGGCCGGCAACTGCTCGGCGTTCGTGCCCTGGCAGATCACCGAAAACCGCAAGAGCACGCACGGCATCATGCTGATGAGCGAGTATACGCCGAAGACTTACACGGCCATGTATTACAGCAAATTCATCCGGCCGGGCACTGTACGCATCGACGCCCGGCCCGGTTTCGGCGACGTCCAGGTGAGCGCTTTCCTGAATGAGGGCCGCGGCGAGTTGGCCATCATAGCTATCAATCCGACCGGGCAGGAGCAGCCCCTGAATCTGACTTTCAGCAATCTCAAGGCCCCGGCCTCGCTGAAGGCTTATCGCACTTCGGCGTCCGAGAACATGCAGCAGGCAGGGCAAGTGACAGTCAATAACAACAAGGCCGCTTTCCGGATGATGTCCCAGAGCATCGTCACGCTCTCGGGCATAATAAGATAATGTACCTGGCAGCAGCGTAAAATAAGGATTTTTGCAGATTCTTGCCCTTCGTAATGAATCAGCCGCATTGGGTGTATCGAAAACAGCATGTGAGATGGTCGTTGACCAGGCCTGCCGATTGCATGAAAGCATAGCAGATTGTCGAACCGACGAACTTAAAGCCTCGCTTCTTGAGGCCTTTGCTCATGGTGTCCGATTCGGGTGACGTGGCTGGAATGTCTTTGAGGCTTTTCCAACGGTTGCGGATGGTGGATCCATTAACAAATTGCCAGATGTAGGTATCGAAAGAGCCGAATTCGGCCTGGATATCCAGAAAGGCCTGGGCATTAGTCACAGCGGATTGTACTTTAAGCCGGTTGCGGACGATGCCCGGATTATTGAGCAGTGAGGTGATTTTGCGTTTGTTATAATGTACGATTTTAGCCGGCTCGAAATTATCAAAAGCTTTGCGATAATTTTCACGTTTGTTCAGAATGGTCTGCCAGCTCAGTCCAGCCTGTGCGTTATCGAGCATAAGAAATTCGAACAGCTTGCGATCCTCGTGAAGCGGCACACCCCATTCGGTGTCATGGTATTCGATCATGAGTTTGTTTTCGCCGGGCCAGTCGCATCTTTCTCTCACAGGTCATTCTCCGATCAATGAATCTTTGCCGGATTATACAATCTGAGCTTCGAATTTGTTTAGTTGGCAAAAATCTCTCATCTGGTGTGCGTAGTCTCCATAGAAGAATATCTGGTGGAAGCCGGGGAAGCTGAGTACTTCTTGTCTGCCGTCGAATTTGATCTTGACCGAGACGACGCATCCGCCGGATGGCGGCACATCCATATTCTCCAGCACCGAACCGGCTGAAATCAGCACTTTCGATGGCGAGCTGCCGTCCGCTTTGCCCGGCAACAAATCGATGCTTGTGGCTCGCCGGCCCACCTGCCAGAGCGTTCGCGGCACGGCGTCCCGGTTGCCGTGATGGTGCAT
>CAZSOR010000502.1:0-2780 GCA_964608395.1 uncultured Pirellulales bacterium
CCGGCTTTTTGCAGGTACTCTTTGGCTTCCGGCTCCAGGGCGTCGATGTCGAACTCGTCCATAGAATCGCTGCCAACAGGATTGTGCAGGAAGTCCATAAAGACCCGCCGGCCTTTTTGTGTTTCGTTGAAGACCAGGATATCGATCAGTGACGATTGCAGATTCTCAATCCGCTGCGGATCGAAGGGCCACTGATAGCCTTTGAGGAAGATATCCGTCGCCATCTTGCTCATCGTTGGGAAGAAATTTGTCAGGAATTCTTTTTCATCTTTGCCATCGGCGTCCGTGCTGAAGAGGCGCGGCAGCGCCTGCATGTAAGTGCCGGAGACGTTCCAGCGGAACTTTATGCTGGCCAGGCCGAACTGTGATTCGGTGATGTTTGCCCCGATAAGGCCTGCCTTGAAAGCCAGACCGTGAATTCCAAGCTGGGCTTTCGGATAGACGGTTGTTTTGAACAGCTCGCCAGGGCCGCCGGCGGCAAGAATCATATTTGCGCCGAGGAATATGTTTATGGCAAGGTTCGAGTCATTGATACTTTTTTTATCTACAGTCACGATGCCTGCAATTCGTTTGGATTCGCCGGAGCCGACGGTCAGCAGGCCGGCGGCCTCCTGCGCATCGTGAATCCTGACGTTATATTGTTCGAGCTGTTTTTGAAGGCATTCGCTCATGAACCTGCTGGTCTTCGGGCCGGCCGATGTGGCTCGTTCGTATGGGTCGTGGTCTGTCTTATAGCCGATGAAAGTGCCTATCGGGTCAGTGGGGAACGGAACTCCGGCCTGAACCAGGTGATAGAATTCGCGAAGTGAGCCGATCCCTTCGGCGAGAGCCGAGTCACCATGGCAGCAGCCGGCCGCGGTCAAACTCTTGGCAAATTCCTCGGCACTGTCGGCAATGTCCGGGCTCGTGCCCATCTTATAATAGGTCTGCTTATCCGAGCCGCTCATTCGCGATGCGCCTAAGCCCAGCCCTGCAGTAACTACGGCAACTCTCTCGGCGGGATTTTCGATGCCCTTGCCTTTCATAAACTCACACAGATGCACGGCGCAGTTCATACCGGCGGCACCCGATCCGACAATAATCGTATTATAGCAATGGAAGGTTACGGTTTGATTGGCTATTTGCTTTGTTTTCATAATTCTACTGCTCCAATCAGACAAATGATGGTTTGATGATTTTAGATTATTCGTTCGAGTTATACTCAAAAAGCTTCGGTTTGACAAGCTCTTCGGACATTTCTCGCGGCAGAACACGGACGTTCCCTTGTTTGTCGCAGAAGTAAAGAGAAGAAGATGAAGGTTTTCTGCCGTGGCCGTCGGCCCAGATAGCGTAAAAATCAGGATGTGCGTTAACCGGCCGTCGCGCATACGTGTGATTGCGCGGGCTGTCTGTCGTTAGCTGTTTGACCTTTTTCCATGTCAGCCCGTAATCTTTGCTAATCCACATCGCCATTTCACCGCCCGGGTTATATGGCTGAGGGCCTGTTTCGGTCGGGCCGATGATTCGCCATGTCCCGTCATCCTCGATGTAGAGCGAGCCCATATCGTAGTTGTTATCCGATGTACAAGCCGGTCTTATCTGCCATGTTGTTCCCGTCCAGCGGGCCGTAGTCCATGTTCGCGGATCGTTCTTAGGCCCGGACTCGTAGCCCTTGCTTGTAATAAACAAAATGACCGGCCGTTCGTCTGCGTCAAACCGAATATCTTTCAGGTAGACGTTCAGACCCTCGCTCTGGTAGTCGTGGACAAGGGCGGGGTTCCCGGGATCGGTCAGGGGCGGCGTCAATTTGCGCCCATCAGCACACTTCCAGGTTTTGCCGAGGTCGGCAGTTTCGATATAGTACAAGTTAGTCCGCCAATTTAGACCCTTGCCCTGCGGATGAAAATTGAACGCCGTCCCAGCTTTGTTTTTACCGGCGGTGCTGATTTGATAATGACCCTGATCCATCGCGGCCAGCCGGGACCACTGCGACCATTTGACACCATCGGGGCTTGTCATAAAACAAATCGTCCGGGCGGCCGGGTAGTTGTAACGGGTGAAAAAGCAGGCAAATCCCCGGCCCTTGAGATGCCACGCCTGCATGTACGAAAAATTCGTTATGGGTACTTCCTGCGAGTTTTCGATTCTTGCCGCCTTGACGAGCTCGAACCGGCTGATATCGTATGGCTTGCAGCTTCTGTGGATATAGGAAGGCCTCGATGTCCCATGCGAAGTTGAGAATATCCAGATGCAGCCTTCGTCATCGACGGAGATGACCGGGTTGTCGTGGGCATCGCTGGTCTTCTTGTTGAGCAGGATGGTCGGCCTGGGAACCGTTCCAGTCTTGTGGTCGTAGTACGAGACCATGTGGAGCAGCTTTTGGTTGCTGTCTGTGGTTGTGCCGCCGTAGCAGAAAAATGTCTTTTTTACCTTGTTGCAATAAACCGCGAACGGTTTGTGCTTGGCGCAATATGTTCCGAGCCCGCCGCTGTATTTGTAGACATATTCATCGCCCGAGGGCTGATTCATATACCAGATGCCGCGATAGCCCGCATCCTTTTCGTTGAGGGTGAGCATTCCCGAAGAAGCCTTGGCGTTACTATAGAGTGATATCTCCATTAGCGTAAAGATAACAATGGCTAATAGTAGCCTTTTAACAAAAGTAGGATGGGCAGGTTTCCTGCCCATGCGGCTGATATTTCGGAACGTTAACAGCATGGGCAAATAAATTGCCCATCCTACAAGGTGTTTCATATTGTTATTTTCCATTGTTAAAGGCTGGCACAATCTGTCATTCCTGT
>CAZSOR010000503.1:0-2767 GCA_964608395.1 uncultured Pirellulales bacterium
ACTCCGACAAACGCGAAAGAGCGGCAGAACACCTCGTCGAAAGGGTCAAGGCAAAGAACTGGCACCTCTCGACAGGATTCGTAGGCCTCAGTTATCTGCTGCCGACCCTTACGGAGACGGGACATCTGGATGTCGCTTATCGCCTGCTCCTCAACGACACCTTCCCCAGTTGGGGCTACAGTATCAAAAACGGAGCGACAACCATCTGGGAGCGATGGGACGGCTGGACTGAGGAAAAAGGGTTCCAGGACCCCGGCATGAATTCGTTTAATCACTACGCTTTCGGCTCGGTCGGCCGGTGGCTCTTCAATACGGTCGCCGGGATCGACACCGATGGGCCGGGCTTTAAGCAAATTATCATCCGTCCCATGCCCGGCGATATTACCAGCGCAAAAGCAAGCTACGATTCGATTAACGGCAAAATCGCCAGCGACTGGCGGCTCGAAGACGGAACGTTCAGGCTGGACGTAACGATCTCCGCCAATACGACAGCGACGGTTTATATGCCGGCCGGGAGTGCCGGTGACATTACCGAGTCAGGCCGGCCCGCTACCTCGGCAGAGGGCGTACGATTCCTGCGGATAAAGCAGGGAAAAGCCGTCTTTGCCGTAGGCTCGGGACACTACCAGTTTAAATCGAAGATGCCGTAAACCAAAAGGTAGGGGCGGTTCGCGAACCGCCCCTTTTTTTATGCGCGTTTCTTTTTGTTCCTGGCCGCTGTTACCTCGGGAACATTTGTCCGGGGCAGCCATTTTGTGAGTTGCTTTTTGACGTCTGCGTATTTCGCATTGCCGGCAAGATTATTCCATTCCAGCTCATCTTTATCATGATCGTAAAGCTCTTCCGTGCCGTCGCTGTAACGGATGTACCGATAGCGTTCGGTGCGCAGCGAATGGTTGTTCCGGCCGTGCGTCGTCAGTGCCGGACGCTCCCATTCCGCCCCGGGATTTTTCAATAAGGGCACGAGACTTGTTCCCTGAATCTCATCCTTTTCAGACAAATTACACAGATCGATAAGCGTCGGGTAAATATCCAGCATAGTGACCGGCCGGGAACATCGCCCGCCGGGCTTTGTCACGCCGGGCACGACCGCCATCAGGACGTTGTGCGTCGCTTCTTCCCAAAGCGAGAATTTGCGCCAGTGGAGTTTCTCGCCGAGATGCCAGCCATGGTCGCTCCAGAGGATGATGATTGTGTTGTCCGCATAGTCACTTCTATCCAGGGCGTTGATGACCCTTCCGACACAGGTATCGACGAAGCTGATGGATGCGAGATAACCCTGGACGGCCTTTCGCCACTGCTTGTGCTCGATAACCTTCCTGTGATCGCCCTGGGGCTTGGCCATTTTTTTACCCAGCTCCGGGACGTCGTCGAGGTCGTTTTCATTGACATTGGGCAGCGTGATTTTATCCGGCGGGTACATATCGAAATATTTTCTCGGCACGTACCAGGGCAGGTGTGGCCGGAAAAAGCCGCAGCCGATAAAGAACGGCTTGTCGTGTTTTTTCTGCAGTTCCTTTGTCGCCCAGGCGGCCACCTGTCTGTCGCCCATCTTTTCGTCCGGCACATCCACCGGACCCCAGTCAAAATGAGATGTGTTTGGAATACCGTTGACCGGCCGGTTCGGCGGCATCGGGTCGTCGGGCTTGTTCTGCTGCTGCGACGGGAAATAGCTCTGCCACGAGGGCGGATCGGGGAAGGAGCCGTGGTAAATCTTGCCGCCCCCGACGGCGCTGTAGCCATGGGCCATGAAGTGCTGTGGAATCGTCACGGTGTTTTTCAGCACGGGTGATTGTCGCCAGGGATTAGGATTCTTATATATGCCGGACGTCGAGGGCAGAATCCCCGTCATGAGGCTGGCCCGCGAAGGATTGCAGGCCGGCGCCGAGCAGTGGGCGTTTGTGAACAGCACGCCCCGGCTCGCGAGGCGGTCGAGGTTCGGCGTCTTGACGTCCGGATGCCCGCCCAAACAGCCAATCCAATCGTTCAAATCGTCTATCGCCATAAAAAGCACGTTTGGCTTGTTTCGTCGCGCTCCGGCGGAAAAAGCCATATTCGGCAACGAAAACGCCGCCGCTCCGGCTGCGGTCAACCTCAGAAAGTCACGGCGGTCCATTAGACCTGATGTTTGGCTCATTTGTTCTGCCTCCTGTTAATTTGTATTCAATAGGTTTTTATGGCCGCAATTATCCGGTGGAAGTGCTGGTTTGTCAAATAAGTAAGCTTTTGTAATGTTGCAGACATTTTCCATCCACTTCATTCGCTTTGCTCATTCAGTGGCTGCCACCTGTCTGTCACCTGTCGCTTTGCTCATTCAGTGGCTGCCACCCATCAAGTCCCGGAGGCTGGAGATTTGTCCTGAGACATTTTCTTCAGGTGTTCTTCGATGCCGGCCAACCGGGCGCAAATCAGCAGCAGCGTCAACGTCTTCGACTTGGAGTATACCAGGTATGTCAGAAGAACAGAGATTATGACCATCACTATCATTGTCATATCTGAGAAACGAATGAGCCAGAATTCTTCTCTGGTAAGAACATTTTCGATGTTGTATTTCAACACATAGATCTTCACATTATGTATACCAACGGCATATAGAAAAGTAATCAGCCAGCTTATTGTTGCAATCCACTTCCGCCGTCTAACTCGAGTCTTGTGTTCCTCGATGATTTTCCGTGCCGAAGTCTCGCTTACATCGGTCGTCTTGGCAGAATAGCCATCCATTTGTTTGAGAAGCTCTTCTTTTATATCTTTTGCTTTTTCCATTTTT
>CAZSOR010000504.1:0-2760 GCA_964608395.1 uncultured Pirellulales bacterium
TACTACATACGAAATACGATATACGAATTCGTTAATCATTATACGAATCTAAACGGAGAAAGGCGGGCAAAATATAAATAAATGTCCATTACACGGCGTTTTTTAATTCACCACGAAGGACGCGAAGAACCACGAAGAAATAAAGAAACAGTGAATGGTTAATGGTATTTGGTATTTAGACTAACGACCAACGACTATATACTAACGACTAATTCTAACCGCAGATGAACGCTGATGGACGCGGATTATAAGTCGTATTGCGTACTGCGTGCAGCGGGTAGCGTTTTATGGATTTCCGGCACTTTTTCCTTATACCTTTTTACTTTTGCCTTATTTTTTGTCTCCCTTCATCCTGAGCGGAGTCGAAGGGCTGTATTCTGTTTTTTTTCCCTTTTTCCTTTTGACTTTTTACTTATTTTAGTCTATCATTTTACCAAAGGCAATACACCAAAGAACGCGAAACTTCCTCGAATCGCCTTTTTTTGTCATACCGCACCTTTTTAGCCGTACGTAGAGTCTGCCCGTTCGACTTCTGTGCATAACTGAGTAATACGAAGGGATATGATTTGTTAAGTTAATAAGGCAGTGTTACTTAAATATTAATCAATAGGAGATTTGAGATATGGATAGATTGTCTGAGCAACATTCGGTATTGATAGTGCTTCGTGTCGCTGGCATATTGACGGTCCTGATAGGTCTCATCCTGACCACTTACACAATCCTTCAGCTTGTGGCCATCAATTCTGTTATGGGAAACATACCACGGGGCATGAACGTCAACATAAAGGGTACGCTGGGAAGTATGCGTGGCTGGGCAGTTGTTGCCCAGTTGTCAACAGTTGCCTGGGGAGTAGCATTGTACAAATTAGCTGGTTGGCTCTCGGAGACTATCGTGGGAGAAGCCGTGGAAGAGAATGAACGCACTTAGGAACGATGGTTAAGGGCTGAGTGACCATGTGCTTTAGCTGATGGACGAAGGCCGCGATATACGATATGCGAAATACGACATACGGATTTATATGGGAAGGCTTTCGAGAATGAGAATTTTAATTAGACAGTGTTACTTATATTTTAATAGGTGATTGTCCCTAGTTTTTCTTAGTTTTTCTCCATGAGGTGTTATGGAGCGGATATAAATGTTGCGCTTCAGATTAAATTTTAGGCTTGTATTTAGCCCACGGTTTTACCGCAGGTTTTGGCTGTTTTAAGGTTTTGAAGTCGGATAAATTATAGCGTTGAAAAGCAATTTTACAAAAGCAAGAAAGGAAGGTGAATTATGTCTAAAAAAGTACTAATTCTAACAGCCATTGTATTAGTTTCTTCGGCTTGCGAACTTCAAGCTACCGTTACCCATTCAACATGGGTCGGCGGCGATGGCGACCAGTGGGGCAACCCAAGTAGCTGGGACCCACCCATAGTTCCTGAGAACAATGCATCTCAGACCTTTGCCGTTACAATAAGCACTGCTGAGCGTATTCGAGTTAAATTTAACCACGACAGTACTATTGACCAACTGGACTGTTACGGCAATGTCGATTTGGAGGTTGGTGAAAATTACCTTTGCCTGGTGGCTCCTAACGGCTTGACTAACTACGGCAAATTGGCTATCTCGGGTACAGGAGTAGAACACGAGATAATGGGTAATGTCACAAACACCAGCGATGCGCACATAAATCTCGGAAATAAAATTGAGTTTCACGGAACATTTACCAATAACGGGCAGGTTTTTGTTGTTCCAAGCACCCAGTTAGACATTAAGAGTGGTAGCTTCATTAACAGTGGAAAGTTTCTAATCTACAATGGCTTGGTAGTCGCCCTGAATAACGATCTGGAAAATTCTGACACTGGCGTCATCGAAGGTTTCGGAATGATTCACTCAGACCTCCCAATCAGAAACCAAGGCAACATTTATGCTTACGGCGGCTCACTTGTGGTTAGCAGCGCAGGCCAGCTAATAAACGAAGGTGTCTTGGCTAATTACCCTATGTCATCGTTGCATATAAGGCCAGCAGAGGATGTGAATAATCTCGGCACAATTCAGGTCAACGCCGGCGGTGGTGTTGCTTTTGATTGCAATATGGTCAACGAGCCAAACGCTGTTATTAAGCTTCTCGGGGGAACCATAGCTGCCAAAACAATTACTCAATCGGCCGGGGCAATCTTCGAAGGGTTCGGTGGAATCACCGGCAACGTTATGATTAACCCCAACGGCTTAATTGAACTTACCGGCCCTACGAATATTGTCGGCGATGTTACGGTAGAGCACAATGCTGTACTGGAAATCAGCAACGGCCAAACTTTGATTGTCGGCCACACGACTAACAACGGTGAAATTCGTGTAGTCAACGGCGATGTTGTTTTCCAGGGCGGTTACAGCGGCAGTGGTATTGTCAAAAAAGAATGAGGCAGGAACAAATCTATACAGCCTCAATGCAAACGTTTATTGCACTATACCTGCTCGGCTTGGGTGCTGTGATGTTGAGAAAGTCCTGGGCGCTCTAAGGGGGCGCTAAGGGGCCAGACCTTAAGTTATGATTCCGTTGCTCCCTCGCTGTGACCGCGAATCAGAATACAGCACGCAGTACACAGCACGAAATATTTCCAACGACAAGAGAATTCTATCAAAATCAGGCGGCTTTTGGTAGAATTTCATACGCAAGCATAATTTTATTGCTCAAAGTGTAAGCAGCAGCCTATGAAAGTGAAAAGGAGACGAATATGAGAAGAGCAAAGTCAATCCTGTCAGTTATTTTGGTGATG
>CAZSOR010000505.1:0-2638 GCA_964608395.1 uncultured Pirellulales bacterium
GTGTTCATGTGCTCGTCGGTGTAGATAAGATAAGGATTGTCGGGCCCTCCCGTGCCACCGCCGTATGTGGCGTGAAGGCCGGAAGGTGACTTGCCGGCCTCGTCTGTGCCGCCGTATGCTCCCATGTTAATAATGCCGCCGTTTGGATATGGCTCGAAAGCAACGGGGCTGTCCGGATCGCCTGCGTCTATACACGGGCTTGTGATATTATCAATCACCCAGCTTTCCCCGACCGCATCCCATCGGCCCGCCCGGGATTTCAGGTGACAGTCCCGGTTGCCGGCAGCCACAAATTGAGGATCGGTATTGATATTGCCCTGATCCCAGGTGACGGTCGAATGGCTGCCCGAGACGGATATGCTGTTTTGGCCGCCTTCGATGTCACTGTACTTGATCGTTATATGAGAGCCGCGATCTTCGATTTGAGTGTTCGAGCTGTCTGTTAAAGTGACCGGTTGCGGACAATCCCAGATGATACAGTTAATCACCGTTGCCGTTCCGCCGCCGGGATTCAAACTATACGGAGGGCCCCACCTGCCCAGGTCGAATAGCCTGATTCCCCTGCCACAATTGACGATTGTGTTGTTTATCAGCGTTGCCTCGCACGAGTTTTCTATCGCTATACCTGCACTGCTGCAGTCGATAATCAAATTGTTCATCAAAACGGGGAAACACCTGTCTCGCAGGACGATGCCGTGATCGTCACAGCCGGCGATAATGTTGCCGGTGATGACCGCCGAGCACCGGGTGGGATTGATCATATCATCGTGTTCGGGATTAAGGAAAAGATTGTTTCTGATAAGAGGTGCCGGCGTGCTTTCGCCCCAGAGGTCGACGTCATCATTGTCACCTCGCTTGCCTGTAAAGTAGCAGTCCTCGACCAGCACATAGGAATATCTGGTATGCACGCCCTGCCCGATCGAGAGAAATTCACAGCCCCGAATATTCGCAGTCGCATCTCCGGGATAATCCTGGTCATCCGATATGATGGCTATGGCGTCACCTTCGGCGCCGGCGCTCTCGTCGGGAAGGTTCCGGAAGATGCAATTTTCGATATCGACATGACATGCCAAAGCAACCACCGCCTCGTGGTAGGTCCTCGGTCCCGGCACGTAATAGTCCTGGTGCTCGCCCTCGCTGTCGGCGTATTCGATGATGCAGTGCGCAAGCCGGCTGTCTGCCGCTCCTGCGAACATAATCTGTTTCCACGACGCGCCGTCACTGTAGCGTGTGAAATGAATCGGCTCGGTTTCAGTTCCCCCGGCGAGAAGCTGGCCGTAAACGACCAGCTCCGCGGCTTCCTTCATCAAGACCATTGTCCCCGGCTCAATTTTCAGGACCATATCGGCGGGAACTACAACGGCATCTTCGATAATGTACGCTCCTGACCAACTCATGTCCCCGAGAAGCTCCCCGGACGCGTGATTGGCCGGTGGAATATACATGATCTCTACAGCGCTGGAATTCACAACATTTGTATTCGCATCGAGCTGCTCTACGGTTATGGCGTTCAGGCCGGGCAGAAGTAAAACTTCAACGCTCCAGGTTCCGTCATCGGCGTTGAAATCGGCATAAGTTCCATTGGCCAGCACGGAAACGGCATCGGGAGCATCTGCCCTGCCCTGAAGTATTACCGTATCGGTTTCCACAATCCATGTGTCGCCGGTTCGGGCCGTGTTCGTCGCTGAGCGTAGAGCGGGCTTAAGCGAGAAATCCGAACTGTCCAGAGATGTGTTATGTCCCTCAATGGCCAGAATGTTGCTGCCTTCGTTCAGCAACTCGCCCGCCGTTCCCAGAACGAATGTTTCAGGCGAGCCGGCCTCGTGAGAGCCCGACGCACTTGTGTCATACGCAGCAGTGCCTCCAGGCATGTTTGCTCTGGCGATTTCCCGGCCGTTGAGATACGCGATGAATCCGTCATCGTAATCAATCTCAAGCTTGACAACCTCGTCGGCAGGCAGCGACGAAGCTGAGAACTCCTTTCGGATGTATACCGAAACGTAATCATTCCGCATATCGTTGAGGATCGTAGCGTCATCGTCGTCTCCGTAGCCAAAGCCGCCGGCACCGGTCTGCCAGTTCGAATCGTCGAAGTCGATAGCTTTCCATGCGTTCGGCGGATTGCCTGGCGGCTCGGTGCCCTTGAAGAATTTCCAGGTCTCGCCCGGCGCGATGAAATCATTTCCTGCCGAATTGCCGTCAACATCGATGGTTGTCGCCTGAGCTATTGTGCTGCCAAGAATTGAGAGAAAAATCGCAAATGTCAACCATGTTCCCGGATTTGTTCTTTTACTCATCCTGAAAACCTCCTGCCAAGAGTTTATTGATTGTATAAGTTACTACCGAATTCTATCAAATCGGCTGGTTTTTGTCAATAAAAACAGGGATTTTGTATGGCTCACTCCTGAGACATCGGCCCTTTCAGCTTTTCCCGGACCAGTTCAATCTGAGCTTCCAGACCGGCGACCTTTGCTTTGTTCACATCCATTTCAGTGGCTCTTCCATCAGCCGCTCTTCTTGCCACCTGAGCTTCGTATTCTGAGTGAAATTTGACCATCTTCTGCAGGATGTCGAGACGCTCGTTCCGGGTGCTGCACAGGTCCATTTCCGCCCGCAGCAGAGCTATTTTTGCATCCCG
>CAZSOR010000506.1:0-2629 GCA_964608395.1 uncultured Pirellulales bacterium
GAAGTGGCACGAAAGAACGTCGGTCACTTTATGCGTGGCGGCCGGGCTGATTATCGTGGGTTTTGGATTTATCCACGTAATCACGGGTGTTGTGTCTCCTTTTGAAGTGCCGTTTGATATCGTTCTCAAAGAATCCTTTGGCTATAGTGAAACATTCATAAACGCCCGGAAAATAATAGCACTTCCATACACCGCAGCGAAAATCAAGTATCCGATCAGTTGCAAAGCTCTCCAGAGCAGGAATTATATCGATTCCGGCAGCGTCTTTGAGACAAGAATGACCCGTCACTTGCGGGAGAATATGAAAACATGGCAGGCGGAATTCGAAAGAGCACTGAATAAGCCCCAGAGACAATGGCAGGACAAATTGATGGGGCATACTCCGGGAATTGAGACGGATTCCGAGGATCCCAACGCCTGCAACAATCGGGGAATAGCTTCGGCCAGAGAAGGCATGTACGAAGCGGCAATCGCCCAGTTCACCAGAGCTTTTCAGAGAAATCCGGTATTTGCCGAAGCTTATTACAATCGAGGGCTTGTTGACCTTGCGATAGGCCAGTTAGGTCAGGCGATCTCCGATTTCACCAAAGCCGTGGAGATAAAACCGGAATTCATTGAATGCTATGAAACACGAGGGCCGATTTTCGTGGCTATGAACCAGTACGAACAGGCAATCTCCGACTTCACGAAGGTGATTGAGCACGATCCGGATTCCGCCGAAACCTACTTCAGACGCTCTCTCGCCTGCTATGCAAATGGCCGGTACGACGAAGCATGGCAGGATGTGCACAAAATACAGAGTCTCGGCTTGTCTGTACCTGCGGAGTTTCTGACGCTACTCCGCGCAGCTTCAGGAAAGCAAAGGTGAGTTGAAGCCAGCAGCTTTTACGCGATTAGAGTCCCTACATTTCCGGCTTCTTTATGGCAAACAATAACTAGACTGCAGGGGTCTTGCGTATTATTTTTCGAAAAAGCCTGTTTTCAATATCCTCTGAGCCTGACTGGCCAGCAATAAAAAGGAGTTTTTTACTTGTAGCGAATCTCCAAATATGCTATAAAATAAATAGTATATTGAAGGTTGGGTATTTGATGTTGGGTACGAAAGTCCAATCATTTCATAGTGCCCTCGAACGTTAGTTGAAGATATTTCATCGACAATAAGTACCGATTGTATGAAGGGATCATTGATGCATAGAAAAAAGGCGTTTACGTTGATTGAGCTTCTCGTTGTCATTGCTATCATTGCGATATTAATGGCGATACTGATGCCGGCATTGCAGAGAGTGAAGGAACAGGCGCAGAATCAAGTCTGCAAGTCTCATCTCAAAACCATAGGCCTCGGTATTGTTATGTACTACCAGGACAACGATTACAAGATGCCCAACTTCCGTACGGATCCGGATGAGGGCAACTGTAACGGGCATCTCTGGTATACCCCCGGCGGAAACTTGCTGACTGCCGGCGACCATCATTCATATTGGGGCGTTATCTACCTGGACTATATAAAGGAGGCGGAGATTTTCGGCTGCAAGACCTTCAAAAACTTCTCTCAGATGGTAGCAACAGACATGCTATATGACGGCGAAGGTGAGATAAATAATTCTGCGTATTCCATGAATGGCTGGCTGGCCAGGGAGAGAACTGCTGCTATCCCGCATCATGCGGAAGTCATCGTCTCACACGACCATATGGAGCCGAGAATCGAGAATGGAAACGATATGCTATGCCCTGATTCAAGCGGCATAAATCTCACACATTACAGGGAGGGCGGCGGCCGGTCGAACTGGTATCGTGGTATCTTCAGGCATTCTATAAGAAATTATGGTAACGATTATGAAACAGGTGGGGAACTCAATTGCCTCTGGCTGGACGGTCATGTGACTACCATCAAAGAAACAACGGGAGAAGATATACCGAAACGCTATTACGACCCGCTCGGTAAGAATCCATAAGGTATCTGTGAACGGAATCGCGGGCCATGGTGAGAATCTACAATCATCATGCTCACAGCATTCTGTGGCGTAAAGTCATGCCATGTCTCTGAGCCTTAATCGGACACAAATGATATCAAAAGTTTGCGCCCTCAACTGTCCTCAGCGAGGGCTCCGGGAGGATTGAGTATCCTGCTTTGCTTCTTGCCGAAGCTGCCAATAGTTCGAGGACGGCGAGATTCGGTCTCTTCAATGACCTGGTCGCTTCCGGTTATTTCATGCCGGAGTTGTTCGTTGGCAGCCTTCAACCTGGCGAATTGCTGCTCTCACCACTTCTCCTTATACACTGTTGGTATTTTTTTTCAGCTATAACAGATATGGCCCGGATAACCTCATTAACCAACTCCGGACTGTCTGCAAACCGCGATTTGAAGGTATTCTGAAAAGTCAAACTTGACAAACGTCCTGAATCAAGCTATAGAAAGTAAACGAATTGGTTTAATTGGGATTTGGGAAAATAATGAAAATAGCGAAAGTTACTGCACAGGAACTGTTGGATTCGCGAGGCAATCCGACGATCGAGGCAATTGTGATTCTGGAGAACGGATTGATGGCCACTGCCATGGTTCCGTCAGGAGCCTCGACGGGAATACATGAAGCATTGGAATTGCGCGATGGCAACCCCCGGCGTTATTTGG
>CAZSOR010000507.1:0-2621 GCA_964608395.1 uncultured Pirellulales bacterium
CAGCCTGAAGAACTTCCTCAATTATTTTCTTCATAAAATCAGATCCTGAACAGAATGAATATGAACAATTTAATCCTGGTATAAATATATACGATGATAAACGAAATTACCAGTACATGAATAGTTAAATTTATCGTTTTTTGTGGAGATATTGGAGTTAAAAGTTCCGCAAAGACTTTTGCAGTTAAAACATAAGATTTTAATTGTTTATGGAGTGCTCTAAGCTCAATTACTCCAATATCTTTCTCCCACAAATATTTGGCAGAATTCCCTGCTAAACAGGTTAAAAACAGTGAATGCAGCTCGAACCTAAAAACAGATACTCCTGGACTTGACACCAAAAATGGCATAAAATAACTTCACGCTTTTTATGTCTTTACGCTGCACTTATGAGTTGAACCCGCTATACACATAATGCGGGACTATTGAAAGGGGATTAGTATGAGATCATATGTTTTGATTTGGATATTGCTAACGTCCTGCCTGCTAACATTAGATGCGAATGCCCAAAGCGTTGAACGGAGTCGTCCTGACGAGTGGAACAAACTGGTGTATGGCGGCCGGTTTATGGACCGATTCTTAGCCATGCCCATTCAGGGCGAGTTAACCAGTGAAACATGGGGAGCGGATAATGTTAAGCCGCGATATATCGATAATGGCATTGAGGACAGAGAGTGGTCGTACTGGGGCGGGAACGCAGTCCTGGATCCGGACGGAAAGTACCATCTCTACGTCTGTCGCTGGCGTGAGGATTCTCGAAGGGGGCACGCCGAGTGGGGCAATTCTATCGTGGTTCATGCCGTTGCCGACATATCCACCGGCCCGTATAAAGTCAAGGATACCATTGGCAAAGGACATAATCCCGAGGTGTTCCAGCTTAAGGATGGAAGATATGTCATTTATGTTATGGGGGGGTATTATATCGCTAACAGCGTGGACGGCCCCTGGCAGCGTGAGAAGTTCCAATTCAATCCACGGGACAGGCGTATTATAGAAGGTCTCTCTAACCTCTCCTTTGCCCAACGCGAGGACGGCTCTTATCTGATGGTGTGCCGCGGCGGAGGTATATGGTTCAGCGAAAGCGGAATCTCTCCTTACAACCAGGTTACTGACAAACGAGTTTATCCTCCCGTTGCCGGCAACTTCGAAGACCCTGTAGTCTGGCGTACGCCCATACAGTACCACATGATTGTCAATGACTGGCGCGGCCGCATTGCCTACTATTTGCGGTCGAAGGACGGAATCAACTGGAAGGTCGAGCCCGGCGAAGCCTACATGCCGGGTATCGCCAAATATGAAGATGGGACAGTGGTTGACTGGTTCAAGTACGAGCGTATTAAGGTATTGCAGGATAAACACGGGCGGGCAATGCAGGCGGATTTTGCTGTCATCGACGTGTTGAAACGGCAGGATAGAGGCAGCGACAACCACAGTTCCAAACATATTTGTATCCCTCTGACGGTTGGTCGGCTCCTGACCATACTCGACAAGGAACAGATTACTGCCGAGACAAGGACCATCCAGGTCAGAATAGCGGCTGAGCACGGTTTTAATCCTCACACTGACATTGATTTGGACTCGTTACGATTTGGTGCTTCCGAAGAGGTTAATTTCGGCAAAGGCAGCAAAGTGACCAAAACGCAGCGATCCGGCGATGATTTGATTGTCACTTTTGACGGAACCGGCAACGGCATCACCGACGACAATTTCGCAGCCAAACTGTTGGGGAAAACCAGTAGCGGCAAACTGCTTTATGGCTATGCCCGCCTGCCGTGGCTGAACTATTTAGAGCCTGCCTTGTCGGCCTGTATGCCAACGTTTGGCCAAAAAGAGGAAGGCTTCGATATAGCCGTTGAGGTCCAGAACTTTGGCCAGGTCTCGTCAGAACCAGCGGATATTAAAATCGTCTATAGCACAGATGACCGGATTGTGGAGGTGGCCGCCGGCACGATTCCATCGCTCAAACCTTTTCAAAAGACGACCGTCGAGCTTACATGCGGCAGGATTTTCGAAGCGTCAGTTGTGTACACTCTTAAAGTCATTATCAATCCGGACGCACAGTACCCGGTAACATTAGAGAAACGGACAACTCCGGTGCCTTAGGCTTCGATTCTCAAAAATATTGGCTTTGTTTGGCTTTGTTTGGCTTTGAATTGGCTTTGTTTTTTCGCCGTCTCAAAGCATGAAATTCTTCATAATCACCTTTCATATAGATACTTAACGTCATTTTGCCCTACCGCAAATTGGCTTTGTTTTTTCAACTTGTTTTACAACCCCCAGATAAATCTGGGTACGTGTTTAGCCAGATATTTTAGTTTTTGTGGCGGTACGTCCTATAACATAAGTAGCAACGATATGCAGAGTATATTATGGATGATCGTGCAAAAGCAATTATAGAAGAATTGCGGGCTGAAGTCGAACGCCTCAAAAAGCGAATAGAATCACTCGAACAAGAGAACCGCCGGCTACGAGAAGAACTGGAGAAAGCTCAGCAGCAGGCGGCTCGCCAGGCAGCTCCTTTTCGACGAGAAGAACGAAAAAAGATTCCTCCGGATGAACATAAACCTCTAGTGCTCCGTAAAAATTAAATATTCTTCTTCGATGTGCCCGATAATAACTCC
>CAZSOR010000508.1:0-2602 GCA_964608395.1 uncultured Pirellulales bacterium
CGGTCGGCTAACTTTGGCCGGGCAGGATTCAAACCTGCTGAATTGCACCAGCTTACCTTGGCGCACGGTTTGTTTTTTCAAATGAAGCTCAATTTTTCGTCGTTTTCTACTCTTTTTCACCTGTTTTTTTCATTATTTTGGCTTTTTTTCTTCTATATTTCTCAATTCTCAATTCTAAATTCTCAATTCCACTTACGACATACTACATACCACATACGAAATACGAATTCGTTAAGTATTATACGAATCTTGACGTAAAAAGGCGGGCAAATTTCAAAAAAATCTCCGTGAGACGGCGTTTATTGCGAGTGGCTCGTGCTCCATAACCTGTGACCCGAGCGGCGGAACGACGTTTTTGCCTTGTTTTATGCTTTTTTTAAACTTCATAATTGGACATTGCCTGTTCGAAATTGGATATCCAAGGAGATACTTGACGCTCGCATAAGCCTATATTGTCCTTTGGCCGTACATTTTTCCTCTTGCCCATCCTGCTGCCGCAGTATATATTCCCCATAGCGACGATTTTCCGATTTTTTGAGCCGGACGTGATGGCTCTCCGGTGCGCCCGCCCTTTGCGGGACACCGACGGGGACGGAGTATGAGCCTGTAGTCCGTAGTTTAGGGCTGGAATTCAGTATGGTGTCCCCAGATATCCCTCCCCACACACACAATTTTCAAATTTTCTATCGAAAAGTGGCTTCGCCCCTGTACCCCTTTGCAAATGGCAAAAGAGCAAACAGCAAACCGCTAAAAGTCCAGGACAATGCGAAACCCATAGTAGCGGGTCCGCGAGTCCGGGAAGCCGTGGCCGCGTTTTGCTAACCGGCAGTGGAACGCACTGCTGCCCCAACCGCCGCCGCGGGCAACACGATAATGAAAATAACCAATGGCAGAACCCTGTGGGTTATCGTACGGGCTTGTGCTATAGTAAGTTTCACCGTACCAGTCATTGCACCACTCCCAGACATTACCTGCCATATCATAAAGGCCGTAACCATTTGCTGAGAAACTGCCTACAGGAGCCGTGTAAGGCATAATCCCATCATTGTACGTCGGATGATAGCCCTCAAAAGTGGAGTTTACATCGTATGTGTAGAAGCAGGGGTTAGTGTAGTAATTCGCCTGACTGTGCGATATGGTATCTCCCCAGGGAAAGCGGTAATAGGGGCTGCGCTCACCACCGCGGGCGGCATATTCCCACTCGGCCTCGGTGGCTAATCGGTAGCCGTGCTTTGAGAAATTACATTCCCAGGTTGCAAGGTCGTAGAAGGCTTCGTAGCCTTCCTCGCTGCTTCGCCAGTTGCAGTAGGCAACCGCCCCGTACCAGCTTACCTCGACCATGGGGTCATCCAACATATCACGGTCACCCTTGGTCCTTACGCTGAAAACGCCGCCTGAATAGTCAATCTGACTTGCAGTGTCATAACTGTGCGTATCACAGTACGGGTAACTATTGCCGCTGTCTGAGGCTGCATAGACAACCCCCCCCCAACCCGATGTCCACAACCTTTAAATGAGTAGGATAGGCAGAATTGAGGTAATCACAGTACTGCTGGTTGGTTATCTCGAATTTGCTCATAAAGAACGAATCGAGCGTTACTGTATGGACGGGTAATTCAGTCGACCAGCCTTCGCTGAGACTATCGCCCATCTCGTCGCCGAGGCTATCGCCCATCTCAAACGTCCCGTCTGGGATATATGCCATATCATCCGGAACACAGGGGTCGGTAGTTAGCCACTGGGCTGCCATCACAGCGAAATCCTCAAAATCCACAACACAGTCACCGGTAAGGTCAGCCGATGGACAATCAGCGATGGCCGCTCCGCCCGAAAACACAAAGACAGCTAACAACGCACAAATTAATGATTTTTTCCACCACATTTTATGTTCCTCCTAATTATAGCCTTTATTTTATGTAACCGTTCGCGGGTATCTTGACAGTATTGCGTAACGCAACCGATAACAAATACACAACTTCCAGGCTTTCAAACCACCTTTATAACACACTTAACGCTGGTTTGCAAGCAAATAAGTCTCTGGGAAATCGGGGGACACCTTACTTAGGGGGAAATCGGGGGACACCTTACTTATTTCTCCCTTTCATTGTGGGACATGGGCGAAATCGGGGGCGAAATCGGGGGGCGAAATCGGGGGACACCTTACCCATTTCTCCATCTCATTGAAGGGAATTAAAGGTGTCCGCCTGCCCCATAGGGGGTACATTGTTCGATGAGTTGTGCTTGATAATGAAAGGTTTTGATAGAGGACAGCGGGTGGGCTGAATTGCTGTGGAGCTTTGGGACGCAGATACCGGCGGGAATTACGGAAGATGTCCTTGGAATTAATCAACGGGGTGTTATACTGACACTCAGAAAGGTCGGGAGTCTTATACGGAAAGCATATATAGTTACCTGAAAAACAGGAGAGCAATCTCAATGGAATACAAATTAACAAAACTAAATGTATTTGATCTGACAAAAACAATCGCTGATGATTGGGAAAATTTTATTGTCAGCGAAATCAACGACCATGTTGTCAGGTTAAGCGTTTTACAAAGGGATTTTCATTGGCATTCCCATTCTGAAAGCGATGAGATGTTTT
>CAZSOR010000509.1:0-2597 GCA_964608395.1 uncultured Pirellulales bacterium
CTGAAGACCAAACGCATCGGCGGGAAAATCCTCGTCTACGACAGCACGTCAAGCACCAACGACATTGCCGCCGAGTACGCAAAAAATAAGCAAAACGACGGCATGGTCATCTTCGCCGAAGAGCAAATCGCAGGCAGGGGACGGGTAGGAAACAAATGGCTCAGTGGCAGGGCCGACAGCATTCTTTGCTCAATTGTCCTGATCGAAAATAAACTTAATGCCGAGCTGCTTTCGCTAACCTGTGCCGTAGCGGTTGCCGAAACCATAGGCAGAACGGGCGGGAGCCGGGCAAAAATCAAGTGGCCTAACGATATCATCCTGAACGGCAAAAAAGTTGCCGGCATTCTGCTCGAATCCAAAGTGGATAAAGGCTGCAACGCCTGCATCATCGGTATCGGAATCAACTGCCACCAAAAGAAAGATTCTTTCAGCGTCCAGATACAGCCGGCCGCAACGAGTCTCGATGTGGAAAGTAATTCAGTTTCCGATCGCATCCTGCTTGCGAAAAGATTGCTCACTTCGATAGACCAATGGCTCGAAACGGCTGAAAAAAACAGAGATAAAGTAATCGACCGATGGCGTGAACTGAGCATCCAGTTGTCTCACAGGGTAACACTTCTTTTCAACGGCACCAGTTTCACCGGCCACTGTATCGGGATCGATCCCGAAGAAGGACTTATCCTCCAATTAGACACCGGTGGGGTAAGAATGTTCAATGCCGCTCATACGACCGTTGCAAAACCACCCGCATAATCATGCCTAATTCCCCGCCGGGGGCAACAATAAAAATATACGAAAAATTCCCTGTACGAGCCTTGAGTTTAGAGAATCCTGAGGATACAATGTGTTTTTGATGGGGCAAGGGTTAATTCAAGCTCAGGCTCAGTCCCGGGAGTTCCTGTCCCTGATACCAAACTAAAAGGCAGCATGTTGCTCATTTGTTATGACAGCGATGCATGAATTAAACTGACACAGATAAAAAATATCACTAATCAGGAGAATTGATCAATGAAGAAAAAACACTTTTTGAGCCGCCGGGATTTTCTGGCCAGAGGGGCGGTCGCTCTCGGCGCTGCCGCGGCCTTTCCGACTATCGTGCCTTCGACGGTTTTTGGCGCCTCTGCGCCAAGCAATCGCATCACGCTTGGCATGATCGGCATGGGTATGATGATGGGCGGACACTTCAGGAGCATGCTCAATCGCAGCGATGTGCAGGTACTGGCCGTATGCGATGTGGACAAACGTAAACGCGAAAACGCCAGGGCAACAGCCGAAAAAGCCTATGCGGACAAGGCCGCAAGCGGAACATATAAGGGATGCGCCGCCTATCTTGAATACGAGAAGCTCTGCGCACGACCCGATATTGACGCCGTCTTTGTCGTGACTCCCGACCATTGGCACGCCATGTGCTCTTTGGCTGCTATCAAGGCCGGCAAAGATGTCTATTGTCAGAAGCCCATGACGCTGACCATTCGCGAAGGCCGAATGATGAGCGATGCCTGCAAGCAGTACGGCACGATTTTCCAGGTCGGCTCACAGCAGCGTTCGGACTGGATGTTCCGAAAGGCCTGCGAAATCGTTCGAAACGGGTGGATCGGCAAGGTCCACACAATCTACACGCAACTCGGGCGGTTCGCACCGCCGGCGACCCTGCCTGCCCAGCCGATTCCAGAAGGATTCGACTATGACCGCTGGCTCGGCTCTACGCCCTGGTATCCGTATAACTCCGAACGCGTCAAAGGTGACTACGGTGGAGGCTGGCGGCGGTTCTGGGAGTACGGCTCACGCAAGAACGGCGACTGGGGTGCCCATCATTTTGACATAATTCAATGGGCTCTTGGAATGGACGATTCCGGGCCGGTCAAGTTTGTTCCGAAAGGCTACAAGGGTAACCAGTATCAAACGCACTACTACGCCAACGGCATCCCCGTCTTGCGAGACCACAGCACACGGGGCGGCCACATGATCCAGTTCATCGGCACCGAAGGCGACGTGATGGTCAGCCGGGGCAGGATCGATACGGATCCTGCCGAACTGGTGACGGCGCCGCTGCTCCCGAGCGAGATACATCTTTATGAATCAAGAAACCATGAGAGCAACTGGCTTGATAGTATTCGGACACGAAAAAAACCGATCTGCGATGTGGAAATCGGCCACCGCACAGCGACAATTTGCCACCTTAGTGGGATTGCAGAGCGTCTCGGCCGGCCGATCAAATGGGATCCGGTCGAGGAAAAAATTCTGGACGATCCGGCAGCGGACCGCTGGTTTGATCGCCCGCGACGAGCACCGTATGTTATGTAATAGAATCGCCGGCCAATAATCGACCTGTTATATAAAACGACAGGTGCAAATTGAAAGGGAAATGAAAAATGAGCAGCAAGCTCTCAATAATAACCAATCTCATAATGGTGATATTCATCCTTTTTGGAACCACTCAATGCGCAGATGCCCAGGACACCGATGTGTTGCTGAAACAGTTATGCGGCAAAGCCGAAGCCCCGAACCGTAACGCAGAGCAACTGGCGCAAGCTTATGAGAAAGCGATTAACTACCTGATGCCCCTGATGTCGGCCGATGATGTCGGCTCACGATAC
>CAZSOR010000510.1:0-2575 GCA_964608395.1 uncultured Pirellulales bacterium
AATATTATCAAAGGCGCTTCACATCTTTACGCCGGCGAGGAAGCAGTCGCAGTCGGTGCCATCGCCGCGATTGAGCGAGGGGATGTGATTGGCTCTACCCACCGCGGCCACGGCCACTGCGGAGCTATCGGCAACAAATACGCTGACAGCGAAGAGCAGCGCCAGAACCACTGGAACCAGATGATGGCCGAGCTGATGGGCAAAGAAACCGGCTACTGTAAGGGTAGAGGCGGCTCGATGCACATCGCCGACGTCGATAAATGCAACAATCTCGGTTCGACCGGCATCGTCGGCGGCAATCAGGCCCCGGCGGTCGGTGCGGCACTGGCGGAGAAATATAGAGATACCGGCAAGGTCGTTCTCTCATTTTTCGGCGACGGTTCCACCAACACCGGCAGTTTTCATGAAGCAATGAATATGGCATCGACTTTAGCCGTGCCGCTGGTGGCAATTATCGAGAATAATCTTTACGGAATGAGCGTTCCGTTCTCCGGCAGCGAAATCGAAGGAGCGGTCCGCGCAAGTAATATCGAGGACATCGCCCAAAGAGCGGCGTCTTATGATTTACCGGCGATGATTATCGACGGCCAGGATACAGTTGGCGTTTTTCTTGCTGTCCGAGCCGCTGTCGAAAACGCAAGAAAAAATACCCAGATGACGATTATCGAGGCCAAGACCTACCGCTGGTATGGGCACAGCCGGAGCGACCCCCGCGCCTATCGAACCAAGGCCGAGGAAAAAACCTGGCACGAGCGAGACCCGATTACTGTTTTGAGCAAGAAGCTTCTCGGCGAGAAGCTCTGCACGCAGGAGCAGTTGGATGAAATTAAGGACAAGGCCTTTGCAGCAATCGAAGCTGCGACGCAGTTCGGCCTGGACAGCCCCTGGCCGAACACCGCCGATCTGACAAAGGATGTCTACGTCGAGGAGACTTACCCGGCTGAGCTGGTCGCTTCCGATAAGGCAACCTCGGTAAAAGTTATGCAAGCAACGGCTGCCTTTGAGGCGGCCCTTGCTTCATCTACAGCCAAAACAAAAAAAGCAGCGACCGAAGAAGCCGGCAGCGAAATTAAGTCGAAGTTCGGCATGGATGTTATGACTATCGGCCAGGCGGTATCCGCCGCTCAGGCCGAGGAACTTCGACGGGACAAAAATGTTATCGTCATGGGTGAAGATGTCGGCCTCTACGGCGGGGCGTATCAGGCAACCCGGGGCCTGCTGACCGAATTCGGCACAGATAGAGTTATCGATACGGCGATCTCCGAAGCGGCGATTACCGGCGCTGCCGTCGGTGCGGCACTTCGCGGGATGAGGCCGGTAGCGGAGATTATGTACGTCGACTTCGTGACAATCGCGATGGACCAGCTCGTCCACGTCGGGGCTTTTAACCGATACATGTTCGGCGGCAAGGCAAAAGTGCCGATGGTACTGCGAACCGAAGGCGGTGTCGGCAGATGTATCGCCGCCCACCATTCCGAATCGCTCGAAGCCTGGCTCATGCACACGCCGGGACTCTACGTTGTCATGCCCTCGACACCTTACGATGCGAAGGGCCTGCTCAAAGCCGCTATCCGCAGCGACAATCCGGTCGTCTTTATCGAGCATAAAGCGACATACGGCCAATTGGGCGCGATCCCCGAAGGCGATTATATTATCCCGCTGGGCGTGGCGGATATCAAGAAAGCCGGCAGCGATGCTACAATTGTCAGCTACAGCAGAATGGCGATGTGGTCACTTCAGGCCGCTAAGATTCTCGCCGAGCAGCATGGCATCGACGCCGAGGTCATCGACCTGCGAACTCTCAAGCCGATGGATATCGATACGGTCGCCGAGTCGGTCCGTAAGACGGGTCGGCTGATTACGGTCAGCGAAGGTTTCTGCACCTGCGGGGCCGGTAGGGAAATCTCCGGGCGGTACATGGAATACGAATTCAGCGACGGCTCGCACGGATTCGATTATCTCGATGCGGCCCCGGTCAATCTGGCGGCAGCCGATGTGCCGCCGCCAATGAGCGAACCGCTGGAACTGGCGAGCATCCCAAGCGTCGAGACAATCGCAGACACCGTCAAGAAACTCGTAAATATTTAGCCCCCGGTTCCACCGGGGGTCCAACCGGCGGCAAAGCCGCCGGTCTACGCAACACAATATAAGCAATACAAAACAAATTGAGGATTTTATAAATGGCAAAAGAAGTAAGATTACCGCAGCTCGGGCAAACGATGGAAGAGGGAACCGTTGTCAACTGCCTGGTTAACGTCGGTGACGAGGTCAAAAAAGGCGATGTAATTTTCGAGATTGAAACGGACAAGGCGACCCTTGAGATGGAATCGCCAGCCGAAGGTTTCGTTAAGTACGTTCTTGCCAAGATCGATGAGACGCTGCCCGTCGGGGCGCCGGTTTTAGTCCTCGGCGCCAAGGATGAAGATGTGCCGCAGAGCTTTGTCGATTCGCTAACGGGCGCCGCACCCACGCCGGCCGAAGCCGTGCAGACTGCCGAAGCAACTCCCGCCGCCGAACCAACCAAAGCCGAGTCGGCTAAGCCGGCAGGCAGAATAATGGCCTCACCAAGAGCGAA
>CAZSOR010000511.1:0-2573 GCA_964608395.1 uncultured Pirellulales bacterium
CATCATCCAGATCCCACTCCCAAAGCACTATGTCGTCATACCAGCGATGACCCGGCTCAAATAACTTTGCCGCTGGATGAAATGATCCTGACCCATCCAGGTCAATTTCCTGATTCAGCCTTGTGTTATAAGGTCCTCCCGGATCCGCTACAGGGGGCCAAGGAGGTTCTGTGATGCGCACAATTCGGGTATCAACGGCAGTTCTTGGAGTAACAGGATCATCATCAGTCACTCGAAGTTTTGCAATATAAATTGCGGCTGTTGCATCCCAATCGATAGAATAAGGATCACTCGGGTTGGTGAGCACGGCAGGATATGCATACTCGGTAATTGGATCAACGCTATTAAAGTCATAAACGCCGTCACCATCAAAATCCCACTCATACAACACAATTTTCCTGCCGGGATCTTCGTGGTAAGACTCGGATGCATCAAACTCAAGTGGTAAGTCCGGCGGCCAGGAATCCACATCTTCACCCGCACGGGCTACCAGTTGCGGATTAATCTCACCCCCAAGTTCATAGAAAAATGAATAATAACCACCAATCCAAAAATGATTACAGGGACCAAAACCCATTCCTTCAACATGAGCAGGCTCCGAATATAAATATCTTCTGTACTCACTCCAGGTACCAGTATCAACATCACACTCCCATTTACCTATCACATCAGAAGTCATGTCCGAGATCACAAGAAAACCACCGACATATTCCATACCATCATGATGACTTCCTCCATAGCTGGGATAAGTAAATATGGCTTGCCAGGACTCATCCAGGAAATTTCCATCACCATCGGTATCGGCGAGTTGATATATTGTGCGATAATTTCCTCCCGCATACCATGTATTTTCTCCTGAATTGTAGGCAAGTGACTCCGTTCTTACCGGAGTTGGATTTGCGATTTTACCAACATAAGTCCAATCGTGATTAAATTTGTGAATCCCATAGTCATTTGCACCGATGTATATTCCCGTTGAATCAATGTGGAATTCATCACTGTGTCCTCCACCAGTATAACGTTCAAGATTGGCACTGGAAGCGAATTCAAAGTGTCGTGGTTCGATCGGACCGGCATGTGTAGGATCGTAGTGATCCGGGTGTTGATTGATATCAATGTGGTCAGGAGTTGGATCATCAGGTCCACCATGATTAGTGACCCATACTCTATACTTGTATCCGGTGGTACCACTTAAAAAGTAAACATACTGGATTTCATCACCCCAGATTTCCGGTACGCCAACATCTTCGATATATCCGCCCACACCAACAATAACACAATCGCAAATTTCCGGAGGTTCAAATCTGCTGTAAACAAAATAGTCATCCGCAAACGCAGATAATCCTAACGGCAGAAAAACGGCCCCACACACTCCAGCCAGCATTACAAGAGCCGGTAAGAATCCTACGCGTTGTGAATTAAACATCATAGCCTCCTTAAAATTAGAGAAAAATAAAGGGGCCATTCGGGCCGGACGGTTTTTACTAAGCCTTGATTCCTTTGTTTCCCTTCAAATTTCCAGAAGTCTTGCTGAGATAAAATTAGTTCCAATTCGATCATGTTCGCAAATCGTTGTTGAAAATGTCCGCCTTTGTTTATTCTATTATGATCGGTTTTGTCTCCTAAAGCAAGAAAAATCCCGGCTGAAGCCGAGATTTCTCGTTGTTTCTGTTTATGATAGGGTGGGATTTATCCAAACGATTAAATCTTATTGTTTCGCTAAGATTTGCTTTGCCCACTCCGAAGCTCGTTCAATTTCACCTTCTTTCAACGGACCTTCCGTTCCGTGTACGAAGAATCCCTCAGGAGCAGCTATAAGCTGTCCTCCTTTTTTCTCGAGTCTGTCTGAGATGGGCTTGGCGGCGTAACCGAATATATTTACCAGAGTGCGTAATATGAATACGGCAGAGTCTATTTCTTCATCTGTAACTCTGGTATCGAATGCAGCTACCTTGACACCTTTAAGGCCGTTTCTGGGAATATTTTTTAAGAATTTTTTAATCGCAGGACTTGGACTGAAAGCACGAGTTGGAGAGCCGACAATCAACAGCTTCAATCCGGTCAACTGCTCCGGCCTAACATTGACAACCCGGAGTATCCCAACGTCCTCCGGCCGGCCGAGAGCATTACCAATCGACTGGGCTATTCGCTTTGTATTACCAAAAAACGAATCATATACTACCAATGCTTTGGTCATGAGCAAAATAGGTGCGATTCATCGTACCCTACTTTTACCTTTTTACTTTTCACTTTTTACTTTTCGTAATGTGCTCCAGTAGTCCACCGTCGTTGATTATTTCGAGGGCGAAGTCCGGCAGCGGATTAAAAACTATGTCCGTGCTGGTTGTTTTGTTCTTTATCGTGCCGGCTTTGAAATCGATCTCAAGCTCATCCCCGTCGTTGATCTTCTCCGGAGCATCGGAAGACTCGACCAGGTAAAAGCCGTTATTGATTGCGTTGCGATAGAAGATTCGGGCGAAAGATTTTGCAATAACCGTCTGCACGCCCGCTCCGCGGATAGCCCAGACTGCGTGCTCCCGCGATGAGCCGCAGCCGAAATCCTCGCCGGCTAC
>CAZSOR010000512.1:0-2572 GCA_964608395.1 uncultured Pirellulales bacterium
TTTCCGCTCATTCGTATCAAATATCCCAAAACGCTGTCCCCATATCGTCGTACAAGCTCACCGAACGCTGCCGGGTCGCCCCGGCGATGGGCTTCGATTAAGCTTTTGTCCGTATTTTCCATCGAGGCTATTAACTCCATCTATCCTTAAAGACGCCTATGGCAGCCCTCCGGTTGACAAAGAAGAATAAATAATTCCAATATCCGCGTATTGCGGGCGAAATTGATGGTCTTGTTCGATTCGATAGTAATTCACTTTATTACCTTATCCTGATTATGACGTCGACAAAATCATTATCATTGCATAAAACTATCTGCTTCACCCGCCAGTATGGACGTCTATCATATATCAATGGTTGACATGTGGTAAAGTAAAGTTTGTGTAAAATCTGCTTTGGCCGGTGGTTTCCGAATCCATAAGTTATATTCACTCTGGAGTCACGGGCTTTGAAGGTAGTGTGCTAAATTGCTACGACCGATAAGAGTATTCTTATCTATTCTTTTATTAAGTCTCTCAATTGTGGGCGTATCATTTTGCCTTCGGCACCGGCTTATTAATCGCCCAGAATACGGCGTTGATCAACATTCGGCGAAACGGCGCATTCTTGAAATCGTCAGGGTGCCCGAGCGATGTGTAAAAAATGCGGGATTGTTTATATTGGTTGGTCCAGGCAACCGGCTCGGGTTCCCGGTCGGGAATCGTGCCGACCAGCAGCCGCTTTGTCGACTCGCCCAAAGGCCTGACCTTGTATAGCGAGCCGTTGCTCGTAAGCGGGAGTTTCACGCCGACCATAATTGGATGACCGGCTGCTCCGGCGGCTGCCGTGACGGTGCACTTCGGTCCGCTACCGTAATGGCCGTGGTAGTTGCCGCCCAGGACCTTGGGATCGAGCTTGGGCCATTCGACGTGACCTTCAGGGGCCTTGCCTCGGCTGTCCAGGGCGTGGCTTGCGGTTCGCAGCCCGATTAAAGCCCCGCCCCTGTCGAGATAGTCGCGGAAATACTGCATCTGCTCGGGAGCTAATGACCTTCGCCGCATGAACAGCACCGCCAAATCCGCATTCGTCAGTGCCTCCAGCCCGGCCAGATCATGCCGGTCGTCACCATTCATTTCGGTGCTGCCCTGAAGTATCTCGCAGTACAGGCCGTATTTGATTTGCAGCTCGTGTGCAAACTCCGGCAGCGTCTCGGCGGCTCCATATTCGCTCTCTGCCGAGATGAAGACCACGCGCGGGCGCTTGTCATTCTTGAAACAGAATTGTGGCTGACCGGTAAAGACGGTTGAGGTAATTGTCGGACAGACGTATTTCTCGACATGCTCGACGACCAGGTCCGTGCCGGTGAAATGGCTGACGACCGGGCGCATCTTCGAGTTATACATCGTATCGGTCAGGTCCCGCATCAATACGACGTTCCTGCCGGACTTTGCCAGATTCCGCAGACCGAAGGGCCTGCCGAGCACGCACATATTCGTGTGAACGCCCATGAGGATAGCGTTTTTGACGCCGTGTTGCTCCAGCAGGTTCCAGATTTCCTCGCCAGAATCGCTGATAGCATCGTTGCTTTTGATTTCAATCGTATCTATCTGGTTTTTCCACGGCCACGGTGGACCCTGTTTGCACGTCGGCTCGCAGTCGCAGCCGCCGTCGGAGTGATCTATAGGATAGCCGACAGCTTTTTCGTTCTCATCAATCCAGTTGCACCATTTGCCGATGCCGTCCGGCAGGTTCGCCGCTTTCGGCGCATCCTGCGCCCGCTTGCGGGCGGGGTGGTCAGCATAAGTTTTAATCGTGCCGCTCGGTGAATGGATTATCAGCACACCTTTGCCCCGTGCTTTGGAGACCACATTGTTCATATACGGAGCAAGCTCCGCGACTCGCGCGGTGGCTCCTTTGCACCAATGCTGGTTCCACATATCGCAGATAATGATTGCCGTTTGTTTGGGCTCCCATTCGACTTTATTCTGCACTACCCTGAACCGGTCTGTATCATCGGCCAGCGGGGCACGACTTCGCGTTACAAGAATCAATGGTTTGTCGCTCGACATGCCATATGCGACATACGACATACAAGAAAGTAAACCTGCAAACACAATAGCGGTTACAGCTAATATTCTGAATTGACGACTGTACATAATATCGGACTCCTGGAAAATCAATAGTGATACATCACAAGGCTATCAAGATTTACTTTCTCAACGACCAGCAGGATAGCACAGAAACAATCGCAAAACAAGTCTATTACCGCCCACCGGTGTATTGAGCATATCCGAATATAAGGATAGCTCCGTCCGGGTTTGCCGGTTTTATTGAGCAAACATACGGATGAAGACTACACCATGTCTTGGTACTTTTGCTTCGAAACGGTTTTTGTACGTGCCCAGATTCTTTTGCCGCCACAGGTCGCGAATCCGGCGGGGGCCTTCTATGCCGAGGTCCTTCCATGAGATGGCGATATTTGTTGCTATCTCGGTGGTGTTGAACAGGCCTACAGCCTTCGAGCCGTCTTCCATGTCCTTGGCCATGATGAAATACTCGTCCGTCTGGTCGATAATCGGGGCCTGCTTTCCGAGC
>CAZSOR010000513.1:0-2569 GCA_964608395.1 uncultured Pirellulales bacterium
ACCAATATGAATACGTCGAATTGCACAACATCAGCGCCGAGCCGGTAACGCTATACGACTACGAGACAGCCGAGCCGTGGAAGTTCACCGACGGCGTCGAGTTTACCTTTCCATCCGATGCGCCGGTGACAATTCATGCCGGCGGATATCTCTTAGTAGTCAAGAAGCCAGCAGCATTTTCCTGGCGATACCCGGCCGTGCCGGCCGGCATCATTTTCGGCCGCTACGACGGCAACCTGAGCAACGCCGGCGAAAGCCTGGAGCTCGGAATGCCCGGCGACGTGGATAAAGGGGGCGTACGCCAATACATCCGTGTCGACAGGGTCAATTACAGTGACGGCTCCCATCCGGAAAATTGTCCCGGCTCAATTGACCACTGGCCGGTCGAAGCGGACGGCGGTGGCATGGCATTAACACGGAAAATCCCGACCGACTACGGCAACGATCCTGACAACTGGTTCGCTGCCCTTACTTCTCCCGGTATGTAGACTGTTAAAGTAAATATCACAGGCTTTGGACAGTTCTCGACTTGAGCCGTATCCAGGTCGCGTTTTTCACTTTTATTTCTCCAAGTGTCCAATCCAATATATTTCACGTATCCCCTCCAGTTTACGCCCACGAGACCGCCGACACATTGATTTCCTGTGACCCTGCCGGTGCTATAGCTTGAGATAATGCTGCAATGGTAGTTTTCGCCTACGAGGCCGCCGATATAAGAACCAGATCCGTCAACATCTATTGCTTCCAGGCCCAGATTGGAAATCTTCGCTCCAGTTCCTAATCGTCCGAACAGGCCTAGGTAGCGTGCACCTGTAATCGTGAGATTCGAGATCGTGTAACCGTTGCCGTCGAAGACGCCAGTAAAACTGATGTCATCAAACTCCAACTTACTTGTATCAACGGTATCGGGAGCAATTACGGCCTTCTCGAAGATCTTCCGGCCGGGGAGGTTGGGGTCGAGGTCGATGTCGGCGGTCAGGATGAAGTGCTTACCGTAATGCTCAGGACTATCGCCAAGCATTATCAGGTCGCCAGCTGTGGCGATTTGATACGGGTCATTAGGTTCTCCGGTTCCACCGGAAAATTCAACAGATAAAGCTGAAGATTGTAATATTGAACACAAAATTAGTATTATCCCGCGTTTTATCGTTGTCCTGGACATTTTAATGCTTTCTTCACTTATTCAGTCAAGACCGGAATACAGGCCGGCAATGACAAGTCCCGCTAATATCACCGCTATTACTATGATTGGGATAATCACATGCTGGAAAGTAATACCGGCCAGGATCGCGCTGATTGAAGTAACAATGGCAATACCCATTTTCGTATACAGCGATCCGGCCAACGCCGCAGCGAGGCCGACATTCAGGGATGCTGTTTCCACCGAACAAGCCGTCGTGGTCGCTTTGGTCGAAAGGGTCAGGATTCCAAAGAAGCCGAGCCCCGTCAGGAGCAACTCCTTTCCAAAGCCATTCCGGGAAAGATGTTGTTTCAGGGCGTGTTTGGCCCGAAAAAACAAGACCCTGGCCCCGAATTCCTTGCAGTTAATAAGCTGAGCAATTTCAGCAAAGGACAGTTCCTCATAACAACGCAGTACCAGGATGTTTCGATAGGTAAACCTCAATTGAGCAATGGCTTCATAAATGATCTCAGACAATTCAATACGTGCCGACTGATCGAGGCCGTCGTGATGGTTTCGAGCGACATATTGTTTGAAATACTCCCGGTTCAGAGCCTCGATTTCGACCTGGTGCCTGCGTTTTTGATCCCGATAGTAATGCTGAACTTCACCCATGGCATGCCTCAACAACCAATACCAAAATTTATCAATATTCTTAAGCGTCTTAAGCGATTGCACCATCTTCACCAAAATCTTTTGGCAAAGCTCTTCGGCAAGATCCTGGTTCAAGGTCAGTCTGAAGATATAGGTAAGTAGCCGAGGCTCCGCAACCTCGGCCAACTGACCCATACTTGTGCGATCTCCCTGCTGAGCCCTGGTTATAATCTCAGCAAGGCTCTCTGCCCGGCCAGAATTGAGATTATTCGTTTCATTCATGGTTCTTTAAATAAAAGTCCATGTCCTCCTCCATGCGTTACACTTTTTTTTGCCGAATATTTAGATAATGTGAAATATTCTTTTACACCGAGGTATCCGAGAGAAATAAATGGCCCCGGCAACTTTTTCTTCAAGAAACCGATCTGCCGCTGTAAAACTCACCTTTTTACTCCTTCTTTTATCGCTCGCTAAAGGTTGCTGGTTAATATTATACCCGTTGAGGCGTATTTTCCAAGCTAAATATTGATGTTATTCCTTAAAGCCAAGAGTGCATATATAGCGTATCTCTTCTTCGATGAACTGGTTGATCAAAGCCCGGGTTTCCTGATTTCGAGCGAAATCCTTCAAACCACGGTAAAAGATGACAGCCTCCCTTGTTCTGGTAACGGCGTCTTTGATAATTTCGGAAAGAGACTCGTGTCCGGTGAGGGTATGAGAGGGATAAAATTTGTCGGCAAAGACGGATAGATCGGCTATGACATCAGGATGGGTTCGAAAGTAGTCACAGTCATC
>CAZSOR010000514.1:0-2562 GCA_964608395.1 uncultured Pirellulales bacterium
GCCCTTTTATTGATGTCGCCTTCTATTGTATTGGCAATATTGCTCGCCATATGTCTCGGCAAGGATGCCACCATCGTGGGCATACCACGAAAAACCAGACGCTGGTGGTTACTTGGGACCATCGCCTTCGGTCTGGCCGGATATATTACATACAAACTAACCCGGCCGAAGATAACGCTGGTGACCTGTGCCAACTGCGGCAAGCCGAGAAGGACGGACATGGATAAATGCCACCGCTGCGGCAGCAAATGGGACGTGCCGGAACTGACACCGCCGGCCTGGAGAGTTCTCAACGGATAAAGGACAACCTATGAGAGCATTATTCACACTAATAAAAAGACAGTTAGTTGACAACGCAACCTATTTCTTGGCCGCCATCTTCTTCTCGGCTGTACTGGTCGTAGCAATTCTTTCCATAACCTTCAGTGAAGACATAACATATCTATCGTTTTACACGGTTATTCTTATTGTCATTACGCCTATTCTTGTTGGTATTGGTTCTTATACTCTGGGCCTGATCCAGACGTACTCTGATAAAACGAGCGGAGTTAAGGCACTATTGTCGGTTCTGCCGGTTACGCGCGGGCGCATTTTCCTTGCTCGTCTTATCACCGGCACGTTAATAATCCTGACGCTTTTAGTCCCTTTGGCAATCACAGGAGCTATCCTCTGGAAGTTTTTAGGGCCTCCTGACTGGCTCTATTATGATTGGCTCGCAGACACATTTATTGGATTGTCTCTGGCTTCTCTGGCATGTTATTGCCTCGGACTTACCACAGCCCTTAAAGCAGAAACGTTCACATCAGCCCTGCGAGCATCGCCGTTAGTGCCGATTCTCATGCTGCTGATAGTCATCAAAGGTTTCGGCTGGCCGCTTCTTGCTGTGCTTTTACCGCTTCTCGCCGTTTTGTTGCTCCGCTGCTTTAAATCTGATTCCAATCGTTTTATGACAACTATTGCCACGGGATTTACGGTTCTGGTATTATTGGCCATCCCGCTCTACGTAGGTCGCTATTTATGCAACGGATCATTAGCAACCAAAATGGATGCTAAGGCCAATGTCAGCCCTTCGGGCTTGTTGCCCTCGAAAATCGAGAATGATCCAAACGTGGATAATCACTCAGAAGCTTCCAGTAGTATCGACTTTGGGTATCATTACCGTGGTATAGTGCATAACCTCCTGGGTAGATCATGCTACTATGAACTTAGTAATTACTTTAAAGCAAGCCCTTACATACTTGAGAATTTGGGGATAACAGAATACTTTAGGTTCAAAAAGCGAGGGATACGTGACATATACTACCCCCGCGGCTCCTTTGTGAAACCTATTTACCTTTTTCATATAGACAATGTTGAAGGACAATTCATCTACCGCTGTATATCCATAGATAGCTCTAATGATAAGCACACATGGGTATGGAAGGACGCCACTGTACTCTACTTCGGCCCCAAAGGTATTTCTGATGTACCTAACAACAAAATTGGACGATTTGGATCACCTACAGTCTATGCCTATATTGAATCGACAAGCTATCGTCGTGATTCTCCACCACGTTGCGTGGTTTACGATGCGAATTCACGGTGCTTCTGGGCTATCGACTTTAACAATCAGACAGTCCACAAGGGACCCAATCTACTGGACTATATAATTCATCCTTTCGATATTGGTTTGTTTGCTAAATCAGATGTATCATATACTGGTTTTTCCCGTCCAAGGGGATATAGACTTCGGCTTCAGTTCACGGATTACAGCAGTATTAGTCATCTACCAATTGTTGACGAATCAGGGCAAATTAACTTCCTTGATCCAAATACGCTCGAACTTCACAGGCCAGCAGGCTCCTTACCTCGCCCAAAAACGCTCTTTGGCCGGGCTTCGTCAAAACCAATAGATCTTCTTGATTATGATGTAGATCTTGTCGCTATTGCATACTACAACAAGTATACAATTCCAAGCAAGACAAAAGGAGAATACCTCGGTTTGGTAGCGGGGAGTCTGTCGCGTCAGGGCATGTGGACATCTATAGCGGTTTTTGACAAGGACGGTAAAAAGATTAAGAGTGCTGATTCCAAATCTACTTTCTTTAATATGCCCGGCGGACCGGCATTAAGCATAACAAAGTATATCTTCGAGAGTCTGCATCCGCCGGTTTTGACGCTGGCTTCTTTCTTTACTTCATACAGCTTCGATGCCCGCTCGGCGCATCGGGCGCTGTTTTTGACGCCCAATTCCTTTATGGCTATGGCCAGAGATTATGAGGGAAACATCTTCAATACGTTTCTTATTGTTCTGCTGCTCATGCTGCCCGGGATTCTATTTGCCGCCCTGCTCGGCTGGCGTGTTACGCGGGATGCTACCATACTTGGTTTATCACGAAATGCCAAACGCTTTTGGCTGACCGGGACGCTGGTTGTTGGCTTGCCTGTATATATCACTTACCGGCTTACCCGGCCGAAGATAACGCTGGTGACCTGTGCCAATTGCGGCAAGCCGAGAAGGACGGATACCGGCATTTGCCACCGCTGCGGCAGTAAATGGGATGTGCCGGAACTAAAACCGCC
>CAZSOR010000515.1:0-2552 GCA_964608395.1 uncultured Pirellulales bacterium
AATAATCCAATTTTTTGATCCCTGTGATTTAGGGTCCGATCATATTTAAACATAAGCAATATACCTGCTCAAGAAGCTTGTTTTTAAGATGATTTCGACCAAAAGCGATGATAGCTGAAAACAAAAATAAGAAAGTTAGAAATTTTTTTTATTCCCGTTTTAACAAGCACTTACGGTAAAAATAACGTCTACAATTTTGTAGATTTTCGCATCAAGCGCGCAGATTGCTCCAATTATAGGGGCGCTGCTTTTTGCCTCAGGCAAAAAGAAGCAAGTAAAAAGGTAAAAGTAAAAAGGCCAAACTACAATGCAAAGCTCCAAACACCGTGTTTTGAATATTTGAAATTAGAATTTTGATATTGTTTAGGATTTAGAGCTTAGAATTTCGGATTTCTCCTGATCCTTCAGGAGGGGGGGGGGCGGGCTCATCAGGGTCGTTCTGTCATTTACAATTCCGAACCGGCTGGAGTTTTTTCTGGCCGGGCCGGTGCTTTTATACCGCCGGTTGCGCTACGGCTACGCCTTCAGGCGAATCGCCCTGACAAAAGGCAAATACGCCATCGTCGATCCGGACGACTATTATCGGCTGAGCGAATACAAATGGTACGTCTCCGGCCGGTCTCATTATAAATTATACGCCGTCTGTAAAAAACCGAACCGAAACGGAAAAAGGGCAAAATTGATTTCCATGCACCGAGAGGTGGCGAATACTCCTGATAGCCTGGTCTGCGACCATATCAACGCCAGGACTCTCGATAACAGGAAGGCAAATTTGAGATCGGCAACTCGCCTGCAGAACAGTTGGAACTTAAGCAAGTCTTCGAGGCCGGGATACTCCAAATACAAGGGTATTACGTTTTACAAGAGCCGGCAAAACTGGGGCGCGCAGATATGCGTTGACGGCCGGCGGATTTTTCTCGGCAAATTCAAAGAAGAAATCCAAGCCGCAAAGGCGTATGATAAAGCGGCAAAGAAATATTTCGGACAATTTGCAAAACTCAATTTCCCCACCAGACGGGAGAAATAACTAAGGCGCCCCCCGATTTCCAATAAATATGTATGGTGGTTCCAGATATACCCGGATATATAGTTTATCAGCGTTAATCCGCATCTCATTTGTCTTTTTGCTCAGCTTCTAAAAGCTTTTTATTAAAAACATAAATTGCAATCTCTTGCTCAGAGGTTTCTTCACCTTCAAAAACAACAGTAATTAAATGCACACCAATATCATCCAATTTAGGTCTCCATTTAATATAATCCTGGCCATCTCTTTTTATTAATTTTATACCTGAAGGATGAGGTTTTTTTAAGAAAACGCGGCAATTCCTCGGAGGGTCAATCTCTATCATATATATGTCTTCAGATGATTTTCTATGAGAAAGGTTTCGAATTTCCAGGAGAACCTTTCCATCTTCATTAACTCCGACTTGCATAGCAAATAATTCCCGTGCTCTTTCTTTTGCACTCATAAGGCAAGGCAAAAGAATGCTTAATAATAATACGATAATCGACATTACTATCAAGAGTTCAAGAAGAGTAAAAGCTTTTCGTTGCACTTTTTTTCCCTTATTTTTTAATAGGGACGGACCCTATTTTTTAGGGGTCTGCCACATGGTAGAGGACGAAGTCGACGGCCTATAAGCGTCTCCAGCTTCGATACGAATCTATCACTACCTAACGGCCGCCCGCGACTGGTGCACAAACGAAGCCGGGCAAGCTGCCGCTCATCATCGGCCCGAGTCAGCAGATCTCGCCAGCGGGCCGTATCCATCTGCTTCTGCCAGCCGGACAAGTCGAGAAGCGCCGACGGATCGTCCATGCCACAGTGTCCCGCAGCACTGCTCCAGGTCCATCGCCACGCCTTGCGGCACAAGCGCGCCCTTACTGGATTGCGTTCGATATACACCAGCGTACGCCAGCGGTGTGTTTCGTCCAATGGGCACGAAAAGAATCGATCCTGCCAAAGGTGGCCGCTGCGCCCATGGAACCGATTGACGTACTGAGCGTATAGCTGATTGGTGTGTTTCAATGCCATGGCCAGCGAGTCCTGTCGCTCCGGCGTGACGACAAGATGAACGTGATTGGTCATAAGGCAGTAGCCATCCACGGCCAGATCGAAACGTTCCGCCGCCTCAGCCAGAAGGTCAAGAAACACACGCCGGTCATCATCTACGAAGAAAACATCCTGGCGGTTATTGCCACGCTGAGTAACGTGATGAGCACATCCTTCGATAACAATTCGTGAACTTCTCGGCATGATGACAAAATAACAGGATATGAAATCAATGTCAATAAAAATAATAGGGTCCGTCCCTATTTAACTCCATGTGGTTGCCCAGGGCAGGCACGCGGGCCTGCCCCTACCAGGTTCAGATTTATTGTTTCAGCACCGATATTCTTTAGCTCGATGAATTCCTCGTTGGGATCACTGGGATCGCCGGTATCCTCTGGATGGTACATAATCTCGGTTATACGTAAGTTCTCTGCTACTGAGCCAACCCCAAAGGCCGCTTCATTTAGGGCACTCCATGTACCTCCATCCAACACCCGTG
>CAZSOR010000516.1:0-2548 GCA_964608395.1 uncultured Pirellulales bacterium
TCGAAGCCTCGCCAGATATATTTACTCTGATAGGTCAAGTCGACCGACCCGTGCAACTCCGAGTTCTGGGCCTGAGCGAAACCCACTACACAGAACAAAACTACGGCTGCTAATAAAACTCCTTGCTTCTTCATGCTCATCTCCTTATAAAATCTTTTCTTGAACTTCTTGTTGCCTTCTTAAAAAATCCCGTTATCAATGATAATTATAATCACACCACCCATCTGCCACCAATAAATATTATCGTTATAACACTATAACACAATAGAAAAAAGTTTCTTTATATTCTTTTTTCGCACAAGCTGAGTCGAAAAAGCGGGGCAAAAGTGTAACCATGTGTGTAAAAAAAGGCTGCAAACCCGTAGCTCACAGCCTTTTATGCATGTTTTGCTTATCTTTTGTCAAACAAATAACAAACGTAACAGATCGTACTTATGATTAATACCTGTACACGAGGCTCGCTCCAAGCACATCAGCATCGCCGGTAAACTGATACTCAATGCAGAGAGGAAGGTTCCTGGCGAGATCAACCCGAGCGCCAATGTAGGCGCCAAAATTTGATTGTTCCTCGATATCTCCCGAACGTTCTTCAGAATAGGTTGTGTCCGTAATCTGAGTATTTGGTGGTGTCAACGGTTCAACCTCTATTTTTTCACCACTACGTTCCATATCATAATCTCCACTCACTAAGTGGTAGAACGGACCTCCATAAATCGAAAAATCCTCCGTCAGCTTGTAAGTCGGGCCTACCGCAAATTTCAATTGATAATAGTCAATCTCCCACGTGCTGGTAGTACCTACGGTCTCATTAATTTCATCATTACCAAAGGCATCCTTTACCACGATACGCTTTTGCTCGTAAAAGTCACCGTCAGCTTTTGCCCAGGTCATCTGGAGCAGTGCACCTAACTTAAGGTTCCCCTCTTCGTAAAAGGTCGCTCTGGCACCCAAACCATAGGCAAATTCGCTGCTGCCATCCATGTCATTCGCGTCGAAGTCAGCCATGCCCAAACGCAGGAAAACTTCCAATTTGTCAGAGACGCCGTAACCTAAATTGGCGAAAATCATATCGCTTTCGAACTTCTCCTCAAATTTGAGCTTTTCAGGATCTACCTGGAATTCCTTGTCCAAATTAGGTTGTCTAACATCGTTGAGATAAACCGCCTGAAGAGTTAGAGATGTCCGTTCACTATCTACATCGATACCTATTTCGGAATTAGAGTAATCGAGACCGACACCATACTTGCCTGCTTCCAGACCGGCCGCCGGGGGGCCCATCGTCGTAGCGAGAGTACCTGAGCCGCACAAGCCAATCACGATAAGCATTAGACCTAACCACAACACTTTCCTTTCCATAATCCTTCCCTTCCGATAAATATTGTTTTCTATTGTCACTATCACAACCTTAATTTAGCACATTGCATCAAACACTATATAATAACATAGCAACGTATATAAAACAACTCCATTTATCGCTTTTTTCGCACAGGTTGAGCCTGAAAAGCGGGATAAATGCACATTTTTATGTACAAAAAAAGGCTGCACACCTGTAGCTTACAGCCTTTTATACCTGTTTCACTTATTTTTGTCAAACAAAAAACAAACGCTTCAGATCAAACTTACGGTTAAATCTGTAGACGAGGCTCACACTAAGCACATCAGCATCGCCTTTAACTGATACTCAACACACAGAGAAGGAAACTCTCAGAGTATCAGGTAAGCTTAAAATGGCATAGCAATCCCTGCACCAATCGCCCAGCCATCGCCTGTGAAAGAAAGCTCGGTCGTTATATCGTACTTTTCCATCACGGTGCATTGTGCGCCGACAAAGCCACCGATGTTACTGTCCGCTTCAAGATCGCTACTAGCTTTCGTAACTCCGTCTTCGTCAATTCCTTTAATGTCTAAATCTCCTGAGATCATGTAGAAGAACGGTCCTCCGTACAGGTTCCAGCCGCCCATATCAACCGTAGGACCAACGCCGATCAATAGATCATAGTCGGCGTAGTCGAATGTTGTTTTCCAGCCTGCGCCTTTATCATCCCAGCTTGTATCCAGCCAGTTCATCTGCAGTGAAGCACCCCAGCGAACAGTGTCTTGTTCATAGAACGTATACCTTGTTCCCCAACCCCAGGCAAAATTGTTGTCAAAGTTATACCCAGTCTCAGTATCACCGGGAACATCGGTTATCATCCGAGCTTTAACATCAGCAATACCGAGTTGGACATACGCTTCCCATACATCTGTCACACCATAACCAACGCCGGCATAATAACGCTGGATTTTGTTGTCATTTATTGACAACTTCGTTAATAATGCGGCACCTGCCTCTGTACCAGCAAACTTCGTTTTTGCCAAATCCATGCTCATATAGGTGTAGTTAACTCCTACATTCCATTGGCCCTTTTCCAACCCCGCTGTTGGTGTACCAATAAAACCTACCCCAGAAGCACTGACACTCATGATTGCGACAAGCAATCCCAACAACATAGTCATTTTGTACATCTTTTATCTCCTTTCAACCAATTTGATAATTGCCCTCGACAAA
>CAZSOR010000517.1:0-2548 GCA_964608395.1 uncultured Pirellulales bacterium
GAAGTCGGCGCGGTCTATCACTGGAACAAGATGATCGAACGCGCGACAGGCGAGCCGCTGACGCCGAAATATTTTGTCACCCAGTTTGTAAAATGATGGCGGGAGTTCTCGTATGCGCCGGCAGTTGACTCGGAAATTGCTATTTTCTTACTATATGGAATAGGTGAGATATGAATTCACAAGGACCGTCATTACCTGAAATTACAATCAAAGCACTCATCCTGGGTGTACTTCTTTCGATGATCTTAGCGGCGGCAAACGCCTATCTGGGATTGTTTGCCGGGATGACAGTCTCGGCTTCGATACCGGCGGCGGTTATCTCGATGGGCGTATTACGAATGTTTCGAAAGAGCAACATCCTGGAGAACAATATCGTACAGACGGCGGCCTCGGCGGGAGAATCGTTGGCTGCCGGCGTGATTTTCACGCTGCCGGCGCTGGTCATCATGGGCTTCTGGGAAGATTTCAACTTCTTCTGGGTAACGATTATTGCCGGGTTCGGCGGGACGCTCGGTGTGCTCTTTACAATCCCGCTCAGGCGTTCTCTGATTGTCGAAGGTGACTTGAAGTTCCCCGAAGGAATCGCCACCGCAGAAGTACTCGAAACGGGCCAGCAGGGTGGCTCCGGCGTTGTTTATATCGCCGTAGCATCCATTGCCGGCGCCCTGTTCAAGGTTGGGGCAAAAGGTGTCGGCTTCTGGCCCGAGTTGGTCGAGGTGGCCGGCCGTGTCAAAGGCTCTATTGCCTATTTCGGCTCCAATCTCAGTCCCGCCCTGCTCTCGGTAGGTTACATCGTCGGGCTGAACATCGCCGTGCTGATTTTTCTCGGCGGCGCCCTGAACTGGTACGCCGCTATTCCAATTGTGGCCGCCCAGGACCAATGGCCCGTATACCAGCTCGAAAGTGAAACGGAAAATCCGGATGGGTGGAACGTGTTCACCCTGGCATACGAAAACATTGATCCGGACACAACGACGGCCCAGATCGAAGCGGCAATAATACATAATGCCGACGTCGATGCTCAGCTTGGAACTGCCGTCGAAGCAGTGGATTACGCCGGGCGAATCTGGTCGAAACGGACTCGGTACCTTGGAGTCGGCGGAATGCTGCTCGGAGGTTTGTGGACCATCTTCGCCATGCGAAGATCGCTGTTCAGCGGTATCGCCAGCGGTCTGCGCGCCTACCGGCAGGTCACCGACAGCGAGAAAAGCGTCGCAAGGACCGAAAAAGACATGTCCATGAAGTGGGTGCTCATTCTCATCATCGCCTCGATTATTCCGCTCTTTCTGGTCTACCAGTATTTCGTCAAAGATGTCACGGTCTCGCTGCCGATGGCCGCGGTTATGCTGGTCGCAGGCTTTGTCTTCTCGGCGGTAGCGGCTTACATGGCCGGTCTCGTCGGCTCCTCAAATAATCCGATCTCAGGTGTCACCATTGCAACCGTCACCGTCTCGGCGCTGCTGCTGGTCGTCCTGATGGGCCGCGACAATATCAACGGGCCGGCGGCCGCCATCATAATCGGCAGCGTTGTCTGCTGCGCCGCAGCAATCGCCGGTGACAACATGCAGGACCTTAAGGCCGGCCAGATCGTCGGCGCCACCCCCTGGAAGCAGCAGGTCATGCAACTCGTCGGCACTGCTGCAGGCGCACTGGTCATCGCGCCGGTTCTGATGCTGCTTTACAAGGCTTACGGATTTCGCGGCCAGCCCGGCGCCGGGCCCGATGCACTTTCGGCCGTCCAGGCGAACCTGATGGCATCGGTCGCCCAGGGCGTCTTTAAAGGCGACCTGCCCTGGACTTATATCTTTATCGGGATGGGTATCGCAGCAGCGGTAATTGCCCTGGATGAATATCTCAAGCACATCGGCAGCACGTTCCGCACGCCGGTTCTGGCTGTCACAATCGGAATCTATCTGCCGCTGGAGCTGGCCGTGCCCATCTTCCTCGGCGGGCTGATTCATTACGCCACCAAGCGATTTCACACACGACAGCAGACTGCAAAAGAACAGATAGAAAAATCGGGTCGCAATGGACTTCTTTTCGCGTCCGGCCTGATCACGGGCGAAGCACTCATGGGTATTCTATTAGCCATCCCCATCATTATCCTTAAACAGTTTCAGATTGATCTGCCATTTCTTAACATTAACGCCATTATCGTCAAGCTCCTGGCCTTAGCCAATATTGAGCTGCCTTTCACGCCGCCCATCGGGCAGATCGGCGGCAGTATTCTGCTGCTTGCTGTGGCCTATTGGCTCTATCGCGTTGCCCGCGGCAGGATAAGCAGTAGCTAAGCAGTCACAGCGAAGAAATCGGCAGGTAAGCGAAAGCTTCCGGCATCAAAGAAGCTCGCAAATTAGTTGGGCGGCCTTTTGAGCACCTTGCACAGGGATCGGTGGATAGTCTACATTTTTGCCAAGATTGGCAATCACCTTCTCGGCAAGAATTTCCGGTGTCGTTTGCGAATACACCATTTTGACGCCGGCCTGATGTCTTGCTAACCGCCCTGCGACATGAACCTGCTGTTCGCAATGAAGCGCGAGCGGAAAGT
>CAZSOR010000518.1:0-2529 GCA_964608395.1 uncultured Pirellulales bacterium
GTATTAAAAGAGGTTAGCTATGAAATTCGACAAATTTACGTTGAAGGCCCAGGAGGCGATAGCCACGGCTCAGCAAATCGCAATGGCGAAATCGCATACCGTGATGTCACCACTGCATCTGTTGAGCGCTGTTTGCAGCGATGAAGCCGGCGTTGCCGTCGAGGTACTAAAAAAAATCGGCGCCAATGTCGGTCGAATTAAAGAGATGGTGGACAGCGAGCTTGGACGGTTAGCCGAAAGCAAAAGCAGCAATCAAATCATGCCGGATCCCGCGCTTGGCCAGATCGTTCTGGATGCGCAAAACAGGGCCGATGCGATGGGGGATGAATATTTGAGCGTCGAGCATCTATTGATCTCGCTTGCTTCGGTGCAGAGTGACGCTAAAGAGATTTTGCAGCTAAACTCAGTTACGCCGGAACAGATTGAAACCGCCCTGAAAGAAATCCGCGGCCCGGAAAAGATAACAGACCAGAATCCGGAAGATAAATACAAGGCGCTGGAACGCTACGGGATCGACCTTCTGGACATGGCCCGCAAGGGGAAGCTCGACCCTGTGATCGGCAGAGACGAAGAGATAAGGCGGTGCATGCAGGTTCTCAACCGCCGGAAAAAAAATAATCCGGTGCTGATCGGCGAGCCCGGTGTCGGCAAGACCGCCATCGTCGAAGGCCTCGCCCAGCGGATCGTTACAGGGGATGTCCCCGTCGGTCTGAAGAACAAGAGAGTTGTCGCTTTGGATATGGGGGCGTTGATCGCCGGCACAAAATTCAGGGGCGAATTCGAGGACCGGTTTAAGGCCGTGCTCAAAGAAGTCATTGCCGCGGGGGGACAAATCATCCTCTTTATCGATGAGCTGCACACAGTCGTCGGCGCCGGCAAGGGCGAAGGAGCCGTCGATGCGGGCAATCTTTTAAAGCCTTCCCTCGCGCGGGGCGAGCTGCGCTGCATCGGCGCAACGACGATTGACGAGTACCGAAAGTACATTGAGAAAGACGCGGCGCTCGAGAGGCGTTTCCAGCCGATTCTGATTAATCCGCCGAGTGTCGAAGAAACTATCGCCATCCTGCGGGGACTCAAGGCCCGCTATGATGCGCATCATGGCGTTCGCATTACGGATTCGGCGCTTGTTGCCGCCGCTACTTTGTCGAATCGGTATATTACCGACCGGTGGCTGCCGGACAAGGCCATCGACCTGATCGACGAATCGGCCTCTAAGTTGCGGATCGAAAATGATTCGCTGCCGGCCGAACTTGATGGTATTCGCAGAAAGATCGTACAGTACCAGATCGAACGAGAAGCGCTGAAGAAAGAAAGCGACGACGCCAGCCGGGAAAGGCTGAAGAATACAGAAAAACATTTGGCCGAACTGCAGCAGCGGGACAAGCAACTCACAGTACAATGGGAGAGTGAAATGGGTGACATCGACCAGATCAAAACTCTCAAAGAGAAGATTGAAGATGCTCATAATCAATTCGAAGATGCCCAGCGCAAAGGCGACCTGGAGACCGCTGCCCGCCTAAAATACGAGACGATAACAAACCTGAAAAAAGAGCTGGAGGAAAAAGAGGCCCAGCTTTCCAAATCCGACAAGGCGATCATTCACAACGAAGTCACCGAAGAGCACATCGCCGGGGTTGTTTCGAAGTGGACGTCAATACCCATCGCGAAATTATTGAGCGGAGAACGTGAGCGTCTGATGAAAATGGAGGATGCGATTCGCCGGCGAGTGGTCGGCCAGAATGAAGCCGTTGAAGCACTTTGTAATGCCGTTCGCAGGAGCCGCTCGGGATTAGGCGACCCGAACCGGCCGATAGGGACATTCTTATTCCTCGGCCCGACCGGCGTGGGTAAAACGGAGCTGTCCAAAGCGCTCGCTGATTTTCTGTTTAACGATCCGCACTCGATGGTTCGGGTTGATATGAGTGAATTCATGGAGCCGCATTCTGTCGCGCGGCTGATCGGTTCGCCTCCGGGCTATGTTGGTTTCGAAGAGGGCGGGCGTCTGACCGAAGCGGTCCGGCGAAAACCCTACTCAGTGATTTTGCTCGATGAGATCGAAAAGGCCCACCCGGATGTCTTCAACGTTATGCTCCAGGTTTTCGACGACGGCCGGTTGACCGACGGCAAAGGCCGGACCGTCGATTTTAAGAACACTGTTATCATTATGACCAGCAATATCGCCAGCCACCAAATCCAGCAGCTCACCGAAGAATCCGGCGCCGACTGGGAGATCGAGGCCCATGTCAAAGATGCTCTCAAGCAGCTTTTTAAGCCGGAATTCCTGAATCGGATCGATGAAATAATCGTCTTCCACATGCTCGGCAAAGAAGACCTGCGGAAGATTGTCGATATTCAACTGGATTACCTGGCTGAGCGTCTGGATAACCGCAACATCCAGGTCGAATTCACGGATGCTGCCCGGGAGCAAATCATGGACGAGGGTTACGACCCGGCGTTCGGCGCAAGACCTCTAAAGCGCACGATCCAGCAGCAGTTGGAGAATCCGCTGGCCGCCGAGCTTTTGGCCGG
>CAZSOR010000519.1:0-2518 GCA_964608395.1 uncultured Pirellulales bacterium
TGATTAATTCTTCAGGATCCCGGCTGACCCCTTCGGTGGTCGGTTTTACAGATAAGGGTGAAAGGCTTGTCGGGCAGATTGCACGGCATCAGCAGGTCACAAATCCGGAAAACACAGTGTTTTCCATTAAGCGTTTTATGGGCCGGCGTCACAACGAGGTCTCGTCGGAAGAGAAGATTGTGCCGTATAAAATTACCGGGGCTTCGGATGAGCTGGTGAAGGTCGATGTTCGGGGCAAGGAATATACTCCGCCGGAGGTTTCGGCAATGATTCTGCAGGATTTGAAGAAGACGGCCGAGGATTATCTGGGCGAAACAGTAACAAACGCCGTGATTACCGTTCCGGCATACTTTAACGATTCTCAGCGTCAGGCCACCAAGGACGCAGGCAAGATCGCGGGGCTCGAAGTCGATCGTATAATAAATGAGCCGACCGCAGCAGCACTTGCCTACGGTCTTGAGAAGAAAAAGAACGAAAAGGTCGCCGTCTTCGACTTTGGCGGCGGAACATTCGACGTTTCGGTACTCGATATCGGCGATAATGTCTTTGAGGTTCTCAGCACGAACGGCGATACGCATCTTGGTGGTGACGATCTGGACGCTGTGCTGATAAATTTCCTGGCCGATGAGTTCAAAAAGACCGAAGGTATCGATCTGCGGGGCGATGCAATGGCCCATCAGCGTCTTAAGGAAGCTGCCGAAAAAGCAAAGTGCGAATTGAGCTCGCAGCTTGAGAGCACGGTCAATCTGCCGTTTATCACCGCCGACGCATCGGGGCCAAAGCATCTGCAGATTACAATCAGCCGCAGCAAGTTCGAATCGCTCGTTGATCCCATTCTTGAACGGCTTAAGACTCCATGTCGCAAAGCGATCGACGATGCCAAACTCAAAGCCGGTGATATCGCTGAGGTGTTGCTCGTCGGCGGTTCGACAAGGATTCCGAAAGTTCAGCAGATCGTCAAAGACATCTTCGACAAGGAGCCGAACAAGAGCATCAATCCGGATGAGGTTGTTGCGGTCGGTGCAGCCATTCAGGGTGCAGTGCTTGCCGGCGACGCGGGCGTTAAGGATATTTTGCTCCTGGATGTTACGCCGCTTTCGCTGGGCGTCGAGACATTGGGCGGGGTTTTGACCAGATTAATCGAGCGCAACACTACGATTCCGACCAGCAAGAAAGAGATTTTCTCGACGGCCGCCGATAGCCAGACGACCGTTGATATCCACGTTCTGCAGGGTGAGCGGGAATTTGCCAGGGACAATCGAACGCTCGGCAGGTTCCAGCTTGCCGACCTGCCGCCGGCACCGCGGGGCGTTCCTCAGATTGAAGTGGCCTTTGATATTGACGCCAACGGTATTTTGAACGTCTCGGCCAAGGACCTCGGGACCGGCAAGCAGCAGTCGATTGAAATTAAATCCAGCTCCGGGCTGAGCGACGAGGAAGTCGGGAAGATGACCAAAGAAGCCGAGTCCCACGCCGAGGATGATAAGAAGAAGAGAGAAGTGGTGGACCTGAAGAATCAGGCCGACCAGTTGATTTATTCGACGGAAAAAACGCTCAAGGAGCACGGCGATAAAGTCTCGGCAGAGACCCGCGGAAATATCGAGAACGCGGCCAACAATCTCAAAGAAACAATCAAGGGCGAGGACGCCGACGCCATAAAGAAGGCGATTGAAAACCTGGGTACAGCCGGCCAGGAATTAGGCAAGGTGCTTTATGAAGAGGCAGCCAAAAAGCAGGCCGCTTCGGCACCGGCCGGCGATGCCTCGCAAGCTCCTCCGCCTCCCGAAGAAGAAGTTCAAAGTAAAAAGCCCGAAGACGTCATCGATGCTGAATTCGAGGCAAAAGACAGCTAATTGAAATCTAAAAACTGAATGCTAACACAGTTTTTGACTCTTCCATCGGCTCCCAGACAGGCCGGATGGAAAATAAAACGTGCAAAAAAAGCCGGAGCGCAGGTTCAAAATTAAGTAACCTGCCCCGGCTTGTTTGCCTTTACAGGAGCTTTGAATTTCGAATTTGCTTTTCTCTAATGAGGTTGCCCCAGAGCGTCCAGCGGCTCTTTGACAATCAGATTATCGCCCAGTGTCGCGGCCAGATCGGGAATATCGTACGCCTTTAATGCCCCATGCACAGTGTTTATCTGTTGGTTGTAAGAGCGGCCAAGCTCAATCACATTCGACCATGAGCTGAGCAATCCCGTCAATCTCACCGAGTCGAAGAGGTCAGGTTCGAGCGCTGCGGCGTGAAGCGCGGGGATGGTGACGTTACCGGCGGCAATTAAATCGACAGGCCCTGCTTGCTGCTGCCGCAGGAAACGAGCACAAACCAGCACGTCCTCGGCTCGCATGCCGACGTAGGAGCGTCCGAGCAGGTAGGCCGTGAAAACGTCCTTCCAATCGAGCCCGATAGCATCGGTAAACTTGTTCTGTTTGCTCTGCTGCGTTTCTCCCGTGCCTCGCACGTCGACGGCCAGCACGCGTTTACCGGCTTTGACCATCGCCTCGATCGGCCCGCCCGG
>CAZSOR010000520.1:0-2506 GCA_964608395.1 uncultured Pirellulales bacterium
GGCCCGCATTATATCGCCACATAGGCCAATCGTATCCATGCGCGACCGCCGATTGAAAAAAAATCAAAAGTAAAAAGGCAAAGTGCAAAATTGAGGTTCTCATCATCGCGGAGCGTTGATTCCACATTTTTAATTGTTGAAATTTGATATTTGCCATATAGATAAATTAATTGTCCTATCAAAGTCTCTATTTTCATCAGCTTAACAAATCCTTCTCAAATTTGCAACCGACTTTTGATGACTTGAGGCGGATCCTTACGACTCAGGCAACTTTTATTTTGTGTAGCTTGCACAGCCTTTTGAAGACCGCCCAGTCGGCTTCGATCTGCCAGTAGGCTTTCAAAAAGGCAATGTCGTTAAGATCTAGCCGGCAAAAGGTCAGGTAGAACGCGCTTTCGGTTTTGTGAGTTTTTTCGAAATGCGACAGTCTTGTCGTGTCGAAAAAAGGCTGTCCTGACCGCCGATATCAGCCCTTTTCCTGCACCCGCTGCGGCTCGAAAGACATTTCCATTTTCAAATGCATCGAATAGGATAGAAATTGCTCAGCCCAGTCTTCTTGTCGTTTTCCCCGTATTATGCTATGATTCGTCGGCGATTAGAAGATTAAACGCAAAAAGTTCGTGAAGGATTTTTCTTATGACTGCAGATAAGAACGTTCGCTCGGCCACTTATGAGCTGTTGCCTGTAAGGGAGTTGTCAATCAAGCCCGATGCCAAAGGCTCCGAAAGGCCTTTTTTGGAATCCCTGCTGGTGCATAACGTATCGTGGTTCTGCCAGTTCCGATGGCTGGTGATCGCAACTCTTGGGTTCTATGGCATCGCGGGTTTGTTTCCTCGATTGATCGGTTCTTTCGGGATGCGCCGGCCCGGGGTATGGCCCTTTATCACGGGAGCGGTTCTGGTACTCAGCAATCTTGCTTTTCTGTATTCGGCCCGGACGAGGACTTCACCCGCCCAGATCATGTCTAATCTGTGGGGCCAGATTACCGTGGATTTGGTGATTCTCACTGGGGTTGTATACTTTGTCGGCAGCCTGGAGACGAATATCGCGTTTACATATCTGTTTCACATCGTTCTGTCGTGCGTGTTCTTCTCCCGCAGGCAGTCTCTGATTGTCACGGCGATGGCGATCGGTATGTTCGCGGCGTGTACCATGGCCGAATATGTTCTGAAAATACTGCCTCCTATGAGTATCTTCGCAGACTCTTTACGCGAAGAGTCTGCCTCGCCGGTACTGACGATACTGGCATTCAACTTCTTTCTGACGATCGTAATCTGGCTGGTGGTGTGGTATCTTGCTTCTCATCTGTCGTTAATGGTACGCCGGAGAGATTTCGAACTGGCTGAAACCAACCGACGGGTTGTGGCTGCTTGTAATGAACGGTCCCGGCACATGCTGACCACGACTCACCAGCTAAAAGCACCCTTTGCGGCGATCTATTCCAACGCTCAACTGCTGCTCCAGGGATACTGCGGCGAGATCCCAGACGAGGTGCAGAAGGTGATAGAGCGGATATTGCTAAGATGCCGGCGATTGACGGCTGAAATCCAGGAAATGCTCCAGTTGGCAAATCTCAGTTCGACGAGCCTGGAATCTATTCCCCGAGTCAGGATGGTTTCAACCGAACTGCTGGAGTGGTGCATCTCTCAGGTTGAAAGTGTTGCTCAGGAGCGGGGGATTATTTTCAAAACTGATATCCGGCCGGTCAGCCTTCTTGGTGCTGAAGATCACTTCAAAATGTTGTTTGTCAATCTGCTGTCAAATGCGGTAATATACTCGCAAAGAAACGGGCAGGTAAATGTTTCCTGTAAGCCGGGGCCGAATTTGGAGCCTGTTGTCGTTATTGAAGATAACGGAATAGGCATTCCTGCGGATAAGTTGCCTCGTATCTTCGAGGAGCACTACCGCACCAAAGAGGCCGTTCAACATAATAAAGAGTCTTCCGGGCTGGGTTTGGCTATTGTTAAGCATGTGGCTGAAATGTACTCAATTCGTATCCGGGTGGAGTCTCGCCCCGGATTCGGAACGAAGTTTGAGCTGAGATTCCCCGCCTTAGATGAAAGTTCGTAAAAACGATTAAGAAGGAGTAATAAAATGGCTTATGTTTTGATTGTGGATGACGACGAGGACTTTGCCCAGACTACAGCGACTGTCTTACGTAAGGAAGGGCACGATGTTCAGATTGAGCTGGATACCGACGATGCAGTAAAGAGCATGCAAAATAAAATTCCGGATTTAGCGGTACTGGATGTCATGTTTCCTGAAGATATTTCGGCAGGCTTTGAATTGGCTCGTTTTATGCGTCACGAAAGCGAGCAGTTCAAGATGATTCCGATACTGATGCTCACGGCGATCAATGCCAAGTTCCCGCTGGGATTTGGGCCCAAGGATATCGACGACGACTGGCTGCCCGTGACTGAATTTCTCGAAAAGCCCGTAGATTTTGACGTCCTGGTGAATAAAGTATCGAAGCTTCTCGGCCAAAATAGTACAGCCGACTGAGACC